>CAYPSZ010000069.1:0-23382 GCA_964413125.1 uncultured Desulfobacterales bacterium
GCCCCGCTCCTGCTCTACCTCCCAAAGATAAGCTCTCTCGCTCCATTTTCATCCTCGGGGGTGACCAGAAGCAAAACCCCGGTCATGTGCGTTTGGTCACAGGAAGTAGCGCTTCAGAATGTCCTGGACTTTCTTTTCCGAGGGTGGAGCATCGGCTTTGTCCGTACCAAAGTACTCCTTGAATTCCAGCCTGCCGGAAGAGTTTGGAGCGTAAATGATTGTAAAAGGCGTGGATCCCTCAGCGTTGTGGCGAAATTTGTTCGCGTCTCCCCCGCCCATGTCCGCGAATACGCGCTCGTAGAACTTGAATTGGGGTGAAGCGAGGTTCACAAGCCCGAATTCTATACCCGGGAATTCCCGGGCGAGGTTTCTGAAGGAGGGGATCTCCCTGCGACAGCGGCGGCAGGTCAGGGTGGCCGTGAAAAGGACCAGGCCGCGATGCGCGGACAGGCCACCTTCGCCGAGGAAACGGTCGAAATTGTCGTTGCGGACGATGTGGAAATTTCCGTAGCGTCTTCCTATCTTGAAACACTCGGTTTCCAGACCGAAACGGTCATAAAAAAAATGAACCCCCTCCGCAGCCCTATCAATGGACTCATCCGCGTCATCAGTTTGAGTAAAGGCCTGCAAAACCAGTTCATCACCGCAGGGCATGGAAGCGTTTTTCCGTGCCGCTTTTCGTATGGCCTTGGGGTCGAGGGTCACCAATTTTCCCGAAGGATCAAGAAGCGTTGCCAGCCAGCCCGCACTGGTAAAATCGCGATTGACGAGCTTTTCCAGTTGTAGAAGGGCGTAAGAATCCCCACTGTAAACCAGCATGCCGGGTGTTTTCCCTGAAGGATAGGAACCCAAGCTGACTTCAAACGCATCCTTGCTTTTAGGGACAATCCGGACAAAATTGATTTCTTCCTCAACGCTTCCAATACAGCGTAGCTCAATACCCCGGAAAAATTCTCCATGCACTTTATCCTCGTTCCCTTTTTTGTCGCAACGGATGGCCCCGGCAAGTCCCGTAAAGAGAAGGCCCTCATTGAATTGGCTATGCAAGGTGAGGTCCGATCGGAGCTGGCTTTCCACCGACTTTGCCTTCCATTTTCTCAACCGATCGTCAGCTTTGCGAAAGAGTCGCCCGGTATCTTTATCGACCGGTTCAAGCTTTTTCCATTTTGGATCTTCAAACTTGCCCCCGCGATCCCAGTACAGAAGGCGTTCGATGTCTTCACTGTTTCCAATCCAGGTCTCGATCCGTGACATGATTTCTTGGGTTACGTTCTCTTCAAGGGACGCTCGTTCCTCATCGGTCAGCAGAGGCAAGAATACGCGGTGCTCCGGTCGCATTGTTTTCTCAATAGCATACAGCCCATGATAAGCCCTTTCCTTTTCCATAATGCCTCCCCCCTGATCTGCAACATATCATCTTGAGGCTACTAAGATACGAGAAAGACATGGATTATTCAAATTAATAAGACAGAAGTTTATATTGAAATCATCAATAAATGTCGGGCTTTATGGTGCGTAAGAAGGCTTTAACCGCCGGGGACAGGTATTTTTGTTTTCGGAATAGGAGCCCGTACTCCCTGACCTCAAAAAAGGGGGGCAGGGAAAAAGTGTCCAAAGTATCGTTGTCTTCCTGATACAAGGTAAAATCGTCGAGAATTGAGACGCCGATACCAAGGGCCACATAGCGCTTTACGGAATTGAAGTTATTGAGCACAAGTACAACATTCAGATCGAGTCCCCTTGATGCGAAAGACTCCTCGATCAGGGGTGCTATGGTGCTCGTCTGAGGAAAGAATATGAAGGGAGCGCGAGCAATGGTCTCTAAGGTGGGCTTCTTGCCCAGGAGAAAGGGGTTGTTCTTGGGTGCTATGAGCTTGAGTGTTGTCGAAAAAAGAGGGACGTACTTGAAACCTTTAGGAGTATCCTGTAGGTTGAGCACTCCAAAATCCGCTTCGGCGGATCCCACGCTTGCAAGGATTGTCTCGACACCGCCGCCTTCCAAGAAAAAGCGCACTTTTGGATATATATTCTGAAAAGAGGTAATGAAAAAGGGAAGATAATTGTGAACCACCGCGTGTGTAGCAGCAATCCGGATGAGGCCTTTCGGATGGATTTCTCCTTCCACCAGTTCGGCCTGCATGGCTTTGACAGTCTCAAACACCGACAGTGTGTACTCCAGCAAGACCTCGCCTTCTGATGTGAGTTTCATGCGCCCCCCCGAGCGGTCGAAAAGAATGACGCGGAATTTGCGCTCGAGGCACTTGATATGGTGGCTTATGGTGGGTTGATTTCGCCCCATTTCGAGGGCCGCTTGGGTCACACTACCGGTCCTCGCCACAAAAAAGAAACCGCGAAGCCACTGAAAAAAATCGCCACCTATTTCAGGTATCATTTTGTTCCGATAATGTCAGTTACGAGTATTATTATATTAAAGATGATTTTTCAAGATAAGTGCGAACTGAAGGCTCGTTTTCTATCGAACCAATGAATAGTGATAAAAAATCTATTGATTTGTCAAGTGAAAAACTCACACCTATACTGAGCTCTATGCCGGAATAGATAATTCCGGCTGAGGTTAGTGCAGGAGCAGTCATCTTCGAAGAGGTTGTTCCCGAAACCTGAATGTTTGTTTCAACAAAAAACTGGGGGAAATATATGGAAATTCGAGAAGTCGCGGCCTGCGGAATTTCGGAGCGTGAATTTGTTCTGGAGATAGAACCGGAGGAATTGCCTGAGGTATACCGCATCTTCCTATATGCAGCTTCGGGCACGGGGCATTATGAGGAAGAACTCCAAGAAGAACTTGTGGCGCAACTGTGCTATATTGTGGGCCCTCAGGTGGAAGAAGAGCTTCCAAAATACGCGGATACTGGAAGTATCCGCTGGAAGGAAGAGGATGGGATGTATAGTCTGATTTTTCACGAGACGAACTGCCAGGCGGTATACGGGATCATCCAGGCAGTGCATCACCCTGGTGAAGGCCTTGACAAGGCATTGAACACTCGATTGGCCGGTGAACTCCTTGACCTTGCTCCTAATGCGCTCGAAAATCTGCCTGTGATCAACCGCTGAAGGGAGGAACATAATGAATGTGATAGTGATTATCAACGACTCCTTTCGATGGGACTACCTTGGAGCCTATGGTAATAATTGGATTAGAACGCCGAACCTTGATCGGTTCGCCCGGGAAGCCGCCCTCTTTGAGTGGGCCTACTCCGAAGGACTACCTACTGTACCCACCCGTACCACATTTTTCACAGGTCGATACACCTTCCCTTTTCGCGGCTGGCAGCGGTTGGATCCCAAGGACGTCTTGTTGGCAGAGATCCTGTGGAACAAACAGGTCACATCTGCTATGATCACGGATGTTTATCACCTGCACAAGCCCTCCATGTCTTTCGAGCGGGGTTTCGACTACACAGAGCATATACGGGGGCACGAGGGCGATCCATGGATTTTGGATGACAAGATCCAAGTTGATGTGGATGCTGTCCATAAGCCCGGTCCCCGGGACGCAGCCGTCCGCAAGCAGTTAGAGCAATATCTCCGGAACATCCACTGGTGGGAGTCCGAGGAGGACACATTCGTAGCTCGGGTCATGAAGGCGGGCCTGTCGTGGCTACAGCGACAGTACCGGCACGACAACCTCCTTCTTTGGCTGGACTGCTTCGACCCTCACGAGCCTTGGGATCCTCCGGAGCCCTATCGTTCGTGGTACGTGGATCCCGGGTATTCTGGAAAGGATCTCATCCAACCGATCCCGGGTGACGGCTCCTATCTCACGGCCGAAGAATTGCAGCATGTGAAAGACCTATATGCGGGCAAGGTCAGCCTTTGTGATCGGTGGGTGGGATGGTTTTTGGACGAAATTCGGACCATGGGATTGTACGAGAATTCACTAATAATTTTCACCACAGATCATGGAGAGCCTTTCGGCGAGCACGGCTACATCAAGAAAGCCGAACCCGGTCTGTATGAGGAGCTTTGTCACATTCCCTTGATGGTACGGCATCCCGATGGTATAGGCTCGGGCAAGCGCTTCGATGCCTTGGTCGAGACCACGGAAATCTTTCCAACCGTTCTGGATTTCCTTGGAATCAGTCCGCCGCCTCGAATCCACGGGCGTTCCCTCCTGCCCTTGATGAGAGGCGAAACGGACTGGATGCGGGACTATGCCTACATGGGCTATTTCAAGCAGGCATGGCGGATCTCCAATAAGGAATGGTGCTTTATCCTGAATTTACTCAAGGGCTCGCGCCCCGAGCTATACTGCCTTGCGTCCGACCCAGGGGAACAGGAAAACCTCGTGGCCAAGGAAACAACAAAGGCCATGGAATTGGAACTGGAGTTACGTAAGTTCGTGGCCGAACTCAGATAGAGTTTTCAGTATCCCAATCGACTTTCTTGTTCCTTTCCCGCCATCCCCCGACTGGTTTAGAACCCCGCAGGTCGCTATTGGGTTAATGGTTTGATGCTAACGTCACCGTGAAAAGGCCGTCAAGCACTGCTGTTTTTTAGTTCGTTTCCATTTGATATTAGAACCTTGAGAAACTCGAGAATTTCTTGGCGGTTTTCGAAAGGCACGTTTTTCAGGTAATGAGCAATTAGCTTATTCTTTTCTGTCTCAATATCTTTTATTTTCTGCTTTCCTCGAGGCGTTATCTCAATCAACTTTCTTCTTTCATCTGTAGGATCGCTTTTCCGCAAAATCAAACCGATTTTTTCCATCCTTTTTGCTATGCCTGTCATGTTGGCTCCTGACACAAGCATGACACTTCCAATATTTGTTATGGAATTCGTCCCGTTTTCAGAACCAACCAGCACTCGGAGGACGGTGTACTGAGCAAAGGTAAGGCCGAAATTCTTAAGCATTAATAATGAGCTTTTTTTATACATTTCAGATGCCCTAACAACTCCAATAAGCACCTTTTCATCCAAAGTCATATTACTTGTATATCCAAAACGTCCCATTTAAATGCTCCTTGGAGATCCATGAACTTATTACTAACCAATTTATATATATAGTCTTGACTGGTAAGAGTCAAGGAGCACTTACCCCATCCTTAAACCCTGGAGGTGAGAGTCGCGTCCTTTTTCCGATTCAATACCTTCAGTTGATAATCCTTCAGGTATTCAGTATCTTAGAGAAGACCTCTTGCTCGCATCTTCTCCAATTGCGAATCCGACAAGCCCAGGAGCTCGCTGTAAACCTCTCCGTTGTGCTCCCCGTGCCTGGGAGGAAAAGAAAGCTCCTGGCCTGTTTCCTCCAGGAAGGGTGTCATGTGGGGCGGCGGACAGAGGACCAAGCGCTTGGACGTCCTTGGGTCGACACTCGTCAGGAGGCGCTTTTTCACGAGGGGGTCCTGAATCACGTCGGAGATCTTTCTTATTTCACTTACCGGTACTGTGATGCCCTTCAGCAGATCGATCAGATACTCGGACGAATACTCGATTGTGACGGCCTCAATGGCTTGATGAATATTTTCCGCATTCTCAAGGCGACCGTTGTTCAGCTTGTACTCCGGTTTGGCGAGCTCTTGGAAAGGTTCCAGAGAAACCAGGGCCTCCCACTGCCGATCGTTGCCCACGGCCACATAAATGAATCCATCCCGCGTCTTGTAAACATGCACGGGACAAAAAAAGGCGTGGGAGTTCCCTCTCCTGGTAACATGCTTTCCGAAACTGGCGCTCAAGCCTATAGGGACCGTCAACCAGGATACAGAAGACTCAAACATGGAAAGGTCGATGCGCTCGCCCCGGCCGGACAGTTGGCGGGCGAGCAAGGCCTTCATGATCAGGCCGTAGGCGTGCTCGCTGGCTCCCATGTCCGGCAGGGGGATTCCTATGGTCTGGGGGGTTTCTTCCGGCTCACCCGTCATTTCCATGAGACCGGATCTGGCTTGAAGGATGGGGTCGTAAGCCCCTTCGTTGATTTCCGGTCCGAAGCCGGTTACCCCCACCCAGACGAGGTCCGGCTTGACCTCCTTGAGGGTATGATAGTCTATTCCCAGCTTGCTATAGTTCCGTGGCAACTGATTGGTGATAAAGACATCGGACTTGCCGACGAGAGAACGCAGCAACGCCCTGCCGTCACCATCGGCCAGATTGAGCGTGATGGCCTTTTTACCTGCATTGATGCACAGGTAATATGAGTTCATCAGCTCCTCACCCAGCACGTCGGAACCGATTCTCCGGTTCGGATCGCAGTGAAGCGGATGCTCAATCCGGATCACCTGCATGCCATCCTGTGCCAAGCGGTAGGTCAGGTAAGGGACGACAGTGGCTTGCTCGAGCGCCAGAATTCTTACTTGTGAGAAGCAATCCATAAGGCAAAACCCTCTAAAATTTATTTACTATTAATTTACTATTAATATATTAGCCAGTTTGGGGTGTCAAGAAGTTTTCTCATCCCAAGGCAAAGGGATGTTTCGTACAATATGATTATTTGCTATATGTTAGCTCCGTTGGGAGGCAAGTGGTTCTACACCTAGGGAGCATTGTAAACCATCATGGATTGTTTATTATAGTGGGGACCGATTTCCATGGGGAAGGGGAGGTATGGGCACACCAATCTCCGGCTTTCCAGGAGCTGTGCATCAGAAATGTTACATGCTGAGTCATTCGTCTAGTGTGATGACACACAACTGGGGTTCCGGATTGAATCCTCGCACACCTTCGACCTCGGTCACCCTCTTTTCTTTTTTACACTCAGATCCAGGGATCCTGAATCGGCTGTTGTCGAGTGTAGGTATTGATTTCTCTCTAGGCTTTTCCAGTTGGGATACCCACTCGTAAAGAACACGATACGCGCGGTAAATATAGTTATGATTATCCATATGGGCAAGAAAACCGGCTTCAACAGGGGAGTATTTCCAAACCACCTCGAGGGAGACAGGATCAAACTCCAGCACACGGGAGTAATCCCTCAGAGCATTGTTAAATCCGGTTGGAGCGCCGGGGTTGGGTGCACCATAGCCCGCAAAACCTCCATTGTCAAACAAGAGGATGTTTCCCTCCCCCGGAAGCCCCCTAGGGATCATATGTGCGTGATGCTGGCCGATGATCTGGCCCATCTTGCGAAGTGCCTGGGTCGCAATGAATTCGGGGCCTATCTGCCAGACGATCTTTCCGCTCCTTTTTTCAGTGATTGCGGTTATATTGGTCTGCCGTCCGCACCAGAAGATTTTGTCCGGGTGGAATCTCTTATCTCCTGCATCATGCCACTTGATAATGTTTAAGGCCTCCTCCTAAAGAGAAAGGAGGTAAAAAAGTCCTGCAGGCAGCGTGTCAACTTTAACCCTTTAAGATCCCGAAGGAGGCTGAAATGGGGAAAAAATATTTTACTTTACTTCTCGCCACATCCCTGATCCTGGTTTCCGGGCCGGGCCAGGCTGAAGACTGGTCGCCAGAAGGTGTGATCACACTTCAGGTGGGGTTTGGTGCCGGTGGGTCCACAGACATCATCGGCCGTCTGCTGGCGGCAAATGTTGAAGAGAACACTGGCTGGCATGTCATTGTTGAAAACAAGGCGGGCGGCGGCGGAGTCGCCATGTTGTCGGGAATGGTCCATGAAAAGGCCGATGGGCGCAAGCTCGGGCTGGCGGTGAATGTCCCCATTCTCATCAATCTGGTCCAAAGAGGTGACAAGCTTCCGTTCAAGCTCGAAGATTTTGACTATATCGGCACTGTATGCAAAGCGGAACTCGCCCTGGTGACCAAGGCGGATGCGCAGTTCAATGACTTGAAATGCTTCCTGGATTTTGCGAGGACAAGGCGGCCGGCTGTTGCCTTTGACGGTCCGATACAACAGATTATTTGCAAGCCGTAGGTAATCAGGCAGGCGTGGAGTTCAGGTTCATCAACCACAAAAGCGGGGGGAGCAGATTCAAAGTCTTCTGGGGGACACGTGGATGCGGGAGTCCTCGGCGCGTCCCACATCAAGTACCTGGAGAGCGGCGACCTCAAAATGGTTGCGGTTCTGGACCAGGAGCGCCATGAATATGCGCCCGGGACAAAGACCTTGATCGAAGACGGCTTTGATTACTATGTCGATGCGTTCTATTACATCTGTGCTCCGAAAGGTCTGCCAGCGAATGCACAGTCCGCCCTGGTGAAGGCTTTTGATGAGGCCCTGCATTCTGAAAAGGTGAAGACAGCCCTCAGAAACATTCTGCAAGCGACACCAAAAAATCTAGGATCGGAGGGATTTTACAAGATGCTGACCAGTGGGGTGGACAATATCAAAAATGTTCTGGAGAAAGGGCAATAATGTGGAATCGAACGGCTCCGCGTCTCTAAACGTGGAGACCGTTCATCACTACTCCGGAGGGTCTGAATGCAATCGGTCACTATTAGCAAGAGGTGTCTCCAAGTCTACCCCTGGATGAAATTCGGGTATTGCTTTGTCCGGGATATCGGGATGCCGGAATCCTTGGACTACCTTAGAGACCAGCAGAGGAACGTAGAAATAAAGATCAAGAAAAACTCACACCCCCTGATTGAGGCATCCAAGTCCTTATCCAGGTTTTTTAAGGAGCAGGGGGAAAAGCGACGCTCCCATATAGAGAGTTTGATCCGGTCCATTGCAAACGGTAAAAACATCAAACCCGTAGGATTCATTGTAGATGCCGTGATGGTTTCAGAACTCCAAAACGCGTTGCTTCTAGGTGTCCATGATTCGGATCGCATTAACGGACCCATAGTGTTAGATGCAGCAAAAGAGGGCGAAACGTTTGTCGGCATCGGCAAGCGGCCTCTACAAACTCGAAAAAACGAAGTGGTCCTCAAAGATGATTTGGGTATATGGGCCTCTTACACGCAAGGGCCGGATGAGCGGACAATTGTTCATAGCCGCACCGAAAGCATCATAATACTGGGTTTTTTCACCCCCAATCTTCCGGAAGAAACCATGTCTAAAGGCATCGGAGATGCTGTTGAAATTTTACAGTATATGGCAGGCGGTGTGACGGACGGAGTGGAGATCCTGCCCCGTTGATTACAGATGGAGATCAATATTCCGGAAAGCCTGAATGATGACCGCACAGGAACACAAACCGGCCTTTGAAGCCACGTCTCACATGATCAATGTTTTTTATTCAGATCAGAGGACTCTACTTTGCATCGTACCGCCGGCTTTTTCTTGAAGAGGCCTTATCCTATAGGTTTTTTGGAGCTCTGATTGTATCGTCTGCGTTGAAGCACCTGTGGGAATGTTCTGCAACGGCGCTTAACAGGCCCATCGGCGCGCCCCGAAAGGTGAAGCATAGGGGTCCGCTAGGGCTCCGCGCGAGTGTCACATTGACAAAGACGGTATCATCCAGCATGACAGAGTTAAAGAGGGATATTGCCGTGGCGTCTGAAAGGCCGGGGGCGTTTCTTGTTTTGCAACATTCGCAGGGCCTTGATTAACTGAGGCCGGGTATCTCTGGGCTTGATGACCTTGTCAACCAACATGTTGGAGGCTGCATGGAAAGGATTTGAAAACAGGTAATCGTATTCTTCGATTTTCTCTCGCTTGAATCCCTCAGGATCTTCGGAGACTTTGATTTCTTTGTTGTAGATAAGATTTACCGCCGCAGATGTATCAAGGACCACCAGCCGTGCAATCGGCCACGCTAACATCAGGTCCACGTCCATTCCAACGCAGCACATGGCCATCACGGCTCCTCCGTATTCCTTTCTAAGAGCCAGTGTTATTTTGGGAACAGTGGCTTCTGAGTACGCATAGAGCATTTTGGCTCCATGCCGGATGATTCCGGAATGTTCCTGCTTTACCCCGGGGAAGTAACCAGGCACATCTACGAAGTTTATTAGAGGAATATTGAAAGAATCACAAAAACGGATGAATCGTGAGGCCTTATCCGATGCATCCACATCCAGACACCCGGCCCAAACCTTGGGTTGGTTGGCCACAATGCCCACCACTCTGCCGTCCATACGTGCAAAACCAGTAATGATGTTTTTCGCAAATTTCGGGAGGATTTCGAAAAAGCTTCCATTGTCGACTACCCGGGCAATAACTTCACACATGTTGTAAGCCCTGCGAAAGTCCGCCGGAACAATCTGTTCCAGGCTGTCGTCCGTCCTGTCGGGCATGTCTGCGCAGTCTATGCGGGGCGGTTCCTCCTCATTGTTTGAAGGGAGATAAGCAAGCAAGGATTTTACTAGATCTATGCATTGAGCATCGCTTCTTGCAGTGAGGTGAGCCGTTCCGGTGATTTCACTATGAACCCTGGCTCCTCCCAGCTCCTCTATGGAAACATTTTCTCCGGTCACTGACTTTATAATCGCTGGACCAGTTATGACCATGTGGCTGGTATTTTCCACCATCACGATAAAATCTGTGATAGCAGGGGAATACACGGCCACTCCCGCGCATGTCCCCATCATCATGGAAATCTGGGGAATGACGCCGGAAGCCGCAGTGTTCCTCAGGAACATTCCCGCCACGCCTTTCGAGCCGAGGAAACCCTCGTTGATCCTTCCACCTCCGGAGTCGTTCATCCCCACAATGGGGGCCCTGGATTTTCGGGCCTCATCCATGATTCTGCAAATCTTACGGCCGTGTGTTACACCAACTGATCCCCCCAAAACCGTGGCATCCTGGGCGTAACAAAACACAAGCCTTCCATCGACCTCTCCGTACCCGATCACTACACCATCGCCGGGGACCTTTTTCTCCTGCATGCCGAAATCACGGGCCTGGCTTTCAGCTAGCTCATTTATTTCCACAAACGTCCCGGAATCGAAAAAAAGGTCGATACGTTCGCGTGCAGAGAGTTTTCCCTGGGATCGGATTTTTTCGAAGGCCTTTGGTCCTCCCCCCCGGTGTCCTTTTTCAAGGAGGGACTCGAGCCTTTCAATTTCGCTCTGATGAGATTTCTCCATTTTGCCTCTTCCTTCGTAGTAAGGTTCTGAAGCATTTTCAGAAAAACAGCAATCTATTCAACCGATCTTGATCACCAGGGCCGCACCAGTATCCCCGGCCGCACAGCCCGCCCAGAGAAAATAACCGCCTCCTCGGGCCACAACCTCTTCGATTCCTTCGATGATAAGGCGGCCCGCAGTAGGCGCCTGAGGATGCCCGTAAACGAGGGAAGATCCGTAGTTGTTAAAACCCAGGGAATCATTTCCGTATGGATCTATTCCCATTGCCTTAGCGAAATTGAGATCATTTACAATGAATGGATTGTGGGTCTTAACAGCCTTGACTTGGTCTATTTGAATTCCAGCCTTTTTGAGGGCCACTTGTGCTGCAGGAGCGGGTGCCGCAGCCATGAATCCCTTTTTTGCCCTGTGGTAACCATATGAGAGTATTCGGATAGAAACGGAAGCATCCTGGCTCAATTCCTTGGCCTTTTTTTCAGTCGTAACGACGACTGCACAGTTGGCGTCTGCAGGGTGGGTCTGGGACCCGAAAGAAAGCACCCCTCCGTCGACAACCGGTCTTAGGCGGTCGAGGCCCTCTTGGGTGGTTTGCGTGATACCTTCGTCTTCGACAATGAGCTGTGTCTTCTTGCGGGAAATCCTTACCTCGGGAGGGAACATGAACCTCCTTTGAAAGGCCCTGTCATCGGCGAGGGAGTCATAATATTGCTCATACCGTCTCAGAGTGAGGGCATCGCAATCTTCCTTGGTTAACGCGTCTTCGCGGGCGACGTTTTCAGCGGTTTCGATCATTCGCAGGCCAACATTCGGGTCGCTGTTGAAATTGTCAATCATCCAGTCCTCGGAAACAACCTGTCCACCGGGGCCCTGAGGATTGGGCCATACGGTGTGGGGACCATTTGAGCACCGATCCACCATGAGTATGCAGGCAGTTCCATAGAGTTCCGTCTCCACACCCATACCTGCCTGGTAGATACAGGTCGCCCCCGTAGTGCAGGCCTGGCTAATGGCAACCCCGGGGACAGAACCGAGCCCCATGAGGGCGGAGGCCCAAGTGCTGGAGTAGAAGTGATGCGGCTGGCCGACGGTTATTCCCAGAATAAGATAGTCGAACAAACGCGGGTCCCATTCTTTATGGGCGAGCCAGCGGGCCCCTGTTTGTCCACCCAGTGCAATGGCGTTTTCATTGGACATGGCCCCCTGCCAGCGACAGAAAGGCGTGCAATAGTATCCGCGGTATGGGATAAAGGCATTCTTGAGCATGTTTTTTCTCCCCATGAGGCAGCGATCTCATTCCTGAATAGTTTCAAAAAGAACTAGGTGTACAAAAAACTAAGCTTATTAATTTTTAACTGCTTAATCATAGATGTCAACAAGAAAATGCGGCCGGACAAAAGAACCCGGTGTCTCCTTGCCCCATTAGGTCTGTGTGGGACGTTTGACGCCTCCGGATCTAACTATCACACACGCTGGGGAAAGAGAAGGATTTTGCGCATTGAAATGATAAGTATGGGATTCTTGCGATCTTGGGGGCAGCTTCATTCCGGGTTCACGCGTGTAGCGAGCAATTTGGCCTTTGGCAAAACTTTATGACTCAGATACGAATGGAAAACTGGGTTTTATGATTTGAACTCCCTGTCTTATTGGCCCTGAATAGTGGGGGACACCTTGGTTATGTATGACAAAACGTATCGGTTGCTACTGATCTGAATCGAGTGGCTTCCCGATAAGAAGTTCCGCCTAGCGATATAGCAGTATAACTAATTGAAAACACCATTAAATTGTAGAAAATGTTTTTTTAAAAAACAATTGACAGCATGTTATAATAAATATATTAACTATCTAATAGTTACAGAGGTCTTCTTCCTGCAGGAAGGGTTCTTAGGCGGTCTTGATGCTTCCATTCTTGCATAAGAATTAGCTCTCTTTTCCCGAGGCTATGAAAGGAAATTGGATTATGCGAATTGGTATTGATGTTGGTGGGACATTTACAGATGTAGTACTATTCGATGACTCAACAGGCCTTTTCCATTACACTAAGACGACCACAACCCATTTTGATTTGGCGGAAGGGGTCCTTACTGGGTTGCGAGACATCTTGAAGATGGCCGGGGTGTCCATGGGACAAGTGGATTACATCATCCACGGGACAACCATAGGAACAAATGCCATTGTAGAAGGCCGAGGTGCCAGGGTAGGGCTTATCACCACAGCGGGATTTGAGGATGTCTTGGAGATTCGAAGGGTCGCAAGACCCAAAGAGGCGGCCTTTGACTTCGGGGCGGACAATCCACCACCCCTTGTTCCTCGTTACCTGAGGAAGGGTGTCCGGGAACGGATCGACAGCAAGGGCCGTGTCATGATACCTTTATGTGAAAGCAACGTCGAGGAGGTATGTCGTTTTTTCAAAGAGAATAAAGTGGAGGCGGTTGTTGTCTCACTTCTTTTTTCCTTCCTTAACACTTCTCATGAAAAAAGAGTCGCCGAGATCAGCCGTGAGGTTTTAAAGGACATCCCAATTTCACTCTCTTCTGAGATTTGCCCCGAATTTCGAGAGTACGAAAGGACCTGTACGACTGTCATGAACGGCTACCTGGGTCCTGTCATCCGAGACTATATGAACAATCTCACAACGAGGTTGGCTAGGCAATTCGGGTATGTTACACTCCATATAATGCAGAGCAATGGAGGCACCATGACGGCGGAGGTGGCTAAGGAGCACGCCTCCCATCTCATTAACTCGGGTCCTGCGGGGGGGGCCATAGCGGCGGCCTTTGTGAGCCGTATGACCGGCAACAAAATGGCGGTCGGAGCGGACATGGGGGGGACGACCTTTGATATCTCCATAATCGATAAAAACCTACCCAAAACAACGACTTGGGGTGGTGTGACCAACTACCCCATCAAGCTCCCCATGGTGGATCTGAAGACCATCGGAGCGGGTGGAGGAAGCATCGCATGGGTGGATGAAGGAGGTGTCCTAAATGTAGGCCCGCAAAGCGCGGGTTCCGATCCGGGCCCGGCCTGCTATGGGTGGGGAGGATCTTTGCCCACCGTATCCGATGCCAACCTCGTCCTAGGCAGGTTGAACCCGGAGTATTTTCTAGGGGGCAGGTTTCCTCTCTATCCAGGTAAAGCATGGGCCGCCATTGACGAGTACGTGGCTGGGCCTATGAAACTTAGCGTGGAGGAAGCCGCTGTCGGTATCATACGGATTGTCAACGCAAACATGGTGAAGGGTATCAGCGGCAACTCCGTGGAGAGAGGCTATGACCTGCGGGAGTTCGCCCTAATTACCATGGGAGGTGCTGCACCGCTTCATGCCGCGGAGATCGCCGGAGAGTTGAATATGGCTCAGGTGATTGTCCCAGCCATGAGTGGGAATTTCTCTGCAGTTGGAATGGTGGTAGCGGATATCCAGCACGATTACGTTCGCACATACGCCAAGAAGCATCGGGATATTGTCCCCGAAGACCTTGTAACTCAGTTCATAGAAATGGAAGATGAAGGAAGAAGTCAACTTCGATTAGAGCGGGTTCCAGAAGAACGGATGGAAATTACCTGGTCCGCGGACTTAAGATACGAAGGCCAGTCTTGGGAGCTGAACACACCAATTCCTGTAGATCATGAACTCACCCCGGACGGTCTCGTGAAAATAGTTGAAAGCTTCCATGCCCTGCACCAGCAGGTCTTTTCCTATTCGGAGTCTGCTGAGACGGTGGAATTCATTAACCTCAGGATAAAAATCGTAGGCAAGAATCCGCCCCTTGAACTGGCCGTCGGCCAGCGACAGCAAGGGGCAGACGCCGGGGAAACCAAGGCTGTTCGCCCAGTCTATTTCAAAGACGTTGGGTGGCAGGAGATTCCCATATATGAAAGGGAACACCTCCCCTCCGGATCTCTTCTCCCCGGCCCCTGCATACTGGAAGAAAAAATCTCAACGGCCTTGATTCCCAATGGTTTTGAGGGAAGGATCGATTCTTTCGGAAGTATTATAATGACTCGGGAAACAAGTGAATAACCGCTCGATCAGAGGAGGAGAGTGAATGTCAATCAATGCAGACACCATAACCATGCAGGTGATTCGATACGGTTTGGAAGCGGTTGCTGACGACATGGGTTACAATCTAATGCGCATGGGACGAACCACTATCGTCAAGGAAATCATGGATATCAACTGCGGCGTGCTGGATGCTAACGGCGGCATTCTGGCCCAGGCCCACCTTTGTCCCTTGATGATGTTCAGCCTCCCTACCACCGCGGCCCAAATGGTCGAGCGCGTCGCCCGGATTGAAGAAGGGGACGTGATCATTTCCAACGACCCTTACCTCGGAGGGCAGCACCTCCTGGACGTCCAATTCTTTTCTCCCGTCATTGTCGATGGTGAGCGAGTCGGATTTGTCGCGAACATCGCCCACCAACTGGACATGGGTGGGGCAGTTCCTGGCGGCGTTGCAGGCGGGCTCACGGAAATCTATCAGGAAGGTTTGCGTATCCCGTTTGTCAAGCTCTACAGGGCCGGAAAAGAGGACAATCAGATTTTTGAATTCATTTCGGCCAACATACGCGTTCCCGAGAAGACCCTGGAAGACTTCAGGGCTCAGGCGGCAACCACCTTTGTTGGAGTAAAGAGGGCCCAGGCTCTAGTGCAAAAATACGGGGTCCAAGTTTTTCATGACTGCACTCGTATGTTGACAGAATACAGCGAGGGGATTGTGCGAAGGTTCCTTTCGGATCTCCCGGACGGCACCTACATAGGAGTCGACTATCTTGATGACGACGGCCAGGTGGATGAACCGGTCAAGATCCAGGTCAACGTGCACATCCGTGATGACGAGATGTATGTTGATTTTGACGGGAGCGCTTCTCAGACCAAGGGAAATGTCAATTGCCCCTGGGCCTGTTCACAAGGGGGAATCTTTTATACAATGGTGGGCATTATAGATCCCCATATACCTCTGAATTCTGGGACCTTCAACCCCATCCGGGTCACGAGCAGGGAGGGTCTCATCACCAATCCTCTCCCTCCGGCTGGGGTGACGGCTCGAAGCCAGACTATGACCAAGATTACCGAGGCCATGCTCCGGGCCATGAGCCAACTGGTGCCGGACCGCGTGGTGGCGGGCAGTCACGGGCAGGCCTGTACCAATAGCTTTCATGGCAAGGACCCCGAGACGGGCAAGAATTTTGGATACATAGAAATACAAGGGGGAGGAGCGGGGGCCAGGCCCACGAAAGATGGGCCGGACGGCCAGGATCTCCATCTGGGCCGGTTCATGAACACCCCGGTGGAGGCGGCCGAGTTGGAGAATCCGGTCATGATTGAACGATACGAGTTTATTCCGGATTCCGGGGGCCCCGGGAAATTCAGGGGAGGCCTTTCCCTTCGAAGGGATATCCGATTCCTGACCGATGTTACCTGGGCCCGTTACTCGGATCGGCAGAAGTTCAAACCGCAAGGGCTCTTCGGTGGGATGGAAGGCACTGTAGGACGCCTGGTGCTAAACCCGGGAACTGAACGGGAAAGGCCCTGCCGTTCCAAGGGTGTGGACACCATCCTGGCGGGAGAAGTTCTAAGCATACAACTTCCAGGGAGCGGAGGCTATGGCCCGCCCGAAGAACGGGATCCGGAAAAGGTTCGGTGGGATGTGATAAATGACAAGGTTTCCCGCAGTTCAGCGGAAAATGATTATGAGGTTATTTTTACAGACGATATGGACGTTGATCTTAGTCGTACAATTAAACTAAGAAAAAGGAAATATAACGCGAAAGGGGGTGATAAATAGGATTGGCAAGGCTGGTTTCAGACGTTGCAGACATAGAACCTGTCACATTCCAAGCATTTTATCATCAAAGGAGGAAAACATGAAAAGGTTTGTCTTTTTTTTCTCTGTGGCAATAGCCATATCCTGCATCCTGCTTCAAGGTCATGTCCTGGCAAAACCCCAGACCCTCAAGGCGGTGAGTTTTGTGCCCAAGGATCATCCTCTGGTAGCAATGGTGCATGTCTGGGTGGACCGGGTGAACGAGCAGTGCGGAGACAAGATCAAGATAGACTGGGTAGGCGGGCCGGAAGTTATCGCCGGTTTTGATCAAGCGGAGGCATTGCGCAACAATACTGTCCAGGTCATTTTCAATCCCACTGCCTATTATGCGCCCCTGCTACCGGAAGGGAACGCTTTTTCACTTTCCAAGCTGACCATGGAAGAAGAGCGAAAACCGGGGGGATTTTATGACTTCATGGTCGAGAGGCACAAGACAATAGGGATTATGTACCTTGGGACGTGGCTTTACGATCCGTTCTATTTCCGAATCAAATATGAGATCGACTCCATTGACGATCTCAAGGGCGTCAAGATGAGGACTTCGGCACTTTATGATCGTTTCATGAAAAAGATAGGGATCGTTCCGGTTACAGTCCAGTTCGGAGAGACCTTCACTGCACTAGAGAGAGGGCTTGTAGAGGGTTTCGGCTGGTCAGTTCTAGGACCTGCTGACTGGGGCTGGCTGGACAACTGCAAGTACCTCATAGATATCCCCTTCTACACTCGGCAAAACACTCTCATCCTCATGAACCTGGACGTATGGAACGGACTGGACAAGGAACTCCAAGATAAGATCATAGATATAACCATCCAATTCGAACCTGAAATGCAGGCCTATTTTGAAAAGAAGATAGCCGAGGAATTCAAGAGATACGACGAAATGGGAATCAAAAGAATCAATTTTTCGCCGGAAGAAGAAAAGCAGTTTTTGGACGCCGCTTACAGCGCTGAATGGGAAGACTTGGAGAAAAAGGTGCCAGCCCTGGTTCCCACATTAAAAAAACTGACCGGTAATTGATGGATCTTTATTCCTGAATGGTGGAGAGTGGCCCGGGGATAAATCCCCGGGTTGTACCTCGCCGATTTTAAACGGAATATAGCCCCGCATGGGCAAGATCTCAATGGGCACGGAGACTTATGAAGAAGTTTCTTGAAGTCCTTGACAAGGCACAGGACGGTATGGCCTTCCTGGCAGGACTCAGCTTGATTTTCATCATGCTTGCAGTCTGTGCGGATGTTCTTCTTAGAACCTTTTTAAAAATGCCCCAAGTATGGGTGACCGAAGTGATCGAGAGTCTGCTCCTGTATATCACCTTCCTGGGATCTGCCTGGCTGCTTCGGAAAGAAGGCCACGTTCAGGTGGATATCATTATATCTCGGTTGAACCCAAAAGCTATTGCTTTTTTAAACATAATTAGTTCAATAATTGGTGTATTTATTTCCTTAATGTTGACTATATTTGGATCAATAGTTGCACTTAATTATTATCACCGTGGGATTTATACACCAACCGCCATGGAGATACCTGTTTATATAATCCTCGTTATTATCCCAATTGGCAGCATTTTCTTGCTTGCTCAGTTCATACGCCAAACCGTGATGAATATCGTGAAGTTCTTGACTGGGTCGAACGGAAACGAAGACGAGGCATGAAAGGGGACGCATTATGGAGTGGTGGATGATTCTAGGATTGATCTTCTGCGCCCTCATGTTTCTTTTTGTTATTGGCGTCCCAGTCGCTTTTGCCTTCCTCTTTATAAATATCATAGGGGTCTATCTCCTGTGGGGAGGATGGTCTGGAATAAATCAGCTCGTGCTTAGCATATACCGCTCTGTTTCCAGTTTTTCGCTTCTCCCAGTGCCTCTTTTCATCCTCATGGGAGAACTAATGTTCAGGGCCGGAATGGCGCCCAAGATGATGGATGTCCTGGATAAATGGCTTGGCCGGATTCCCGGCCGCCTGAGTCTTCTAGCTGTCGGAGGAGGAACCTTGTTTTCGACCCTGTCGGGCTCTGCAATGGCTGGGTGTGCCATGCTCGGGTCAGTCCTGGTTCCTGAGATGGAGAAACGCGGATACGACAAGGCGATGAGCATTGGTCCGGTCATAGGCAGTGGTGGTCTCGCAATCATGATCCCTCCGAGTGCCTTGGGGGTGCTCCTTGCCTCCCTGAGTCGGATTTCCGTGGGGGGTATGCTCATGGCGATCATTTTCCCTGGCATTATAATGGCGCTGCTTTATGCAGTGTACATTGTTGTTCGAGCCTCTTTGCAACCACACCTGGCGCCTGCCTATGAGATCGGGCAAGTGCCTATTGCCGAGAAGCTCCTGCTCACCTTGAAATACGTTCTACCGCTCGGGACAATCATTTTCCTCGTGATCGGGCTCATGTTTATCGGAGTAGCCACACCTACCGAATCCGCGGCCCTGGGTGCTCTGGGCTGTTTTGTGCTCATGTTCATCTACCAGGGATGGAATTGGGAGGTCATAAGGAGTGCGGTTTCTTCGACCCTTCGTATAACCACCATGATGTTCATGATTATGACCGGTGCCATGGCCTTTTCACAGATACTGGCCTTCAGTGGAGCCAGTTCCGGGCTTGTCAGCCTGGCAGGCAGTGTGGACTTGCCGCCCATCATGATACTTATCTTCATGCAGATCATTCTCCTTTTTCTGGGCATCTTTATGGAACCTTTGACGATCATGATGGTGACGCTGCCCATATACATGCCCATTGTCAAAGCCCTGGGGTTTGATCCGCTGTGGTTCGGTGTGATCATGTTGATCAATATGGAAATGGCGACCACCACTCCACCCTTTGGGCTGGTTCTCTTCGTCATGAAAGGGGTGGCCCCTCAGGATACCCTGATGGGGGATATCTACAGGGCAGCGCTCCCGTTTCTGTTTTGCGACTTGGTTGCTATGGTCCTTATAATAGTCTTTCCATCCCTTGCTTTGTATCTTCCGTCCCTCATCTAGCTTTTGAGAGGACAGGGGCTGAATAGATGACTGGACGTTAGTGTTTTGGAAAATGGTCCGCCGTATTTCAATTCACCAAGGAGAAAACATGAGCGAAAACTCTATAGTTAAGGAACTACGTTACGACGCGGACGAAGGCGCTCTCAGATATAAAGGAATCCGCTATCTCCTGATCCGCCCGGAAACACTCGCAGACCTCCAAAAAACCATGGAGCAAAACCCCGCCGGTCAGGAGCGAAATGCACTTTATGAAGGCGGCTATACCGGGGGGTATCTTTCATCAACAAAATATAGAGATATCTTTGGGTTCACGGATCACGAGATCCTGGATTTCATGGCTCGGATGGGCAGAGAGATAGGTTGGGGCCGGCAGGAAATTGAAAAGTACGATGCAGACAACGGGATCCTTGAAATATCAGTTGCCTCATCTCCTTTTGCGGAGGCCTACGGGGAGTCATCCATCCCGGTGTGCCATCTGATCTGCGGCATTGTGGCCGGAATGGGCTCCGTACTCTTCGGAAAAAGATGCCGGTCAGTGGAGACCGCCTGTTCGGCCATGGGAGCCGAAAAATGCCGGTTCACTCTTTCTGTGCTCGAGTAAAATGAAAACGTAACCCCGTTTTGGATAGCAGAAGAGATTTACTGAAACAGGAAGGAAACGGTACTGATGATCAAATCCATGAATATTGCCTGGTGGGTGCAGCGTTGGAGCGAACTATACCCTGAGAAGACAGCGGTTTTTTTTGAAGAACAAACTATTTCCTATCAAGAGCTGCATAGACGTGCGGATCGGGCAAGCTGCTGGTTTCAGTCCCTTGGTATTGAAAAGGGAGACAGGGTTGCCTGCATGATGACGAATTGTCCCGAATTCCTGGAAGTATTCCTGGCGTGCTCCAGGTTGGGTGCGATCTTCACCCCCGTAAATTTTCGCCTTGCCCAGCCAGAGCTTGATTATACGCTCCGTAACTCACGGCCCCGTCTGTTTGTCTTCAGTGAAAAGTACATTGATTCGGTGAGGGCCCTCGATCTGGGGAAGGATTTCCCCCTCATGCTCCAGTCGGTTCTCCGGGAAAACCAATTCCATACATTTCAGGACAACGGTTTTTTTGATTACCACGCGGGATCTTACGCATTTGACGGTAAGTCGCCTTTCCTCACCCCATCCCTGGGGCCCTCCGAGCCAGAGGAACCCCACGTAATAATGCACACGTCCGGTACTACGGGGCAACCTAAGGGTGCCGTGCTTTCCCACCGAAAGACCTTCTTCAATTGCCTGAATGCAGATATCTTCTTCAAGCTCCACTTCGACGATATCATGCTGATCGTGCTCCCGCTCTTTCATTCTGGCGGTCTTTTCATCCAGGCGGCCCCTATCCTTTATAAGGGCGCAACTCTCGTGATTCATCCGAAGTTTGAACCCCACATCACTTTCAAGGACATCGCCCGTTATTGCGTGACCAAGTTCCAGGGTGTCCCGACTGTCTATCGGGCCCTGCTTCGAGTTCCTCTCGAAGAGCGTGGGGACTTGTCGTCACTCAGTGTGTGCGCGATCGGAGGAGAAAAGACCACTGTAGAGCTGCTAAGGGAGTGCGGTAAGGCCGGGTTCCCTGTCAGACAAATCATGGGCCAGACTGAGACATCCATTCTTCTCTGGGCATCGGAAGAGGATTCTCTGAAAAAGCCCGGCACGGTCGGTAGGCCCGTATTCCATGCTGAAGTGGACATCTTCGACCGGGACGGCAGTCGCACCCCACCTGGCGAGGTGGGAGAGATAGTCGTGCGCGGCTCCATAATGATGCAGGAGTACTGGCAGGACCCGGTAAAAACTGAGGAGACCATAAAGAACGGCTGGCTCCATACCGGAGACCTGGCCAAGAGAGATGATGACGGTTACTTCTATCTGGTGGACCGGTCAAAGGATATGTACATCTCGGGGGGTGAAAACGTCTATCCCGCCGAAGTGGAAAAGGTGTTGCAAACACACCCGTCCATTGAGGATGTGGCAGTGGCCGGTATGCCTGATCCCTTGTGGGGAGAAACAGGGGTTGCCTTTATCATCTCCAAGCCTGGGAGCATGCTGAATCCGAAGGAACTTCTGTCCCTGTGCGATGGAAGACTCGCGCGGTACAAGTGGCCTAAGAAGGTGGTCTTTTGCGAGGATTTCCCAAGGACCTCCTTGGGCAAGGTGCGAAAAGCAATCCTGGTCGAGATCAACAAGGGCAGGGAGCAACCCATAGAAGAGGGGTCGAGGCTTGCCCTTCACGAAAAAGTGAGTTTATGAAATGGTTTTTCCAACTTTAAGGGAAGGATTATCACAAAAGATCGGCACCCTCTCGAGAGTTGCGTCAGGGAGCCAAGCAGTCAAGAGATCCTACCAAATCGTTGACACTGGAGATTCCGTTCTTGTCCAGGTAACTGTTTATCCCCGCGGCGATTTCCACTGTGACGCCTGGATTGACAAAGTTCATTGTTCCTACCTGGATAGCCGTGGCGCCGGCGATCAAGAATTCGAGAGCGTCTTTGGCGCAGGTAATACCGCCGATACCGATGACCGGAATATCTACACACTTAGTGGCCTGCCATACCAGATGGAGTGCAAGAGGGCGTATGGCGGGTCCTGTGAGCCCTCCTGTAAGGTTTTTGCCGAGCATTGACCGGCGGGTGTCTATGTTAATGGCCATGCCCACGGGGGCATTGATGAGGGATACGGCGTCGGCGCCGCATTTCTGGCAAAGCTCAGCAAAGGGTCTTATGTCTCCCACCATGGGAGTCAATTTCAAGATAAGCGGTTTTCCCGTGACCCCCCGAACCCGGGTTACCAGGTCCTTCATGCAATCAAGGTCTTTTCCGAACTGCATTCCTCCTTTGTTGATATTGGGACAAGAGGCATTCACCTCAAGGGCATCCACCGTGTCGTGTCTTTCCAGGACCGATGCCACGTGGGCCACTTCTTCAAGTGTATCGCCTCCGATACTCACGATGAGCCGGGTGTCGATGTCTTCAAAGAAAGGCAGTTTTTCCTCGACAAAACAATCCACCCCTACGTTTTGAAGGCCAATGCTGGCCAGGAAACCTCCCGGCACCTCCGTGGATCTATGGGGTGGATTGCCGAGTCTGGGTTTGTGGGTGATTGTTTTGACCACCACGGCTCCGAGACGTGCTGGATCTAGAAAAGGTTCATATTCCTGTCCATAGCCAAAAGTCCCGGACGCAGGCATCACAGGGTTTCTAATTTTCATGGGACCAATTGAAACGGTCAGCTCAGCCATAAATCCCAATCCACCTCTTTCATATCATATACGGGTCCGTCTTTGCACACAAGAGACAGGGTTCGCTCGCCGCCTTCGGCTGTCATACAGGCAGGTTTTGGCCACCAGGTGTCCCGGACCACTGCGTCCGTTTTCAAAGGAACAGCGCAGGAAAGACAGACGCCGAAACCACAGCCCATGTGTTCCTCCAAGGCAACCTGTGCCTTGAAAGGCCATTTAAGGGAGAGCCCGAAAAGGTCGCGCAACATTGATCCCGGGCCGCAGGCAAAGAAAGAGTCATCCACGGATAAAGTGCCGCATTCCAGAAGGTGCAAGAGCAAATCTGGAGCCCTTCCCCTGAAACCCTGGCTGCCGTCATCCGTGTAAACGAAGACCTCTCCGAGACGCTTCAGCTCACTAATATAGAAAAGGCGGTCACTGGTTC
>CAYPSZ010000070.1:0-19682 GCA_964413125.1 uncultured Desulfobacterales bacterium
CTATCCTCTCAGGGCGTTCCATAATGCCCACGTCGCACTTGGGTATTACCAGTTCCGCTCTAGCTCTAACGTAGCTCACCTGGAACGCGCCCAGGATCACCGCAAGGACCAGCAAGGTGCGCCCCAGATCGCCGGCGACGGCAAAGTGGGCCAGGACGCCGCCAAAGACGAGAAAGTCCGAGTATCGGTCCACCACGGAATCGATGAAGGCTCCAACTGGCGATTCACGCCCACCGGCCCTGGCCACGGCTCCGTCGAGCATATCGAAAAGCCCGGCGAACAGGACTATCAACCCGCCGGCGAACCATGCCCCCGCATAGTAGGCCAGGGCGGCTATCATGTTGATCACAAGACCGATTATGGTAAGGGTGTTGGGAGTAATGCCTCGCCGGTGAAGGATCGAGGCAGGCGGTGATAATACGGCTTCGGTAACATTTCCTATGTAGCGGCGTATCATGTGGGGCTCGATCCGCCCTGTCGGGCTTGGGACGGCGCCTTTCCGGATGGGCAATGGCTAACGGGTAACCTTTCCTCGTATGAACCGTTCCACCAGATCCCGCGCCTTGGCGTCCGTGTACTGCACCGGGGGGTGCTTCATGGTATAAGATGAAATGCTCTTTAGGGGTCCGCCTACTCCACGGTCCAGTGCGAGGCGGCAGCATCTGATGGCATCGATGGTCACACCGCCGGAGTTGGGGGAGTCCTGAACCGACAGTCTCAGCTCGAGGTCCATGGGAACGCCGGCAAAACCCTTGCCCTCCATACGCAGGAAGCAGACCTTGTTGTCGTTCTGCCAAGGCACGTAATCAGAGGGTCCGATATGAATATTATCTTCAGAGAGCGGCTTATTAAGCTGGCTCTGAACTGCGTCCGTCTTTGAAATCCGCTTGGACTCAAGTCTATCCCGATTCAACATGTTCAAGAAATCAGTGTTCCCTCCGGTGTTAAGCTGGTAGGTTCGTTCCAGGCGAATCCCACGATCCGTGAACAGGCGCGCAAGTATCCGGTGAATAATGGTGGCTCCCATCTGGCTCTTGACATCATCACCGATGCAGGGCAGCCCGCGTTCTTCGAAGCGCGCAGCCCATTTGGGATCAGAAACGATGAACACGGGGATGCAGTTGATGAACGCCGTTCCCGCCTCCAGACAACACTCTGCATAAAACTGCGCGGCCTTTTCCGATCCCACGGGCAGATAGTTCAGGAGAATTCTCGTGCCTGAGTCACTCAGTACCTTAACCACGTCAACCGGCTTGCGGGAGGCGGCGAGGAAGGTCCTTTCCGGCCTGTAATTGTTCATGTGATCGGCAATGCCATCCAGAACAGGCCCCATGCTCACCATCACGCCGCTTTTGGCCGTGCTCTTTACGATCGGGTAGGCGCAATTGGGCCGGGCGTTTATAGCCTGATCCAGCCGCTTGCCAACCTTCCGTTTGTCCACATCAAATGCGGAAACCACCTCGATGTCTTCAGGAAGATATCCTCCTAGGTCATAGTGCATCAGGCCCAAATGCTCGTCCCGGTCCTTGTACCGGCGATAGTAATCTATGCCCTGAATGAGAGAGGTGGCACAGTTTCCAACACCGACAATCCCTATCCTAATCTTCTTGTTGTTCGCCATGGCTATCCGCTCAAAATCGTGAATCAATGCTCACACAGGGGGTGTGGAAAAGAGAAGATTTGTATTATCCCGAATCAATAAGAAAATGCAAACCATAATCGCGGCGGTCAAAAGAGGAAAGGCCCGCATTCGTTCAGCCCGGGCCGTTCCTTCCCCTGCCTGACATATCATGGTCCGAAATTCCGCGTTGACCTGAGCGCGGCTTTGTCCTAATCTGACCGAACTTCCAATCTCGCTTTTTCCAAGCCGGGCCGTCTTGGGGATCCGGTTCAACTGAGTCTTAACCACAAAGGAAACCTGGGATTATGACGGATAAACGTATGATATGGATCGATCTCGAGATGACGGGCCTTGACCCGGAAAAAGGGGGCATCCTCGAGATCGCATCCCTAATCACGGACAGCGAACTGCACATCCTGGCGGAAGGCCCCAATATCGCTGTGCACCAGCCCCGGGCGGTAATGGACGCCATGGAGGAGTGGAGCCGGTCTCATCACCGGCAGTCGGGGCTCCTTGAGCGGGCAATGGCCTCTTCTCATGACAATCAGGCAGCAGAGCAGGAAACTCTCAACTTTCTTAGTGCATACTCAAAGCCCAACGCCTCACCCCTTTGCGGCAATTCCGTTTGGCAGGACAGACGGTTTCTGATCCGGCACATGCCCGAACTGGAGAGGTTCCTCCACTACAGAAACATTGACGTGAGCACCGTCAAAGAACTGGTCCGGCGCTGGTATCCTGAATTTCCTGCCTTTGAGAAATCCAAGGCCCATCTTGCTCTGAGCGACATCCGCGAGTCCCTAAAAGAGCTTGCCTACTACCGCCGGCACGTCTTCAGGGCCCTCTGAGCCAGGCATTCCGGTGATCTACCATCCCCAAGTAAGGTAGCTGTGAATGGAGTCCGAGGCCATGCGTCCGGCGCCCATGGCCAGTATGACCGTAGCTTGTCCCGTCACGATATCCCCTCCGGCCCACACGCCCGGCTTGGTGGTCTTGCCCGTATGAGGATCTGCGATTATGTACCCCCACCTGTTCAGCTCAAGACCTTCGGTGGACCGGGTAAGAAGAGGGTTCGCCGCAGCGCCCACAGCGATCACGGCCAGATCGCAGTCGAGTTGAAATTTGGACCCTTCCTTGGGTACAGGGCGCCTCCGCCCCGACTCGTCGGGTTCACCCAACTCCATCTCGATACATTCAATGCCGCTTATATGGCCTTTATCATCACCAATAAGTCTGGTGGGAGCGGTAAGGAGGTGAAACTCTATGCCCTCTTCCTCAGCGTGATGAATCTCCTCCAAACGTGCCGGCATTTCCTCTCTGGACCTGCGATAAACTATGCGCACCCGGTCCGCCCCGAGCCGCATGGCAGTACGGGCTGCATCCATGGCCACATTACCGGCGCCGAAGACCGCCACATCATTGCCCAAGGCAATGGGGGTGTCGTACTCCGGGAATAGATAAGCCTTCATGAGGTTGGCCCGAGTCAGATACTCGTTGGCCGAGTAAACCCCGATGAGATTTTCTCCGGGGATGTTGAGGAACCTGGGCAGCCCGGCGCCCACGCCCACGTATACCGCATCAAAGCCTTCTTCACCCAGAAGTTCGTCAACATGGACGGTCCTGCCCACAACAACATTGCATTCCACCTTCACCCCCAGGCGCTCCAGGAAATTGACTTCGGAGTAGACTATCTCTTTGGGGAGCCTAAATTCAGGTATGCCGTAGACAAGCACGCCGCCGGGTTTGTGAAAGGCCTCGAAGATGGTCACATCATGCCCTTTCAAGATCAAGTCGCCGGCAACCGTAAGACCCGAGGGACCGCATCCCACCACCGCAACGCGCTTTCCCGTCGGCGCCGCCTTGGGAGGTAGTTCACCCGTGCCCTGGTTACGTTCCCTATCCGCCACGAACCGTTCCAGTGCTCCTATGGCCACCGGGTCTTCCTTCTTCCCCAGAATGCATTTCCCCTCGCACTGGATTTCCTGGGGGCAGACACGGCCGCAAACCGCAGGCAGGCTGTTTCGCTCCCATACATTCCTGATGGACTTTGTGAAAGCCCTCTCCTTGATAAGCCTTATGAACCCCGGTATGTCCACGGAAACCGGACATCCTTCGATACAGGCGGGCTTTTTGCACTGGAGACAGCGCTCCGCCTCCTTGACGGCCGTATCCTCGTCGAATCCCAGAGGCACCTCATTGAAATTGCGCTTCCTGACATCCGGTTTCTGCTCAGGCATTCTCTGCCTGGGAATCTTTTCCTTGCCCTTGGTCTTTTCCGCCATGATGTCCTCCATCACTCGCCGGCGCGAGATAGTAGTCTATACGGCCTTACATTCATCCAGATATCGCTCGTATGCGCGCTTCTCCTGTTCTTTGTAGGCGTCCAGGCGCTGGGCCAGTTCGTCGAAATCCACTTTGTGGCCGTCGAACTCGGGACCATCCACGCAGGCGAACCGGGTTTGTCCTCCCACGCTCACACGGCAGCACCCGCACATTCCTGTGCCGTCAAGCATGATGGCATTGAGACTGACGAGGGTCTTGACCCCGTATTCTTTTGTAAGCCTGCAAAGAAACTTCATCATGGGCACGGGTCCTATCCCCACCACGAGCTTGATATCCTCCTTTTCAAGGAGTTCCCTGAGCACGTCCGTCACAAAACCGTGGTGTCCGTAGGAACCATCGTCAGTGCAAACTCGAAGTTCATGGCTCGCTTCCCTCATCTTGTCTTCCAGGATCAGAAGGTCCTTGTTCCGTGCCCCTATGACGGCATAAACGTGGTTTCCCTGTTCCTTGAGCCCCCGGGTGATGGGATGAATGACCGCAACGCCCGTGCCCCCTCCCACACAGACGACCTTTCCAAGCTTTTCAAGGTGCGTGGGCTGACCGAGAGGACCTATAATGTCCTGGTATTTGTCTCCGACCTGGAGGGATTTGAACAAGGCCGTGGACTTGCCGGCTATTTGATATATGATGGTGATGGTTCCCTTTTTTATATCCGTGTCAGCCATGGTCAGAGGGATACGCTCACCTGTCTCGTCGGCCTTCAGGATAACGAACTGTCCGGGTTTGGCCTTGGATGCAATCTTTGGCGCACTGATCTCGTTCAGGACTACCGTTCCGTCGGCCATTTCTTGGCGTCTTAGAATCTCAAACATGTTTGAACCTCCAAGTGGGACAATGTGCAAACGTCTTATTCTTCTTATGCTTTTTCCCCTAGCACAAAGAGGTGGGATCGTCAAAAGAAGTTTTTCACAAGCGCCTGACCATGTTTGAGACTTGCCGGCGAGAGGCAAGCCCTTGTTAAGGTATGTTTTTTGCATAAGTACAGAGGGCGCCTCAGCAATTCGGCGGGTTCCCGGGGGACAAGCCGATGCGCTTGGATTTTGAAACGCATGGTTTTCTAGGCTGTCGGGGACATACATAGATTAGCCTCGACCGTCACTTAACCGCCTCTCACACGTCGCAGAATGGTCAGGCCTTTCCGAGGCCCGGCGAGGAGGATCCAGCCGATGTCACAACAGGAACAGGAATCCCGGTTCTCCGTCGCCTGTCCCGAATGCTCACAACAGTATCAGGTGCCCGTTTCATTCCGGGGAAGGCGAATCTCCTGCAAGGGCTGCGGAAAGGGATTGCTCCTGGAGCCTCAATCACCATCTGAAAGCGGTCCGGGATTAGAAACCGCATCATCAGGGTTCGTTGTCGAATCCGTTGAGGAAGAAAGCCCTTGCCTCTTACTGGGCAGGCTCGCCCTAAAGCACCGTTTCCTTGACCAAGAGCAGCTCAAGGAAGCCATCGCTGAACAGCAGAAAGAGAAACAGCAGGGCAAACAGTCTCTGCTGGGGTCTATTTTGGTGCGAAAGGGCTTCATTACGCAAAAGCATCTGGATTTCCTCCTCTCTATCCAATTGATGTCTGAAGTCCGAGGCCTGGATCTCAGGTTCGGCGTGATAGCCGTAGAAAACGGCTTTATAAATAGTGAAGACATGGATGCGGCCCTCAAAGAGCAGGTGCGTATCTTCAAGGAAAAAAGGGCGGTGAAGCTCGTGGGTGAAATCCTGGTCGAGCGGGGCAAAATGGAGCCAGGCAGCCGTGACGCAGTTTTGAAGGTCCAAAACAGGCTGTTTCCTGACAAGGAGAATGAAGTGTATGCCCCGGCCGAGCCATCCTCAATCCAATCCCCTGAGCCTCCTTCAGACCCGTTGGATGAACTGTTCAGAGTCGAGTTTTCCCCGGACGGCCTTACCGCTTCCGTCGCAACTTGCGGTCCACCGCCCGAAACCCTTACGGCCGCGGAGCTCAAGGCCTGGCTCGAAAGGCATGAAGTGATATACGGCCTACTTCCGCACGAAGCCCTTGAAGCACTAATCAGGGAGGACTTACAGGCGGGTGGTTCCCACACGGTTGCACAGGGAACCCCACCCCGGGCCGGAAGCGACGCTCGTATATTCTATCACTTCGACACAGACCCCCTGAAGGTCGGCACCATCAAGGAGGGGGGAAACATAGATTTCAGGGACAAGGGCGAAATCCCCCGCGTGAACAAAGGAGACCTGCTGGTTGAAAGGGTTCCGCCGGTGGAGGGCACTCCCGGCATGGATGTGAAGGGCCGCCCCGTTCTTCCTCCCAAGCCAAGAAACCGCAGGATCAGGAGGGGAAAGGGAACAGTGCTGTCTGAGGACGGGCTTCAGCTTACAGCCGACCAATCCGGCCGCCCCGAGGTGAGCGCCGACGGCAAGGTTTTTGTTTTCTCGGAATACAAGGTCCGAGGCGATGTTGACCTCAAGTCCGGGCATGTGGATTTTGAAGGCGATATCTACGTAAACGGGACCGTACAAAAGGGTTTTCGCGTTCGCGGGGGAAAACTCACGGCCAAAGAAATAGTGGGCGCAGAGATCCTTGTTCGGGGTGACGTCATGGTCACCGGAGGAATCATCGGGGCGGATATTCGCATAGGCGGTAACTTACGGGCCGGCTTCATGAACAAGAGCCGTGTCCGGGCCTTTGGAGACGTGGTAATTGAAAAGGAGGCCATTGATGTGGACGTGGAGACAAGCGGGGCCTTTATACTCCGGGCCGGCTCTGTATACTCATCCAGGGTTATCGCAAAAAAAGGGATTGTTGCGGCCCAGGTGGGTTCTGATAACTCAAACCCCTGTCTCTTTGTGGTAGGTACTGATGACAGGGTGCAGAATGAAATCAAAGATATTCAGGCCGGAATCGATAGGACTCTGGAGGAGCGCGAAGCCCTTTTTAAAAAAATCGAAACCCTTGATAGGCAAAAGCAGGATACAGCACTGGAGTTTGGCAAACATGTTCAGCAGCTCGATTCATATAACGTTAAGAAAAGGGAACTTGAGAAGAAAATCGGCGCGGCACAAAAGATGGGTAATGAGGCCCTCCTAAGCAAAATAGAGCAGGCTGTTCATATTCTTGAAAAGAAAATCCAGGAGGGTGATGAAGCGCTGGAGTCATATTTTTCTAAAGAAGAAAGCGTGAATGAAGAGATACTGGCTCGCAAAAGGGAAATAGAAGATAAAGATGAGAGGATAAAAACGCTTAATGATGAAATTGAGCATATTGAAGCATGGTCAAAATCAGAAGAACCCCTTCCCGTTGTGAATGTTTTTGGTAAGATTTATCCCTACACAGTGATAAAGGGGAGAGACACCGCATTGACTTTGCCGGAATGTCATCAGGGCCTGCGTATTAAGGAGACCCATTTCGAAGACCCTGTAGACGGTAAGGAATGGAAGTTCAGGCTGTCCCCTTTGAAGAAGTGACCGATGCAAATACTTGCATATCTTTTGACCCCGGGAGACAACCCGGCTGTGTCTCCCATCGGAATCCCCGCATGATCATCATTTTGATATCGTAAAATCCAGTTTGACACATCGCTGTTTCCTTTGTACCTTTCCCCCAAGTACATTCCGGCTGTGTTGATTGATCGCACGCATTTACTCTAAAATTTTTCCTGAGCCTGTAGGAGGAAACATGACACCAGCAAGGAATTTCTTGGCGACAAAATGGGGCATTATTGCGGTAGGCGGCATCATCGGAGTTCTGGCGGCATTGCTTCAGAAACTGGGCAATCCCGCAAACATGGGGATCTGTGTTGCCTGTTTTGAAAGGGACATCTCAGGGGCCTTGGGACTTCACAGGGCCGGGGTCGTTCAGTACATGCGACCGGAAATCATCGGTTTCGTTCTCGGGGCACTCATCGCCGCTTACGGCTTCAACGAGTTTCGAGCAAGGGCCGGATCAGCACCCATCGTCAGATTCATGCTCGGGGTCTTCGCCATGATCGGCGCTCTGGTGTTTCTCGGGTGTCCGTGGCGGGCCGTGCTGCGCCTGGCGGGCGGCGACGGGAACGCCATATTGGGGATAGGGGGCCTCGCTTTCGGCATATGGATCGGGACCCTTTTCCTGAAAGGCGGATACAATCTGGGCCGCACTCAAAAGGCCTATACATCCGTGGGTTGGCTCCTGCCTCTTGTCATGCTGGGGTTCCTGATACTGAGAGTGGCCTTTCCGCCCTTGGAGGGTGAGCCTCAAAGCGGGATTTTGTTTTACAGCCTCAAGGGCCCAGGCTCCATGTACGCGCCCCTGTTGATTTCCCTCATTATCGGTCTTGGGATCGGTTTTCTGGCACAGAGGAGCCGCTTCTGCACAATGGGGGCTATTCGGGACCTCGTGCTTTTCCGGCAGATGCACCTGATGCTCGGCCTCATGGCCCTGGTGTTGTTCGCCTTCCTGGCCAACCTGGTTCTGGGGCAGTTTAACCCCGGTTTCACCGGTCAGCCGGTTGCCCATACCATGCACTTTTGGAACTTCGCAGGCATGGCCCTGGCAGGCCTGGCGTTCGCCTTGGCCGGAGGATGCCCGGGCCGGCAGCTTTTCCTTGCGGGCGAGGGTGATGGAGACGCTGCACTGTTTGTCCTGGGAATGATTGTAGGCGCCGCCGTGTCACACAACTTCGGTCTGGCGAGTTCTCCCAACGGTGTCGGGCCTCACGGGATTGCAGGCGTCATCATCGGACTCCTGATCTGTTTGTTCATTGGTTTTACCATGAGAAAAAAGAGCGCTTAGGGAGGATTTGAAATGAGCCGTATAGTGGATGCAAGAGGGCTGAGCTGCCCGCAACCTGTCCTCATGACGCTGGAAGGAATCAAGGCACAGGGTCGAGGAGACATGGAGATCCTTGTGGACACGGAGACCTCCAAGGAAAACGTGAAACGCGCTGCGGAAAGCCGCGGTTGGGGGATCCGTGAAATCGAAGAACAAGGCGATGGATTTCGAATCATTATCAAAAAAAATTGAGTCGGGTTATGCCCGGGTTTTTCAATAAGAAAAAGACAGGTGTTTCAAAGGAACCGGAAAACCGGCAAGGCAGGGGAATACTGGTGTTCGACAACACCAGTGAGGTTATTCGTGCTGAAAACGCCTTGAAGGCGAAAGGTTGGAAAATCAAGGTAATGGGGCCGCCTCCAGAGATTCGAACCGGTTGTGATCTGGTCATTGAATTTCCTTTGATGGAGGAACTGGAAGTCTTGAGGGTCCTTGGTGAAGGAGGGGTGTCACCTCTTCAAGTGGTTCCGGTCAACAGCCCCTTGCTTAAACCGGTTGAGCTTTTCCATACTAAAGACTTCGGAAGGTATTACATGGTCAGGGCGGCCAACATGAAGCTCACCATTGACAAGGAGACGCATACGATCGTCAATATATCAGGCGGAGGATGCCCGGACGTCCCCTACCTTGCACGGGAAATGGTTGGAAAAACCCTTCTCGACGCCCCTTCACCCAGAGAGATAGGGCACACTCTCTGCGGTTATGCGCTCCAGATGGCATACGAGGAAATAAAGAGACAATGCTCACAGTGGTAGGAACCGTGCCGGACAATGATTTCCCTCTGGTTTACGGCGAGGTCGGCCTGGAGAATAACCGTATTCAAGTTGACGGAAGGGCGGTGCCGGTGAACCGGGGAACGCCCGCACTGCTGGCTGCGGCTTTCAAGGCGGGAGAGGTTCTGGGGCTTCCTCCCTCTGAGGCATATCTGGTGGGGGACATCGGTCAGGGGCACGGCAGCAGGCGTCTTTATGAACATCTGGTGCGGCGCCTACGGAACTCCCGAATCAGGACAATCGTCTTCCATTACCTGCAGCCCGATGTGGACTGGCACAACAAGGTCTTGTTCGCCCTGCAGGACATGGTCCCTCGCCCTACGCTCATAGCCGATGCCGGGTTCATGTATGCCGCCAAGATGAGCGGGCTGTCAGAGGCTTATGAGCTCTTTACTCCGGATGCAGGGGAACTGGCGTTTCTGGCTGACGAAGAGGCGCCTCACCCCTTTTATACCCGCGGTTTCATCCTGCACGATGAAAACCTGATCCCCGATCTCATAGCAAGGGCCTATGAGCACAATAACGCTGCACGTTATCTGCTGGTGAAGGGAAGCAGGGATCACATCGCATCCAGGGATAGGATCCATAAGGTGATCGACAGTCCCGTGAATGAGGCGCTGGAAGCAATGGGGGGCACCGGAGACACCCTGACCGGAATCGTCTCCGCACTTGTGGCCTCCGGAATGGCAACCGTGGAGGCGGCCATAATGGCGGCCCGGATCAACAGGGTGGCCGGGCAAATGGCGGACCCTTCGCCCGCTTCACAGGTCATGGAAATAATCGACCACATTCAAAGAGCAATGAAGGCGGTCTTAAAGCATGTATCTGGAGACCGAGTCCGTTTTCAGACGGCAGGCTGAGTTTGATTCCGGCCTTTTCGTATCCACATTCCTCTTGCACTAAGTGATTTTCCCCAGACGTATTCCCTGAGTGTGCCACCCATTAGGTCATTCAACGCCTCCTTCCTTCCTTCACCAACATGCTTCACATCCTGACTGACTAATGCTCCAGGGGTCTCAAAACGGTAGTTGACAGCCCGATAAAAATATAATACAAATATAATCAAGATATTCAGGGGTCTTCAATGCCTAAGAATCAGGGTCTTTCACTCAATGAGGTTGCTTTTCGCAAGATAAACGAGCTGATCGTCTCACTGAAGCTCCGTCCGGGTTCTTTGGTGGATGAGCGAAACCTGGAGGCAAAGCTCAAGATCGGGCGCACGCCCATCAGGGAGGCCCTGTTCAGGCTGGCCGCCGAAGGCCTGGTGGAGGCGGTTCCCAATAGGGGCTTCTTTGTAAAGTCGGTGACCCTGGAGGATGTACGCGCGCTTTTCGAAGCCATGACCCTGCTGGAGCGAAACTGTGCATTTCTGGCGGCAAGGAGAGCAGGTCAGTCTCACATAGACCACCTGGAAGAGCTTCATGCCATGCTGCAGGAGGCCATGCACGAGGAGGATTACCTGCAGGTGACCTTGTTAAACAGCCGCTTTCACCGGGTCTTGTACGACTCCACCGGTAATCAATTTTTGGCCTCGGCCCTCCATCATCTTCAGAGTCAGGCCCAGCGCCTGGCTTTCCTTTCCTATAGCAGGCGTATGGCACAGGATGATCTCCAGGCCCACTTCCGCAGGGTCACGCAAGACCACCAGGCACTGATAAGGCTAATACGTGAGAGGAACCAAAGGGAGCTGGTAGGTACTATCACCGAACACGTCAAGCTGTTCCATTCCAGGGTGATCAGATACCTTAGCCCTCCTGCTGAGGAACTGGACATCCTGCTTCAAGGGCCGGGCCTATATGACACGGTCGGCGGAGATTTCCTGAAGAACAATGCCCCGGTCGGGGCCGGAGAGACGAACAAATGGAAAAAAGGTTCAGGTTAGCGGTAGACACGGGAGGAACTTTTACGGACCTTTGCGTTGTTGACCAGGAGAGAGGGGCGTTGGCGGTCACCAAGGTGCCGTCAACGCCGGCCAATCCTGCACTGGCGGTGATTGAAGGCATAGAAAAGCTGGTCAGGGAAGGAAAGATCACGGCCGAGGGTATCCAGTTCCTGCTCCACGGCACCACGGTGGCCACAAACGCCCTGCTGGAGCACAAAGGGGCGGAGACCGCCCTTATTACAACCCAGGGTTTCGAGGACATTCTTCAGATCGGGAGGCAGAACCGCCCGCACCTTTACGACTTCTGGGCACGGAGGCCCCCCCCCATCGTACCCAGGCATCTCGCCTACGGTGTCCCCGAGCGGGTCCTTTATACCGGACAAGTTCTCCGGCCCCTGGACGAGGCCCGGGCGGAAGCGATTGCAAAAGAGATTAGAGAACAGGGAGTCAACTCCATAGCTGTATCTTTGCTTCATTCCTATGCCAATCCGGTACACGAAAAACGGATGCTCCGGGTGATTGAACGAGTTCATCCGGAGGCTTACGTGACCCTTTCTTCGGATGTGCTCCCTGAATTCAGGGAGTATGAACGGACGAGCACCATATGCATCAACTCCTTTGTGATGCCCAAAGTCAACAACTATCTAAGATTCCTGGGCGGGCGCCTCAAAGATCTGGGCGTGGCCTCCGAACTCTACATCATGCAGTCCAACGGAGGCGTGATCACTGCGGAAATGGCCAGGGAGATGAGCGCCAGGACGGTGCTGTCGGGCCCGGCGGGCGGGGTGCTGACCGGGGTCCTGCTGGCCGGCTCAACAGAGTTCAAGAACATCATAACCATTGATATCGGTGGAACCAGTTCGGATATTTCCCTGATCGAGAAAGGGGTTCCCAGACTCACCACGGAGAGCCAGATCGGAGGCTATCCCATTAAGCTCCCCATGATCGACATAAATACCATAGGAGCAGGGGGTGGAAGCATTGCATGGATCGATAGTGGGGGTGCCCTGCGTGTAGGACCTCAAAGTGCCGGAGCTGATCCTGGGCCGGTGTGCTATGGCCGGGGCGGCAGTGAGCCCACAGCCACCGACGCAAACGCCGTTCTGGGGCGCATCAATCCCTCTTACCTCTTGGGCGGTGAGATGGAGATGTATCTGGAAAAGGCCTATGAGGCGGTTGAGAAGAAGATTGCAAAGCCCTTGGGAATGGATGTGCGGCGGGCTGCGGAGGGCATCATCGCGGTTATGAACGCGAACATGATTCGCGGGATCCGCCGTGTATCGGTCGAACAGGGCTATGACCCAAGAGAGTTCGCCCTGGTGGCCTTTGGAGGGGCCGGGCCTTTACATGCCGTGGAGCTGGCTCAGGCCCTGAACATGCTTCGTATTGTTATTCCTTCACACCCGGGGATTGCATCCGCCTTCGGCATGCTCTCTGCAGACGTGCGGCACGATTATGTGCAGACGTACATCATCAACTCTGATAGCGCGGATGTGGCCGCCCTCAACAGGATCTACCAATCACTGGAAATTGAAGGAGAGGCACAGCTGCGTAAGGAGGGGTTTGAGGGGTCGAGCATCCTGCTGGAAAGACATGTGGACATGCGTTACTCCCGCCAGGCTTACGAACTGAAGGTTCCCATGACGGAGGGTGATATCAATCCGGAATCTATCAGGCGGGCGGTTGAAGCATTCCATCAGGAGCACGAGAAGACCTATGGCCACGCCAGGAGAACGGAGCCGGTGGAATTCGTTAACCTGCGGGTGGTAGCCTGGGGGAAACTGCCTGCTGCGTCACTTGAAAAGAGAGGGGATAGCTCCTCGTCCGCTCCCGAACCTTTTTGTACCCGAAAAGTGATATTTAAAGACACCAAGCCGATTGAGACGCCCATATATCACCGGGAGGGACTCCTGCAGGGTCAGAGGCTTTACGGGCCGGCTGTTTTGGAGCAATTGGATTCAACCATCCTTGTCTTTCCAGGCTACGAGGCGGTCTCCGATCCTTTCGGCAATCTATTGATCACAGGCAGAGGAGGACCCCATGAAAATGGTTGATCCCATCACATTGGAGGTGATGCGAAACGCTTGCCAGTCGGTGGCCGAGGAGATGGGGGCGGCCCTGGTGAGGACGGCTCTCTCACCCAACATCAAGGATCGCAGGGACTGCTCCACCGCCATATACACCGCCGAAGGAGACCTGGTGGCCCAGGCCGAGCACATCCCCCTCCATTTGGGACTCATGGTCTCGGTTGTGAGAAAGACCCTGGAGAGCTACCCCGTCGAAAGGCTGGAACCCGGGGATGCCATTATCACCAACGACCCTTACATAAGCGGATCGCACCTGCCGGACGTGGTGATGATATCTCCGGTTTTTATTCATGGAGAATGCGTAGCCCTCCTTGCCAATCTGGCACATCATGTTGACATGGGGGGCATGGTCCCGGGAGGAATGCCCACCATCTCTACGGAGATCTTTCAGGAGGGCATCCGAATTCCGCCCATCAAGCTGAGGAAGCGTGGAGAGCTTGATGCGGAGATCATGGGGCTCATCAGTAACAACGTCCGAACCAGCTATGAGATGCGGGGAGACTTCCAAGCTCAGATGGCGGCCAACAATGTAGGCGAACGACGCATCCAGGAAGTGATATCCAGGTATGGGGTGGAGGATACGCGCTTTTACATGAACGCCGTCATGGACTATGCAGAGCGCCGTATGGTCAGTGCCTTGAAGGATCTCCCCGAAGGGACTTTTGACTTTGAAGACTATTTGGAAGGGGACGGCCTGAGTGATGATCTACTGAAGATAAAAGTTTCATTGGCCATAGGCAACGGCGGCATAATGGTGGATTTCACAGGGACCGACCCCCAGGCCCGGGGCTCTGTCAACTCCACACGGGCGGTCACTCTGGCTTGTGTTTACTATGCTCTCAAGTCGGCCGTCGGCCCGGAGCTTCCCTCGAGCGGCGGAACTTTTCGTCCTGTGGAGGTCATTACTCCACCGGGCACTTTGGTGAACCCCAGATTCCCTGCCCCTGTGTCAAATGCCAACATCAACACCTCTCAGAGGATAACCGAAGTCATTCTGGGTGCCTTATCCAAGGTGATTCCGGATAGAGTCCCTGCCGCATCCACAGGTAGCATGAGCATCTTTACCGTGGGCGGGCTGGATCCTCGAACCAATGAGTACTACTCCTATGTGGAGACCTATGGTGGAGGACAGGGAGCCCTTTATAACTCGGACGGGATGGATGGTGTCCACGTCCATATGACCAACACCATGAACACCCCCACCGAGGTTATAGAGATTGCTTATCCCCTGCGGGTGGAGCGATACGGCCTGGTCCCGGACTCGGACGGACCGGGCTGCTTCAGAGGCGGATTGGGACTCACCCGGGAAATCACCATCGTGGATCATCGGACCACCATTTCCATAGGCACGGAGAGACGGAACATCCGTCCGTGGGGCCTCAAGGGTGGAAAAGCGGGGGGTGCGTCCGCCGTTTTGATAATCGACCCTGATGGTAACAGGCGGGAACTACCCACCAAGACTACGACCCAGGTGGAATCAGGCACCCGGATTGTTCTTAAGACTGCAGGTGGCGGTGGATTCGGTGATCCAATGGAGCGCGATCCCGAGCTGGTATCCCGGGACGTAGTGGAAGGATTTGTCAACCAGGAAAGGGCCGCCCGAGAGTACTGCGTGGCGGTGGATGCAGGAGGAACAATCGACAAGGAAAAGACAGTCAACCTGCGCCGCTCCCGCTCGGAATCAGTCGGGAGATGAGGAAGGAGGACGAACGAATGAAGATTTTGGTGCTTTCGCCTTTCGGCAAGACAGAGCCTTACGGCGAGGAGAATCTCCAGCGAGTGGCACGAGCGGATACCACCTTCGATTTACAGTGCCTGGATGAGGTTTATCCCCTCAACTACAATACCTATATCTATAATACGTTGAAGTGCATAAACGCCGCCGTTGAAAGGGTCATCCTGGCTGAAAGACAGGGATATGACGCAGCTGTCCTCTCCTGCATGCTGGACCCCGGGCTCCTTGAGGCCAGGTCCATTGTGGATATTCCAGTGACGGCCACATTCGAGGCCTCTGCTCATTTGGCTGCAATGATGGGTAAGCGCTTCAGTGTGGTCTCCACTGATCCCATGACAGTGGGCGGCATCGACATGCGCCTTGTGGACCTTTACGGGATCAGGCAGAAGGTGGCCTCTCTCCGTTGGATCGGCATCACCGCGTGCGATCTCTACCCGGAGATCACTCCCTCCGAGGAGATAGCCCGGCGGGTTGTGGAGGTGGGGCGCAAGTGCGTTGAGGAGGACCAGGCCGAAGTGATAATCCCCGGCTGCACCATCATCGGTTCCATCTTTACAAAAGTTTTTAAACAGGATCCGGTTGAGGTCATAGGAGTGCCTGTTATAGACCCCATGGTTGTGGCCTTTAAGCAGGCCGAGATGATGGTGGATCTTTGCCGGAAGGCGGGATACCCGGCGGTAAGCCGCGCCGGGCTCTGGAGAAAGCCGCCCGTGGAGGAGACCCGGGGATTCAGGGCTTTCATGAGGGAGAATCCCTCTCCCGAGCAGGCCTACGCGAAGGAAGAAGGACGGCAATGATGTCCAGGCGATTTCCTGGAGGGAGGTGATAGGTTTTAAAACATATTTTGAGGATCGGTTAAGGCCCCGTAACCGGGGGAGATGAGTTTCAACACCTTGAAAGGAGGGAGTGAAATGGTCGGCATGAATAAACATACTTTCTTGATGACAATCTGCGCATTGGCTGCACTAGCATTATTGGTATGCCCTGCAAATGCTGACGCCAGGACGTTGAAGATAGGTCACATCCTGGCGCCCGGTTCAAACCAGAACCAGGCTCTGGAGAAGGTTTTCAAACCCTATGTGGAGGAGAAATCCGGGGGTGAACTGAAGATCCGGGTCTTTCCGAATGAGCAGCTCGGCCACGCACCTGACATGGTGGAAGGCGTCAAGCTGGGACATCAGGAAATGTTCCTGGGCAGCCAGACCTGGTTTGCCTCCCATGTGGAGGAGATAGGAGTGGCAACCATTCCATTCATCTTCGAGGACAGGGACCACCTCCATCGCTGGGTTGATGATGTTCTGGGAAAGGATCTTCAGGACCAGCTTATCAAGAAAGGCAACCAGAGGTTCATCAACCTTGAGACCAAGTGGCATCGTGGTCCTTTCCGGGTTATCTGCTCCACCAAGAAACCCATCCTCACTCCGGAGGATGTAAAAGGCCTCAAGCTCCGCTTGTGGCCTGCCAAGATGATTCAGCGATCATGGGCCGGTCTCGGCGCCGAAGTCCATACCATCGACTTTGCAGAGGCCTACCTGGCCCTCAGCCAGGGCGTGGTGGACGCCATAACCTCGCCGTTTGATCTGGTGTTCCCACAGAAGTTCTCCGAGGTAGCCAAGTACATCACAGAGCTAAGGCAGTTTCCGCAACTCGAACTCATAACCATAAACGAAGATGTATGGAATGAACTGAGCCCCAAACATCAGCAGATATTGCTGGATGGCGCTGCTGAGGCAGGCCGGTGGTACAATGAGCAAGCCCAGACCAGGGTGGAGGAAACCATAGAGAATAAACTACTGAAGGTTCACAATGCGGTTTATATCAGGGTAAACAGGCAGCCCTTTGTGGACGCATTCAGGAAAGATGTGCTGCCCGGCCTGATCCAGGATGGGCATGCCAAGCAGGAATGGGTTGATAAGGTGGAGAAGGTGAAATAGGGCATTGCTGATGGAATCGTGAGGGGGGGAGTCGGGCGTCTCCCCTCTTCATCCCTGATCCGGAGATAAGGAGCACTGAATGGTCGGGTTTCTGGTGCTTGGTATTTTTATTCTATTAATGTGGCTTAATATACCCATTTCCATTTCAATGGGCATTGCCTCCGCCATCGGGCTTTTGATCCTGGACATCTCGATAACCGCGTTGCCCCAGAAGATGGTGGCGGGAGTCCAGAGCTGGGTGCTCCTGGCCGTACCTTTCTATATCCTTGCCGCACAGATCATGAACTACGGGGTATAGCCGAGAGATTGCTCGAGTTCGCCGAGGATCTGGTGGGCTGGATCAGGGGAGGGCTGGCTCATGCGAATGTGCTTGCCAGCATGATATTTGCAGGGATCTCAGGGGCTGCGGTGGCTGACGCCTCAGGGCTGGGTGTGGTGGAAGTCAAGGTGATGACCGATGCCGGCTATGACAAGAGATTTGCAGTCGGCGTCACTGCCGCATCATGCATGCTGGGCCCCATCATACCTCCCAGCATAATGCTGATCATCTACGGCCACGTCGCCGAGCTTTCCATAGCCACGCTGTGGTTCGCCGGGATAGTTCCAGGCATAATCACGGGTTTGATACTTATGGGTTACATCTACTGGGAGGTGGCGCGCAAGCGCATAGCAAGCCCTGAACCCATTAGGTTTTCTTACCCAAGGGCCTGGCGGAGTTTTCTCCGCAATGTATTCGTGGTCCTCCTTCCTGTGCTGCTGCTCTGGACTATCCTCAGTGGTATGGCCACCCCCACGGAGACGGGTGTAATCGCCTGCCTGTACACTTTTATCCTCAGCGTGATCTATAAAGGGAAGGAATTCCTGAAAAAGATGCCGGAGGTCTTGATAGTCTCTGCAAAGGCCTCAGGGCTCATTATGTTCATCATTGCCACCGCCACCGTCTTCGTATGGATCATGACCATCGAACAGACTGCATTAATGCTTTCGGACACCTTGCTGTCTCTAACTGAAAACAAGTATCTGCTACTCCTGATCATCAATGTATTTCTACTCATACTTGGGGCATTCCTGGAGCAGATCCCGGCCATGTTGATCATCGTTCCTTTGATGGCCCCCATACCACTGGAGCTCGGAATCAGCCCCATCCAGTTCGGGATAATGGTGGTTTTCAATTTGATGATAGGGATGATTACTCCGCCCATGGGAATGGCCCTATATATTATGGGTGCAATTACCGACGTACCCATGCGCGACATCATCATTTACTCCATGAGGTTTTTCCTGGCGCTGGTGTTTGCCTTACTGCTGATAACTTATATCCCGTTTCTCTCTACTTTTTTGCCTAATCTATTGGGCTTGAGTATGTACTGACACCCGCCGGGTGCCTGGGGACCAGCTTATGTTGAAGTGGTTGGATAAAGTTATTTATGTTTTGTTCAAGGTTGAGCTGACACTGAGCGTCCTTACGTTCGCCGCCATCATCTTGATGAACTGCGCCAACCTGCTTTCCAGATGGATACTGCACCGCCCTTTCGACTGGATTCTGGAGCTCTCACTGATACTCTTCGTATATACGGTGATGCTGGTGGTGCCGGTGTTATACAAGGAGAAAGGTTTTATTCAGATGCACCTCATTGAGCAGAAGATGCCACCCAGGGCCAGGGAGATGCTGACCATATTCGTGGATACCTTGGTGGTCCTTTTCTTTGCCTACCTTTTGCCCCACGCTCTCAAACTCAGTCTCGGCCAGACCCAAATGCTCTCCAGAGGGTTGGGGATACCCAGGATCTTCGTGACCATCCCTGTATCCATAGCAGCGCTCCTTTGCATTCCAATAGGCATCTCCCACATAGCGCACTCAGTCAGGCGTCTCAGGGAAGAAACTCCGGTCAATGCAGATGTTTTTTCAGAGCCCCATGGGGCAAGGGATACGGAGTAGTCCTTAACGAAAAGCAATAACTGCTGAAGCTGTTGGCCCTATATTCCACAGCATCTTTTCCTGGAGCCGTGGGTTTATGACATCCACGGGGAAAGCTGTTGACTGGGCTCAAGGCGCACTGGTATCTTGACGCGAAATTGAATCAATGCGTGTGAATATCACCAAGGGCCTTTCTTGCCGGAGGGCAGCATGCTTTTTCAAACCGCGGGGGTAGAGGTCGCTCCCTGGGTCCCACCCCTGGTGGCCTTTGTGATCTCGTTTTTCACTTCCATGGGCGGCGTATCAGGGGCCTTTCTCTTGTTGCCCTTCCAAGTTTCATTTCTCGGGTATACAAACCCTTCGGTCAGCGCCACAAACCACCTTTTCAATATCATCGCCATCCCCAGCGGGGTGTATCGGTACTACAGGGAGGGCCGCATGGTCTGGCCCCTCACCTGGGTCGTGATCGCCGGCACATTGCCCGGCGTCTTCATAGGGGCAATAGTGCGCGTGAGGTTCCTTCCGGATCCGACCCACTTCAAGCTGTTCGCAGCCGCGGTCCTGCTGTACATAGGCGTAAAGATGGTTTTGGACCTGTTGAAAAAGGACT
>CAYPSZ010000071.1:0-5843 GCA_964413125.1 uncultured Desulfobacterales bacterium
CAGCCGACCGAGATGGGAGCAAGGTCCCTGGCTGAATAGACCTTCACGCACCTCTTGCAGATGACTGAACCTTCACCCTTGTCGATTAGATCAAGCACAATGAACCCGAAATACTGATCACTGGACGGAATGCTCTCGACTTCTTCTTTTGAGGATGACAAAAACTCCATGATTTCCTTGACCTCTTCGGCATCATAGGAGAAGGAATCATCGTTTAAATGGTCAATGAGGCTTGCTCTTTTGAACCTGAAAATGGCTTCATCCGTTTCGTGGAGAATGGAATCCATATGTGTCCTCCGTATGTGGGTTAGGTAGGAGAAATGCGCCCAGAACAACAGTCCGTTTAGTTGAGTAATATATATAGATAACTTGCAATTTCCCTGAAATCGGGATGAAAAACCGCTAAATTGGTTGAATTTTCCTCTTGACAACGGTAAATTAGTCGATATTTTGACTGACTCTTACGACAATTCAATTGAAAGGAGCATATTATGGCCAAGTCACTTTACGAACTTGCGGCTGAAATCGTATCCGCCCAGGCCGCGGTATCAAAACTCACCCCGGAAGAGATCAACGAGCTGATCAGAAAGACCTACGAGTCCCTAAAAAGCGTGAAATGCGATGAGGAAGGCTCGGTGGTTGAAACCGCTCCCCTTGCAATGGACCCAAAGAAGTCCATCAAGCAGGCCACGATCACCTGTCTTGAGTGCGGGAAGTCCTTCAAGATCATCACAAAGCGTCATTTGAAGGAGCACGGCCTCACGCCCAAGGAATACAAGGCCAAATACGGTTTCAAGGCCAGGCAACCTCTTTCGGCCAAGTATCTTTCAGCCAAGCGCAGGAAGGTTGCAAAAGACCAGAACCTTGGTCAGAGACTTGCTCAGTCCAGAAAGGACAAGCAGGCGAGCGCGTAAGTTATTCGGCTCAGAAAGCCACATCAGGGAAGGGGGACGATTTGTCCCCTTTTCTTTTTGGACGCTTGATTCTCTTTCGCACGAACCTTAATACCGTCATCACTGCGTATCCTGTAGATCCCGCGAATATGGCCCAAACGATCGGCAGGGGTAGAAGGTTCAGGATCAGGGAGAGTGCGGCTATCGGGACCACCAGCGAGGCAATATTGTACTTCTTGAGGATCTTGACCGTGTGAAGGACCAGATGGGAATTGGTAAGGCCCAGGACGGCCCTCGGGTTCCTGGTAAGAACGCTCATGAAATGACCTCTCATCCTCTTTGGTGTCCTGGCGTAAGGAGAAAGCCCTCTTTCACCTGCAAGCTCGATATAAGCGCTCCCGGCTCTTCTGTTTCTTGAAACCATGTCAACTGCCGTGTCTATTTGCCTTGGGTTATTCATTCTAGCCAGCATGGACGCGGTCCTTGGAATGGAGTTGTCATTCGCCTTGAACAGGTTCCAGACGGATGAGTGATATCGCCTGGGCAGACTGCCGTTCATGAAGCTTTTCAGCACTCCCCGGTTTTGAATCTCAGGCATTCTCTTTACGTATTTGACCGTGTTCTTGGCCAGGGAGTCGCAACCGTTCACAAAGGATGTCCCGGTAAGACCAATTCCGGCGGCTGAAAGGATCAGGATCCATTTGTCGAAGTCATCCGCGTTTGTCAGGTACTTCCAGGATTGAATGCCAAGGTCCCTTATGTCGCCAATGATAAGGAGATCTGACGATATGGCTCCCATACCCGAGTAGGAATCATGGACCTCTCCCTTGATCACGCCGTCCCATGCGAATGAACTGACTTTTCCTGAAAGCGTGTAATCTAGGCGCGTTTGAAGTTCATCGAGTTCTTCTGACCCTGCATTGGCATCACTGAAGAACCTGGCCATGTCCGAGGCTGCGTCCTTCTGGTTTCTGTCAATAAGCCTTTGAACCTCCTCTACCGGGTCGATGCTCTTTCCCGCATAATGGTTGTGAAGAGAAAGCCCTGAGGCCAGTATCACGGCCACCGCGAGCACGATCCTTATGAGTTTCCATGCGACTGCCTTCAATGCGCCTATCCTCCCTTTTCCGGAAAAACTGTGTTAGATGGACATAAAGACTCCTTTCAGGTATTAATATATATAATTATTGACTATTAAGGGGTATATGGGGTTATATGATTGAAGGATTTTACGAAACTCGAAATGAAAAGGAGGGATTCACCATGGCGGATGACAAGGAAATACTGACGATCGAGGAAGCGGCGGATTATCTGAGGTTGGGCAAAAGGTCGGTCTATAAGCTGGCCAAGTCGGGCAAGCTTCCGGCTAAAATGGTCCTGAACAAGTGGCGGTTTGACCGGGAGTCTTTGAGGGAGTGGGTGAGGAAGGCGGGGAAGTAGTGGGTGGCGCAACACTTCTTTTGGATTGACTTTTTCGTTTCATTTATGGAGACTACCTGGAAATTACCCCCTGTCTGACAAACGACCTATATTGAGTAATTTTGAACAAGCGAGGGTGATATGACCCGAGCCGTCTGAGACCCCATTTCTCAAAAGAGAGAGGTGGGGTTTTGTTTTTGGGGGGTATTTAAACTGTCGGGGGTACTGCAAACTAAACGGCTCTCAAAGTAGCCGGGCAGTATCCATATGTGTAGGGTGAATGTGGAGTTGGACCGTTATCGACTATTCTGTTGGTAGTACTGACTTCATGGGAATGCGAATACAGAGGTTGTGATCATGACCGGCAAGCCTACGTATGAGGAATTGGAACGGAGAGTTCGGGAATTCGAGCAGGCAGAATCAGAGCGCAAGGAGTCAGAACAGAACCTACGTGAGCAACATTATCTGCTCGACATGATCACAAACACCAGTCCGGTCGCGATCACCGTGGTGAACGCCGAGGGGAGAATCACCTTTGCCAACCCCGCAGCGGAAGCCACGCTTGACTTGACGAAGGATGACATCACGGCGCGGACTTACAACGACACCGCATGGAGGATCTGCGGTCATCACGGTGAGCCTTTTCCTGAGGACGAACTTCCTTTCAACGTTGTTCGCAGGACCGGCAGGCCCATTCATGATGTGGAGCATGCAATTGAACATCCCAATGGACGACGCATCTTGCTTTCCATCAACGCTGCGCCCCTGAAGGACGCATCGGACAAATTCGATGGCATGGTTTCTGCGTTGATGGATATCACGGAGCAAAAGCAAGCGGAGACCGCCCTGCTTGAGCGGAACAAGGAACTCCACTGTCTGCAGCGCATAAGGAACTCATTGGACGAAGGCTTGTCCGAGGAGGCGCTTTTCCGAGGCGTGCTTGAGGCCATGAAGGAAGGCATGGAGTATCCGGATGAAGCGGTCCCGGTCATCATCCTGGGCGACGAACGATACAGCTTGGAAGTGCAGACGTACAACTTAAAAGACGGGCTTCATGCTGACATACAGTTCGAGGGTGAGCCGATAGGGCGCCTGTCTGTGTACTACAAGGACGAAGAAACTTTTCTGCTGCCTGAGAAGCAAGACTTGGTAGAGGCCGTTTCCAAGATTCTGGGGCGCCATCTGGAACGTACTCACGGCCAAGAGGAATTGCGGGATAGCGAAGAGCGCCTGCGGTTGGCTTTGAATGGTGCGGATTTGGGCACCTGGGACTGGAACGTGCAATCCGGTCATGTGACCTTTGACGAACGATGGGCCGAAATGCTGGGCTATAGGTTGGATGAAATCGAGCCTCACGTGAACACATGGGAGAAGCTTGTCCACCCCGATGATATGGCGGAAGTCATGGAAGCTCTCAACGCCCACCTTGAGGGCAAGACGGCGTACTATGAGAGCGAGCACCGGGCAAGGCACAAGTCGGGCGAGTGGATCTGGATCCTGGACAAGGGCCGTGCCATCGAGCGGGACGCCTCGGGTCGACCCTTGCGGGCCTGCGGGACACACCTAGACATAACCGAAAGTAAGCAGGCTGAGGAGGCGTTGGAGGCCCACCGTGCACGGCTTAAGTCATTGTTCGATTACTCCGGCGAAGCGATTGTACTGCTTGACATCGAGAATCATATTCTGGAAGCGAACTCGGGTTTTGGACGGATCTTCGGCTATTCTTTGGAAGAAGCACGGGGGAAGATTATTGAAGACCTTATCTGCCCGGAACGCTTTTACTACACGGAATCCAAGGAGCTTAATGAGCGGGCACTCGATGGGATTAAGGGTGTCGATATAATCAGAAAGCGAAAAGATGGCGAAGAGATTGACGTAAGAGTATCCGCCGGACCGATCAAGCTCGGAGACAATGTAACCGGCCGGTTTGTTGTTTTCGACGACATCACCGACCGGAAGCGCGCTGAGGAGGCATTGAAAGAAACAAAACGACTGCTTTCTGAGTCTGAACAGATAGGGAAAACCGGTGGATGGGAATTTAATATTGATACATTAGAACAAAATTGGACGGAAGAAACATTCCGTATTCATGAAGTTGATCTTAATTATGACCACACTATTGAGAACGGAATTAATTTTTATACTCCTGATTCAAAACCCATAATTGAAACCGCAGTCCAACGTGCAATTGAGTTTAAAGAGCCTTTTGATTTGGAACTGAAAATTATAACCGCAAAGGGTAATCTTCGACATGTTCACACAATAGGAAAAATTGATTTAGCAAACCGTAGAATATTTGGATTCTTCCAAGACATTACTGACCGCAAGCAGGCTGAAGAGGAACTGCTTACAACCCAAGGAAAGCTGGACACTATTTTAAATAACATAATTGATGTTGTGTGGTCCATATCCTGGCCTGATTTTACACACATTTATCTCAGCCCTTCAATTGAAAAGTTATTTGGAAGACCTGCACAAGAGTTTTATGACAACTCATCTTTGTTTAAAGAAGTCGTTCATCCAGACGATAGGCACCTTACGGAAAATGCTATAGAACAATTGTTGGAAGAGGGCAAAGCTGTACGAGAGTATCGTGTAGTAAGACCTGATGACAGCATTGTTTGGGTGCTTGATAGGTCAAAGATGATTTATGATGAAGACCAGCAGCCTATAAGGGTGGATGGAGTGACCCAGGACATCACCGCGCGCAAGCGAGCGGAGGAGGCGCTGACGAAGAGCGAGGAAAGGCTTCGATTGGCGCACAAGGCAACGAACGATGTGGTATGGGACTGGGATGTCATCAACGACACCCAACGATGGAACGAGTCCGGAATAGCCGTTTTCGGATGGACCGAGATTGTAGAGCGCCCGGTGAACGCGCACTGGTGGGTCGAACGGGTGCATCCGGATGACCGGCAAAGGGTTCATGATACTTTCTTTGCGGTTGTTGATAATCCAGATCTTTCTGTCTGGCATGACGAGTACCGATTCATGAAAGCCGACGGCGCCTACGCGGATGTCATGGATCGCGGCTACGTGCTGCGCGATGAACAGGGCAAGGCCATTCGCATGATCGGCGCCATGCTCGACATCACCGCGCGCAAGCAAGCCGAGGAGGAGCGCGAGAAACTCCAAACCAGATTGGCCCAGTCCCACAAGATGGAGGCCATAGGCACCCTTGCAGGCGGCATCGCGCACGACTTCAACAACATCTTGAGCATCATTGTGGGGAACACCGAAATGGCCATGCTTGACGTCCCGGATTGGAGCCCTGCCCAGGACAATCTGAATGAAGTCCGGGAGGCGACCCTCAGGGCCAGGGAACTGGTCAAGCAGATCCTGATGTTCGCGAGGCAGAAGGAACACACCGTCTCCAATATTAGCCTGGAGCCGATTACAAGAGAATCTATCAAGATGCTTCGGGCCTCCATTCCCACCACGGTGAAGATTCATACTAAAATCAAAAAGGGCCTTCCGCCCGTTCTTGCCGATCCAACACAGATCCAGCAGATCATCATGAATCTGTGCACC
>CAYPSZ010000072.1:0-4285 GCA_964413125.1 uncultured Desulfobacterales bacterium
CTGATGCCCACCTTGGCCAGGTACTTGGCAACGGCTTCGGCGATCTGCTTGTCCTGGACATATCGATCATTGGGTGCGGCCAGGGTAATATCAAAACCGTTTTCATAGCCGGCCTCTTTCAGTAGCTGCCTGGCCTTCTCAGGATCGTGGGGAAACCTCTTCAGGTCCGGGTTGTGGCCGATGGTTGCGGGGTCGGGCAACTGGGCCGTGGGTGTGGCCTGGCCTCGCATGACCTTTTCAACGATTTCATCTTCATCAATGGCCATGTACATGGCTTTTCTGACTCGGATATCCGCAGCCGGGGTGCCGGGGGCGTTGCCCAAGGAAAGGAAGATGGACCGGCGGGCGGGACGGCTGATGACCTCCAGCTTGGGGTTCGCCTTCACCCTTTCGAAAAGCTCAACAGGTACGCCGGACACCAGGTCCACTTTGCCCGATGCCAGGGCCGCAAAACGGGTGGAGGACTCGGTGATGGGATTGATCTCCACAGTCTTTATGGCGGGGGCCCCTTCCCAGTAGTTTTCATTGGCCTCCAGGCGAAGATAGGAACCTTTCACCCATTCGGTAAGCTTGTAAGCGCCTGTTCCGATGGGCTTCTGGCCCACATCACCCACACCACGCTCCTCTGTGGACTCCTTGTCCATGATGAAGATCTGGTGCAGGTTGTTGGCGAACCAATGAATGTGTTCCTTGGTCTTGATGATCACGGTGTGGTCATCAATGACCTCGATGGAGTCGATGCTCTTGCCCGTGTTGGTGAACTCGGACACCTCGGGGTCATTGAGCCTTTCGAAGGAGAATTTGACGTCGTGGGCGTCGAACTTGTTGCCGTTATGAAAGGTGACGCCTTTTCTCAGATAGAATTTCCATGTGAGCTTGTCCGGATGCTCGTAACGCTCGGCCAGGGCCGGTTTGAACTCCCCGCCGGAGAGCTGCAGCAGGCCGTCGAAAAAATTGGCCATGATGGAGAGGTTGGCATCAGCATCGGCTCCATGTGGATTCATGGTCCGAGGAGGGCTGTCCACGGCCGTCACAAGGTCCGCGGCCAAGGCGGACCCGGCCGTAAACGACAGGCAAAGGGCAAAACAAAGACTCAGGAATAACGATTTCTTCATGGTTGCTTCTCCTTTTTTTACGGTTGTTTCAGTTCGCCGACGGCGGCGCCTTTGAGACAGCGCCGCTTCGGCCGTTTCCTATGGCTCGTAAAGAAAACACCGCACCGCATGGCCCGGTGTCACTTCCCGCAACTCAGGAACCGCTCCGTCACACCTTTCCATCCGCCGGGGGCACCGGGGATGGAAGTGGCATCCGGAGGGCGGATTAATGGGACTGGGCACGTCCCCTTTGAGTATGATCCGGTCTTTCTTCTTTCTTGGTTCCGGCACCGGCACCGCGGATAGCAGGGCCTGCGTGTAAGGGTGCTTGGAATCATGGTAAAGATCTCGGTAGCCGCCGCTTTCCACCACCCTTCCCAGGTACATGACAGCCACCCGATCGCACAGGTGCTCCACCACGGCCAGATCATGGGCTATGATAATGTAAGACAGGCCGAATTCCTCCTGAAGGTCTATGAGCAAATTGATGATCTGGGCCTGGATGGACACGTCCAGGGCGGAGACCGGTTCGTCTCCCACGATCAGGTTCGGGTCCAGGGCAAGGGCCCTGGCGATCCCCACCCGCTGCCGCTGCCCGCCGGAGAACTCATGGGGATAGCGCCGTCCGTAGTCCGGGGAAAGCCCCACCGTCTCAAGGAGATATGCCACTCTTTCGGCCCTCTGCTTTCCAGGGTACAGGCCGTGTATCTCCATGGGATCCGCAAGGATCTGCTGAACCGTCAGCCGGGGATTCAGAGACGAGTAAGGGTCCTGAAAGATCATCTGCATCTCTTTCGAAAGGGATCGATGCTTCCTGCGGTCCATTTCAGTGATATCGTCGCCTCTGTAGGCGATGCGGCCCGAGGTAGCCCGGATGAGTCCCAGCACTCCCAGGCCCGCGGTTGTTTTTCCGCAACCGCTTTCGCCCACCAGTCCGAGGGTCTCACCTTCAAGGAGCGAAAACGATACCCCGTCCACGGCGAAAACGTTCCCCACGGTCTTGGACAGAATTCCACGTTTGATGGGAAAGTGGACCTTCATATTTTCGACTTCGAGCAGCGATGCCAATTAAAGGGCTCCCCTCTCCTTATCCAGTAGCTTGCCATGTCACTGTGCCGTTCCGTAGAGCCGGCAGCGGACCGTATGACCTTGCTCCGGTTCCGTCAGCTCCGGGACGCGTCTCCGGCACTCCGGCATTACATGCCGGCAGCGGGGATGAAAGGCGCATCCCTCCGGCATGTTCAGAAGCCCCGGTACCATACCCTCTATCTCCGACAACCTCTGCCTGCCTTCCGTGGCCCTCCGGCCCAGTTTGGGGATGGATCTGATAAGGCCTTGAGTGTAAGGGTGCTTGGCGTCTTCAAAAACTACTTCGGTGGCGGCCGCCTCTACCACCTTCCCGGCATACATGACGATCACACGGGCGGCGATTTCAGCAATAACCCCCAGATCATGGGTGATCATCATGATGGCGGTTTCATAGTCCTGGCGGAGGGCGAGCATTAGGTCCAGGATCTGGGCCTGCACGGTCACATCCAGGGCCGTCGTAGGTTCGTCGGCGATCAGGATTTCAGGGTTGCAAGAGAGGGCCATGGCTATCATGGCCCTCTGCCGCATGCCGCCGGAGAGTTGGTGTGGATAGGCCTCCGCCCGGCGCTCAGGTGCCGGGATCTGGACGCTTTTCAACATCTCCACAGCCCTGCCCCAGGCGTCTTTTCGCGTGAGTCCCTGGTGCTGGATAAACATCTCCGAAATCTGGTCGCCTATGGTGAAGACGGGATTCAAGGAGGTCATGGGCTCCTGGAAGATCATGGCTATGCGGTTGCCTCGAATTCCCCGAACCCTATCCATGGGCAGAGTGGCGATGTCGACACCATCGAAAAGGATTTTTCCTCCCACTATCCTGCCGGGCGGTTCGGGTATCAGGCGCATTATGCTTTGGGCGGTTACACTCTTCCCGCACCCCGACTCACCCACTATCCCGAGGACTTCACTGCGATCCAACTGAAAGGAGACATCATCCACGGCGCGCGCCACACCGTCAAAGGTGAAGAAGTGGGTCTTGAGTTCCCGGACGTCAAGCAGATGGGCCGATTTCATCCGTCCTGCCTTTCGTACACCGGCAGCCTGTTCTTCATGATTCTTCCCGTCTTCATCACCAGGAGCACCGTTTCCCGTGCCCGCTCGAAAAGCTCCGGGTCGGCAAGGGGGTCCCCATCCAACACGATAAGGTCCGCATCTTTTCCCGCAGTCAGGGTCCCTACGCGGTCCTCCAGGTTGAGCAGCCGGGCGTTGGTGCTCGTTGCCGACACAAGGGCTTCCATGGGCGAGAGCAATTCAGCTTTGAGGCGTATCTCTCTCCCCTTTAAATGTTGATAAGGACCATAGATGTCCGACCCCGAAGCTATCATGACACCGGCTTCCCTGGCGTTTCCAACCGCTTGTTTGCCGGCCCTGGCCACCTGATCAAGCTTGTTACGTGCGTAATGGGCAAGCCCATTGCGCCCTTCGCAGCCCATGACATCATAAACAGTTAGGGTGGGAACCAGGTAAGCCCCGGCTGCGGCCATGCGGCGGGCGGTTTCTGCATCCAGCAGGTTCCCGTGCTCTATGCTTCGAACGCCCGCATCCAGGCAATTGTGGATTGCCCTTGCGCTGTAGACGTGGGCCATAACGTATGTGCCCGCCGCCTCTGCAACGGAAACCGCGGCCTTGAGTTCAGGAACCGAAAACTGCCAGTGCCCGGGCTGGTCGCTCGGGGAGTCGACTCCGCCGTCGGCCGTAACCTTGATCTGGCGCGCACCGCGGCGGAGAACCTCGCGGGCCGCCTTGTAAACGGCATCAGGCCCGTCACATACCTCCGGACGGATGCCCAGGCTGTTACGGGCGACCACCGCGGTTCCGTATATCCCCCGCATGTCAAAATGCCCGCCTGTGGGGGTAAGGGGATTGACGCTCAGGAAAAGGCGCGGGCCTTTGATCAATCCTTGATCCGTAGCGTCGGAAAAACTCCAATCCAGGCCTCCTGCGTCCCGAAGGGTGGTGAACCCCATATCAAGGTCGGTTTCCAGATTGCGGGTGGCTCTGTGGACATAGACCGCAGGGCTCAGTGCGGCTGTTTCTTCCATCTTGAGGGAGATGTTTCCGATGTGAACGTGGGCGTCGATCAGGCCGGGCATAATGGTTTTCCC
>CAYPSZ010000073.1:0-3903 GCA_964413125.1 uncultured Desulfobacterales bacterium
CTGATTGATGAAAAGATAGAAGACCTTGAAAAAGATGTCGCTTGCCGGGAAAAAAGGAGGGCCACACGGGTCAATGTGGAATAAGGATGGGTAGGCCACAGCAGAAAGGATCCCAATAGAATCCAAATAAGCTTGGTAGACGCTTTGAACCACAAGAATTGTGAGCAGACCCCAGGGCAAGGCCTACACACGGTTCGTGTGCCCGAATCATTGGAGCCGCTTTTTGAAAAGGCCCAGGATTACGTGGCCCGGTACTTCCAGGCAAGGACACGAGATCCGGCCAGGGGCTACATAGAAATATCAGGAGAGCGCTACATCCTTGTTAGGGCTGCTTCCATGTCGAGGGAGTTCTTTGACCTCGTAAGCTCTCTTTACCGTGATCGTGGAGAAAAAGAGGCAAGGAACATCACGCTTGGTTTCCTTTTCGATATCGCCCATTCCATCGGCAAGGCTGATGCACGAAGCTTCTTCAAGAAAATGGGCGTTGACGATCCCATTGAAAAACTTTCCGCCGGGCCGGTGCATTTCTCTTATACAGGCTGGGCCTTTGTAGAGATCCTTCCTGAATCCCATCCCACGCCGGACGATGACTACTACCTCATCTATGATCATCCCTTTTCCTTTGAAGCGCACACCTGGCTGGAGGGTCGCAAACACACGGAATTCCCGGTGTGCGCCATGAACGCCGGATACTCCTCCGGATGGTGCGAAGAGAGCTTTGGACTTCCTCTGGTTGCTGTTGAGATCGAGTGCCGCGCAAGGGGTGACGGGCAGTGCAGGTTCATAATGGCCCCGCCCTCCCGCATAAAGGAACACATCGCGCGATATGGGAATAACTCTGAGTCCGGAAGTGCGGAATTCGGAGGGTTTGAAATTCCCGAGTATTTTCAACGCAAGCGGCTGGAGGACGAACTAATCAAGAGTGAGAAAACCGTTCGGGCACTGCTTAATGCCCCTCGGGACAGGGCCCTTCTCCTGGATTGCGAGGGGAAAATCATGGCCTTGAACGATCCTGCTGCACGGGCGTTCGGGAGGGAAGTTGATGAACTGATAGGCAGTAACGCCTTTGACCTTCTGCCTCATCCCCTTTCAGAGACACGGAGGGCTTACCACGAAAGGGCTGTTCACACAGGGGAGCCTCTCCGATACGAGGACATGCGCCAAGGTCGCTGGATGGACACCACGGTGGACCCGGTCCTGGATGCCGGAGGACGGGTGGCTCGCGTGGCCGTGGTGAGCAGGGACATGAGCGAATACAAGCAAATGCAGGAGGCGCTTCGCAAGGAAAAGGAGTTCAACGCCACGCTGGTGCAAACCTCCCCCGCATTTTTTGTGGCCATCGGGGTGGACGGAAGTACCCTCCTTATGAATGACGCCATGTTGCTGGCCCTGGGTTATACCCAGGAGGAGGTGATAGGGAAAAACTACCTCAATATGTTCGTTGCCAGGGAAGACTGGCCGGGGCTGCGTGAGGTGTTCGAAGCACCTACCACCAACGGCGGGCTTCGCATAATGGAGAGCCGCCTGAAGGCCAAGGACGGGCGTGAACGTATAGTGGAGTGGCACGGACGCCATATCATGAAAGAGGACGGCACGCTCGACTTCTTCTTCGCTCTGGGGATAGACGTGACCCGCCGAAAACAGGCCGACGAGGAGCTCAGAAGGCATCGGGACCGGCTGGAAGACCTGGTCAGGGAGCGGACAGAGCGCCTTTCCAGCATCAATGAGCAGCTTGAGCGGGAGATTGGAGAGCGCAGGCAGGCTGAGCTGGCGTTGCAGAAGAGCGAGACCATGCTGCGGGCCGTATTCGATCAGACATTTCAGTTCATAGGTGTCCTTGGCTTGGACGGGACTGTGGTCCATGTCAATAAGACCGCCATGGATTTCGTAAGTACCAGTGATGAAGAAATCAAAGGACGGCCTTTCTGGGATACCCCGTGGTGGATCCACTCCCGTCAGGAGCAGGAGAGGCTGAAACGAAGCATTGAACGGGCGGCCCAAGGAGAACTGGTCAGATACGAGACCACAAATGCGGGGCCCAACGGTCGAACCGTGCACATGGACATCTCCATCAAACCGGTAAGGAACCCCGAGGGCGGCATAGTCCTGCTCATTTCCGAGGGGAGGGACATAACCGACCTCAAGCTCGCCATGGACGACCTGCAGACCAGGGAGGGGGAGCTCAAAGCGCAGTCCAGGAGCCTCGAGGAAGCCAACATAGCGCTCAAGGTCCTTTTGAAACAAATGGAGGAAAAGAAGCGGGAGGACCAGGAGAACGTGCTTTCCAACCTGCGGCAGCTGGTGATGCCCTATATCGGGAGGCTAAAGCGGAGCCGCCTGAGGGAAGAGGAACAGGCCATTGTCAACACCATGGAGTCCAATCTGACCAACATCACGTCTCCACTCATTCAACGCCTGTCCGCGGTTTCCCTTGGCCTGACGCCCATGGAAATCAGGGTGTCACATCTGGTGCGTGAGGGCCTCAGCAACAAAGAAATCGGGGAGCTCCTGGGGATTTCGCTTAACACCGTGTCCAGCCACCGCCACAAGATCCGGTCCAAGTTGGGCCTGAGAAACAAGGGGAGCAACCTCCGCTCCTATCTCATGTCTCTGGACGAGTAGCACCATCAGTTATATCAGGAACTACTTCTCCAAACTATCCTCAAACTCCGGTTCACGCTTTTCAAAATTGGCCTTTACGGCCTCGATTTGATTCGGAGTGCCTATCAACGTTCGTTGCAGTGCCTCCTCGAGACGCAGTCCTTCCGCTGCGCTGCAGTGCCAGGCTTCCTCGAACAAACGCTTGCCGGCTGCCACGGCGTCCGGGGATTTGCCGGCGATATCTTTGGCCAGTTTGTGGGCCTCTTCCTGCGGGTCGTCGCACACTCGACTCACCAGTCCGAGACGGGCCGCCTCCCCGGCTTCGATAACCCTCCCGGTGAACATGAGTTCTTTGGCTGCATCCAGAGGCACCAGGTCCCGTATGGTTTGGGTTATGGACATATCCGGAATAATGCCCCACTTGATTTCCATGATGGAAAGCCGGGTATCCGGAGACGCAAGCCGGATATCAGCCCCGAGTGCGATTTGCAGCCCGCCCCCGAAAGCAACCCCGTGCAGCGCTGCAATCACCGGGACCCTTTGCTGTTTCCAGATATAAGCGGCCAGTTGCGCGTGATTGGTCAAACCATCTTTGGATCTCTTGAGCAGCTCCTTGCCTATCCCTTCTTCTTCTGCGGCGTTCCCTCCCGACCCCATGCTCATAAAGCCCTCAAAATCGAGCCCTGCACAGAATCCCGGGCCTGCGCCGGAGAGAATTACGGCACGTATGGAACGCTCCTTGGAAACTGTTTCACCGGCCCTTATGATGGCCTCAAACATCGCGGAGTTCAGGGCGTTATATTTCTCCGGCCGATTCAGGGTCACCTCTGCAATGTGTTCCGATATTTCAACTTTCACAAGATCAGCCATCAGTTTCTCCTCTTCCCGAGCATCATGCACGCATGTTTCTCGCACTTGCGGAGAGCCTTCAATCCTCTCCCTCATGCGTATATACTTCATATCTTTTAAGAGAAAAAGCCTGAAATTGGAATAGAAAACAAGAGTCGGATCAGCGTAATCCACATCCTGAGCTCATCTTGAACTTCGGGCCATCCAGATGCTCCGAGCAGCCGCAACTATGGTGAACTGAGCAAGAAAATAAAGGCTGATGTTGATGACCCGTCCATAAGGTATGGCTATAAGGAATTTATTGACCGCAAGAACCAGATCCGATGCGATAAAAAGGAGAGCCCCCCAAAAAAGGAAGCGGTTGGCGGCCGGCACCAGAAGGGCGCTGATGCTCATGGTGATAATGATGACGATGTAGGCGACAACCGGGCCGAATAAGCTGGGATCAATGTT
>CAYPSZ010000074.1:0-11953 GCA_964413125.1 uncultured Desulfobacterales bacterium
TCCCGACAGAAATCCGTTTTTCAACAGTCTTTTATCATGGAAGATAAACGAGCTTTTTCTTTAGGGCGGCCCTGGCAGCCTGCGAGCGGCTATGAACATTCAGTTTCTGGTAGATGTTCTTGAGGTGAGATTTGATCGTGTCCAAAGAGAGGTTGATTTTTTCAGCGATTTCTTTATTCGAGCGCCCTTCAACCAAGTAGGTTAGGACTTGAAGCTCACGTTTGGACAGAGCCGGCCGGATAATGGTTTCTTTTTCTATCCTACCGGACTGACGAATATTGTGAAACAGTTTCTGCGTTACCCCGGGATCTATGAAAGCCCGCTCTTGGATAACACATCTAATAATTTTAGTCAAATCCCCTTTATTGACATCTTTAAGTACGTATCCGTCGGCATTAGCTTTAATAGATTCCAGGACATACTCTTCGTCATCATAATTGGTAAGAAGAACCACTTTGATCAGCGGATTGTATTCTTTCAGCAGCCGGGTAGTTTCGATCCCATCAATACCCGGCATCTTAAGGTCCATCAATACTATATCAGGGCATGCGGCGTCAACTTTTTCCAAGCAATCGATGCCCGAAACAGCTTCTGCAACAACCTCAATATCATCCTGAAGCTCGAGCAGCGCTTTTATGCCCTCCCGAACAATGGCATGATCGTCAACCACCAAAATTCGTATTTTATCAGCTATAGGCATCTTCCCCCAAAGGCACCCAAACTGTGACAGTTGAGCCTCCGCCCGGGCGGGAATCGACTCTAAATCTCCCTCCCAGATCTTCGGCCCGTTCGCGCATGGTTAACAGCCCAAGCCCGGTTCTTAACCTTGGGCGATTCAACTGCTTGAGGTCGAACCCTTTACCGTTGTCTTTGACTGTCAAAACAAAAAAGCTGTTGTCTTCAATGCACAGAGACACATCAACTTTGGTCGCTTCTGCGTGCCTCCGAACATTATGGAGTGCTTCCTGAAGAATACGAAAAAGCGCTATTCCCTTTTCCGGGTGAATTTGGCAGGGTTCAGAGTAGCTGAATTGTGTATCGATGGCGGATTTCTCCCCAAAATCTCCAACAAGCTTTCGACACGCTGCAACAACACCGATATCATCAAGAATATGCGGGCGTAGATTGCTGATAATCTGTCGTGACTGCCTCAATGCTTCATTAATCGTCTCAACAAGTTGTTCTAATTCCTTTTTGAGGCGGGCAAGGTCTTTTTCCGCAACCTCAATACAGTAAAGCGCTTTGTACCCGATTCCTGTCAGTGCCTGGGTCAAGACGTCATGAATGTCGGCGGCTATTTTCTTTCTTTCTTTCTCCTGGACGGAAATGAGGCGCTTGGTAAGATTTCTAAGGTCTGCCTGTTTGTCGGCAATTTCGGACACCATACGGGAATTGGCAGATACAGCCCCCGTAAAATAAGAAAACTGATACAGCAGATTCCGGTCAAATTTTAGAAACCTGAAAGGGCGCCCTTGATCGTGGACAGTGATAACAGCTTTCAATTTGTTCTTCCGGTCCTTGATCGGTGACGCAACAATAAGATAAAAGTCCGTATCCATTGACTCGGAAAGATAAAGCAATGAATTCCTATTACCCATGGCTACAGGCACCAAAAAGTGACGGATTTTTTCCAAGACTATTTCCATGTTCTGCTGCACAACCTGGTCCCCTATCATCCTTGTCGGGAGAGAAAGCTTTTGATCGAAATCCTCAGGCTCGAACAAAAACAGGGTGCCGCTTAACCCGAAAATATCAAAGATCGCTTGAGTTGTTTGAGTCCAAATCTTTTCTTCATCGAAAATTGAGACCACTCTGGCTGCAAACCCTTGAAGTGCTTGGAGTTGATCCCGGTGACGCATGATAATTTCGTCGCGGGTTTCAAGAAAAGAGACCGATAACAAATAGTAGGCCCCATCTAAGAGTTTATTCAAAGTAAAAAGGTCGTCATTGTTGAGACATTCGGCTGGATCTTGTCTTGCCGCATTATACTCACTGCTGGCCCTCCAAAGGGCATCCTTGAATGCAACTGTGTATCCGTATACGTCGTTAAGGTGGTATCCCTCCATGGCACGGACATATCCAATCTGTCTCTGGTCCTTTAGAAAAGCCTCTATGTTTCCGGAAAGAGCAGCCTCAAAGCAGTCTATATATACTCGGGCCCTTTTCTGCCCATCAGCATGGTTCAAAATATATTCACGATAAGTGGTCTGAGGTTCAGAGCGGATAAATTCTATAAGGTAATCATGCACTTGCTGTTTGTGGGACTTGAAAAAATCAAGGAGCTTCGGCGCATCGCCTCTTTGAATGATTCGGTGAAAGTTGCCTATGTTAAGCATGGTTTGTTTAAACTTCTTTGAGGTTTAGTCAAACGTCTATATGCGGCATTGTTTTTAATATTTCGTCATTGCTGGGTAGTTATATGCACCTTAATATTAGCGTTTTTGGCATCTAAAGTTTCAATTATGATGACAATAATTAGCTATTTTGAGTGTGGGATAGGAAATTGCTTTGAGTGAAAAGGATACACAGGTAGAGGGTTGCGTGTCAAGAAGAAGGGACTATTAACATGTTATGGTAGTACTGACTTCAAGAGAAAAGGCATACTGCCTAAACCAAGGCCCACATTACCGGTCGAATGGACGGGATCGCACTGAATGCTCTCCCTGCATTTTTATCCGTGCTTTTCTCTTGACATGGAAGGCCGTGTTCATCTCAATGGTTCCGGCCTTTTTTCGTCACTGCTGGTTTCAATTCAGAACATGTCATCAAATAAGGGTGGTTTACTCCGAATTCCCCGGGTATAATCTTTTACGCGAGTTCTTCTTTGTATCCCTATTTTAGTTAAAAGCCTTCATCGAATGAATATGAATAAAAAATATGTGCAGTAACATTCATGTTATGATGATGTTTTGCGTTTAATAATATTGCTGAGCGGCACCATATGTATCGCAACTTTGAAGAAATAGTATCCAGGGCAAAGACTCTCGGCCCCCGTAAGGTGGCCGTGGTCTTTCCTGATGACCCGGATGTCATGCGTGCCGTCAGAGACGGAATTCAAGAAAGCTTGATAGCACCCGTGCTGATCGGCGACCGCGACCGGATCGAGTCCGTGGCCCACAACGCCGGGTTTCCTCTCGAGCATGTGGAAATAATACATGAAAAGGACCCGCAAAAGGCGGCTGATACCAGTGCGGACATGGTGAAGACAAAAGAGGCTGCTTTCGTGGTAAAGGGAGATATCCTGACCACTTTTCTTTACAAGGCACTGATCCGCAACACCCGGGAGTCGGATCCGCACAATGTGCCTTGCACCCTGTGCTTTCATGAGGCCCAAGGTCTGGACAAGATATTTCTCATAACCGACCCCGGGGTGAACATCCGGCCCGGGGTGGAGGTGAAGGAGAAGATCCTGGTAAATGCTCTCTCCTGCTTTCGCAGGGTGGGATGCTCTCGGCCCTCGGTGATGATACTTGCCGCCGAACGTGTGGACGGTTCGGACTCCCCCGCGCTGCGGGACGCAGCGGCTATACGAAGATCCGCAGAACAGGGCAGGCTCGGCGATTGCGAGGTCTTGCCCGCTCATTACCTGCCCGCACGAATACCCGATCATGAGAGGGAGTCGTTCTACTTCCCCGATATCTTTCTGGTCCCCAACATCGAGACCGGAAACCTCTTGGTCAAGAGTATCGATCATCTCCTTTCAGGCATTCGACAGTGCGTAACCGTGGGGGAAGGGATCCTCCTGACCCCTTCTCGATCGGACGGTTACGAGGCCCGCATGACCAATCTGGCCCTTGGGCTTGTCCTGTCTGCAACGGAAGGCGAATAAGATGCAGCCCCCTTTTGACGAGATCATTCAAGCCGCAGGGAAACAGGCCCGGGGCCGAGAACTGCTCGTCTCGGGCCGGCATGATGTTGCCGCCATGGATGCTGTGTTTAGGGCCCGGGATGAAGGATGGATCGTCCCCATTGCCTGCGGTGGCGAATTCAGCGAAATGTCCCGAGACCTGGAGGTGGTTTTTCCGGAGGCCGATATCCAAACGGCGAGGCAGGAGGCCTTTGGGTTGGTTCATGCCCGGAAATCCGCCCTGGTACTGGATACGGGTCCCCTGGACCCCGGGTTTTTCACCTCCCTGACCCGCACAACCCAGTCACATTTCAATAAGGAGACGCTCAGCTATGTCAGCATACTCCATGCCCCCAAGGACGGCCGGCTGACCGTGCTGACCGATCCGCTGGTGGACCATCCGTTCGATATCCGGGAGAAGATTGCGGTCACTGAAAATGCCATTCGGGCGGCAAAGGCCCTGGGGATCGAAGGGCCCAAGGTAGCAGTGCTCTCAGCGCTCGAACTCGTCAACCCGGCGATCCCTTCCACAATTGAAGCGGCCGTTCTTTCCAAGATGTCCAATCGGGGCCAGTTCGGAGATGCCATCATCGAAGGCCCTCTGGCCATGGACAACGCCGAATCCGCATCAGCAGCAGGGCACAAAGGGATTCATAGCCCTGTTCCAGGTAATGTGGACATATACCTGTTCCCGGATCTGGAATCCGCTCAAACTACGGCCCGATTCCTGACCTTACTGGGACGATCCCCATTGGCGGGGGTCTTGATGGGGGCACCCTTTCCGGTGGTGATCCGGTCCCCCCTTGAACCTCCTGAATCATGGCTGCCCAATCTGGCTGCGGCCCTGTTGCTTTGATCCCGTATGAATTCCATTGATCTCCCATAAGCCATGGAAAAGATTCTGATCATCAACATAGGATCAACATCCACCAAGGTGGGCCTCTTTGAAGGCCGTGGCGCGGTGTTCAAGGAAACCGTGGGGCATGCACCTGATGCCCTTTCAGTTCTCCACGGGCATGAGGATTGGCTGCGGTTCCACCGGGCGTGCGTGGATCAGGTACTTAGAGCCCACGCGCATGAAGTTGACGGCCTGTCGCTGGTGGTCAGCCGGGGCGGCCTGACCCGACCCGTTGGCGGCGGTGCTTACGCAATCGATGAGCAAATGCTGCGGGACCTCTCTTCCGGTGAATTCGGATGGCACCCCTGCAATCTGGGTCCGGCCATTGCCTTCGACATTGCAGCGCAAAAGGGCGTTAAGGCCGTGGTCTATGACACACCGGTTACCGATGAGCTGGAGCCCCTGGCCAGGTTTTCCGGGCTCAAGGGCATTGGCCGGGAGGCGGCATTCCATGTCTTGAACCACAAATCCGCAGCCAGAAAGGCGGCCCGGAAGCTGGGCATGGCCTATGAAGGCGGTGGTTTTGTGGTGGCCCACCTGGGCGGAGGTATCAGTGTCTGCGCCCACAGGGACGGCAAGATTATCGACGGCACCCACGGGCTGAGTGAAGGACCGTTCACCCCGCAACGCACCGGATCCCTCCCCATTGAGCAGATTGTCAATCTCTGTTTTTCCCGGAAGTACGATAAAGACGAAGTGCTGGGCCTGCTGTTGCGTCAGGGAGGTGTCCGCTCTTATCTTGGCACCCATGATATTAAAACAGTGGAAAGACTCGTTGCCCAAGGGGATCAAGAGGCCCGTGTTGTGCTGGAGGCGATGGCGTACCAGATTTCAAAGGAGATCGGGGCCATGGCATCGGTGTTGATGGGGCACGTAGATGCCGTGGTGTTGACCGGGGAGCTGTGCCGAGCCTCAACCGTTGTGAAGGCTGTGAGGGAGCGGGTCGCTTTTCTGGCAGAGGTCGTCATATATCCGGGCGAAGATGAACTGGAAAACCTGGCATCCGGCGGATTCAGGGTCCTTTCCCTGGAAGAGCCTGTAAAGGTCTATGGCATAAGAACCGGAAATTGATATTTTTCGGCCGGAACCAGCATGAATCTCAAAACCGGCCATAGCTCCCATCATGAGGGCCGAGTCGGCAAGGGTGCGGATGATGGGCCCGAGGTAAGTTCTCCCCTGCGAATCATTGCGGACACCAGGGTGGCCTTGCGTCTTTTCTGCAGCTTCTACTTCTGAGGTTTCTCATCCAGCACCTCTCGGACCTTCGCAGCCAACCCGTTAACGGTGAACGGCTTTTGAATAAACTGAACCCCTTCGTCCAGCACGCCTCGATGGGCGATCACGTTGTCGGTGTAACCGGACATATAGAGCACCTTCATTGACGGGAATATTTCAGAGGCCTTTTCGTAAAGCTCTCTGCCGTTCATGCCCGGAAGGACCACATCGGTAAGGAGCAGGTTTACAGGGCGGTCACGTGATGCCATTGCCTGTAAGGCTTCGGCGCCGTCTTTCGCAATCAGGATTTGGTATCCGTTTCGCTTCAGCACCGATTCGGCCAGACGGAGGACCTGGTCGCTGTCCTCCACAATAAGAATTGTTTCAGAACCCTTCATATCTTCTATTGTCTCTACAGGGCTTGTCTCTTCTGGTTCCGGTGTTTCGATAACCGGGAGATACACCTTGAACGTAGATCCTTTTCCGAGCTCCGAGTAAACCCAGATATTTCCGCCGTGTTGTTTCACGATGCCGTAAACTGTCGCCAGGCCGAGGCCTGTTCCACTCTCGCCCTTGGTGGAGAAAAACGGATCGAAAATTTTCTCGCGGGGCGCCTCATCCATGCCGACCCCTGAATCGCTCACCGCCAGCATGGCGTACTCGCCAGGTTTAACGCTCTTATGATGATTAGCGTACTCTTCATCCAGATATACCTTTTGGGTTTCAAGGGTCAGCTTGCCGCCCTCAGGCATGGCGTCGGCCGCGTTTACCGAAAGGTTCATGATCACCTGCTCGATCTGTCCGATATCCGCCAGGACCACGCCGAGCCCGGGTGTCAAGTCAAACTCCATTTCAATGTCTTCCCGGATTGTGTGCTGCAACAGCTTCTCTAGTCCGGTCGCCACCTTGTTCAAGTTTACCGGTCTGAATTCCAGGATCTGTTTGCGGCTGAATGCCAGGAGTTGTCGCACCAAGTCCCGGGCACGCAGTCCAGCGCTTATGATCTCGTCCATCGAATCCCGCCGGGCGTCTCCTAAGTCCAGATCATCGCGCAGCATCTCGCTGTAGCCGAGGATGGGCGAAAGAAGATTGTTCAAGTCGTGGGCCACACCTCCGGCCAGCCTACCGATTGATTCCACCTTCTGGGCCTGGTGGTACTGCACCTCCAGTTGAGCCTTTTCCGACTCCGCCCGTTTGAACTCGGTTATATCTTCAAGGGTGCCCTCGAAGTATGTTCTGCCATCCGCCTGTCGAATTGCACGTGCCGAATCCCTGACCCAGATCGTGGTTCCATCCGGCCTGCGAAGCTCGGTCTCAAACCCACGCAACACACCTTCGTGCTTGAGAATCCTGCGCTGTTCGTCCTGTTCTTCGGGCCTGACGAAGAAGCCGGATGCCTTTAAGGACAGAAGCGATTCCGCGTCAGGAAACCCCAGGATCTTTGCCAGGGCGGGATTTGCATCGATAATGCGACGATCCTCATCCGTTCGATATAGCCCCACAGGGAGATTCATAAACAAGGATCTATAACGTTCCTCGCTCTTCATGAGGGCCTCCTCCGACTGTATCTGATCGGTGATGACCTCCGTGTAAACCACGACTCCGCCGATGGAACCATCGCCCTCGTACCAGGGCCGGCATTCCCAGCGCGTCCATTCCACCGTTCCATCTTCCCGCGGGTACGGATCTCGATCCGCCCTCAAGACCTCGCCTGCCAAGGCCTTTTGGTGCACGTCACGCCATTTCTGAGGCAGGTCGGGGAATACGTCATAGTGGTGTTTTCCTATGACATCCATTTCCTTTACTTTGTATTGCTCAAGGTAGTTCTGGCTGACGTAGATATAGCGCAATTTACGGTCATGGACGGCGACTGCACTGTTGGCATGCTCGATGATGTAACGCATCAGATCATGGGAATGGGCCAGCTCTTTTTCACTTTGCTTGCGCTCGGTGATATCCTGTGAGCACACCAGGACCCGCTCCAGGTCGTCGATCCTGAGGTAGGCGGTGGAGATCAGCAGGCAGCGTTCTTCAGAGGATTCGCCCCGGGGAAACGGCAGCCAGGCCTCAATATCCGTTTGGCTGATACCGGACTCAAAAGTGTCCGTTACGGCCTGTCGAACCGGGCATTGAGTACAGGCAGGTCCGAACCCGCAGCCATGGGGGTCATCGAGGTGGTGCAGGCACCGCAATGCTTCGCCGCCGCGAAGCCCGATCATTTCCTCCGACTTGCGATCCGCAAACCTGGCCGCAAAGCCGTTGACCTTTTGTACGCGCCTGTCGCGGTCCACAAGCAACATTACAATGGGAGCGTGTTCGTGGATAACCGAAAGCTCTGCCAGTGCATGGCGTAATTGTTCTTCATGTCTCTTCCGGCTTGTGATGTCATCCACGGCCATGACGGCTACCTTGCGCCCGCCAATAAGGAGGCTGCTTACCCTGAATTTCAGCCACAAAGAGGAAAGGCCGGCCTCTCGTTCAAGGAAAGCTTCTCCTTCCTGGACCTCCATCCCCGGCTCTTCCGTGCATGCGGAGCAGATGGCTCGATAAAACGGGCACACGGGACAGTGGCCCGTATAACCACATCCTTGCGGATCTTTATGCCGCCTTGCACAGCCGAGGAAATCTCCACACCTGGTTCCCGCAGCCTCAGCAATCCGCTTGCCGAATAGTCGTTCAGCCAGGGGATTGACGTAAAGGATCCTGCAGTCATGACTGAACACCGCGATACCCACAGGCGAGGCTTCCATGATTCCCCTCAGTGCGGAATCTATTTGAAAACCCCGCTTCCAGTGGTCTTCTCCATTCATGCTAATTCACTCTCCTTTGCTCCAGTTACTCTGTCACAGCCTTAATCCCCTGCACAATCACGTCATCGCCCGCTTTAAGCGGGCCTCTTTCCTTAAGATTCATCCGCCTCCAATCCCAACCTTCTTGCTCGCAGTGGGAGATGATTTCACTTGCCATCTGCTCTAAAGTCAAACTATCCCAATCAACGCAGATCTCGGCGCCGTCTATGGCTGACAAGCGCCCCTGCCATCCCCCAATATCAAAGTCCAAGTCAGGGTCCTTTACTCCAGATCTGACAACAACCGAGTCACCTATCTTCATAATCGCCTTGCTCCATCGCCGAACTTTTAATTGCTCAAGGCTATAGCGTTCAAGTGCCTCATGAAGTCCCTCATATCCATTTCTTTCTCTTGAAATAAGAAAGCAAGGTCACGGCAATGGTAACCATAAGCCCCCACGCAAAAACGTATCCCGCGCGCCACTCCAGTTCAGGCATATGCCTGAAATTCATGCCGTAAACCCCGGCAATGAAGGTGAGGGGAATAAAGATGGTGGCTATGATGGTGAGGACCTTCATGATCTCGTTCAATTTGTAGCTGACCGATGTGAGATACACCTCGATCATTCCCGATACCATGTCACGGAAGGTCTCCACAGTGTCGATTACGTGAACGGTATGATCGTAGACATCCCTTAAAAAGAGTTTTGTCTGATCTTTTACCAGGCTGGATTCACCCCTTTCCAATTGGGCCATGACTTCCCGCAAGGGCCAGACGGATTTCCTAAGAAAGATAAGTTCCCGTTTCAGGTGATGGATGGTTCTGGACGTTTCGGGTTTAGGATCGCTCAACAGTTCATCTTCCAGAACTTCTATTTTCTCCCCGATCTTTTCGAGGACAAGGAAATAGTTATCCACAATAGCATCTATCAGGGCATAGGCAAGGTAGTCGCTCCCCATTTTCCTGATTCGCCCCTTGGCTCTCCGAAGCCTTTCCCGGACTGGATTGAAAACATCCCCTTCGCTTTCCTGAAGAGAAACGACAAAAGCCGGCCCAACGATCAGACTGACTTGTTCAACCTTGAGCTGACTCTCTTTGTCATTGTAGGTGAGCATCTTCAGTATGACGCAGATATAGTCTTCGTAGTCATCGAGCTTTGGCCTCTGATCCGTGTTCAACACATCTTCCATGGCGAGAGGATGAAGACTGAACATTCTTCCAATTTTTTCGATAATATCCACCTGGTGTATCCCGTCGATATTGAGCCAGGTTACCGATGACTCGGGCTTTGACATTAAGAATTCTTCAAGATTATCGATGTCCGTTTCTTCAAAATATTGTTCACCATACGCAATGGCCCTCAGTCGCGGCGTTTCTGTTTTCCTGTCGCCAATGTGAACCAGGCTCCCGGGTGGAAGCCCAGCCTTCTTAGATATCTTCTTGGTAAACCTAACCATGGCAAGTCACCTCCTGGATTACATCTCTTTCAACCCTGGCACTGTTTCTTCTGACAATCATAGCAGCCCCCGTGTTTGCCACAAAAGAATTTATTCTCTGCCTCACGGGAAACTTTCTGAAAGCAAGTGCCGGGTCCTTCAGCATTGGGGACAAAACAGAAAAGTTGCCGGCATCAGGGGGCAGGTGATCGACCAGGCCCTGTTTGCGACAATTGTGGTGATTTTCAACCAGTTGGCGATTTGACGGACGATTTAGGAGCCCAACTTCAGGGCACCGTAAAGCTTTTCATCGCGTCCGTAAATATCTCGCCTGAAATTTATCGTACCCTCTCTGTCCACCCATTCGGTCCAATACAATAAATGAACCGGGATTGGAATAGAGTCGATTACAATGATCAAATGGGTCGAAGTCCACCATGGAAGTTTATAAGATGGTGAGGAGGAAGCAGAACTGATAGAATAAAATTGTTACGGTTACTCCATGACACAACATTGATAAGCTCGGCTGAAACCGTAACCTTTTTTACCCGGGCTTTTCGGTTTGTTTGGGTAATAAGTATTCAGGTTTTTCCCGAGCAATGCAAGCCGGCAGTTGTTTTTATAGCATGTATTTTATTTCAAAATCTTGATATCATTATTAGTTTTAAGCATATTTCCCAGTTGGCACTGAGGTTGCTTAACAAGAGGGCAAAACCAAATCAGCGAGAGTCAATATTATGCTATGTCGTTAAGAGACTCAAAAATATGAAACAGGAGGTCACGTGGAACTCATTACAGGGCAGGACCTTAGCAAGACCTACGGTCAGGGCGCGACCGCGATCCAGGCCGTCAAGGGCGTCACCTTCTCTATTGACAAGGGGGCCTTTCTGTCTTTTGTCGGTCCTTCGGGGAGCGGGAAGACCACGCTGCTGAATCTGATCGGATGCCTTGACAGGCCATCGGGCGGCAGGCTTCTTGTGGCCGGGGTGGACGTGGCAGGCCTCGGAAGGAGGGAAGCCGCTGTTTTCAGAGGCACCCACATAGGTTTCATTTTTCAGGGCTTCAACCTTATCCCCGTGCTGACGGCTTATGAAAACGTGGAGTATCCCCTTGTCATGGTACAAAACGGTTCTTCTACCAGGCGGAAAAAACGGGTTGAGGACCTGCTTGCCGCAGTCGGCATGATTGAGCAGAAGGACAAAAGGCCCGACCAGCTGTCAGGGGGACAGAAACAGCGGGTCGCCATTGCAAGAGCGCTCGTGACCCGGCCGGAGCTGGTGCTGGCGGATGAACCCACCGCCAACCTGGATCGTGATACGGCTATGAGCATTCTCAGGCTCATGAAAAAGATCAGGGACGAATTCGGGACGACGTTTGTGTTTTCGACCCATGATGACCGCATCATCGGTGAGGCGGAATTTATTTACAGGATTGAAGACGGCATACTGAAAAACGGATTGGACCACGGAGGGAGCGGCAATGGCTAATCTCATCAAGATAGCCACAAGAAACCTGGCAAGGTACAAAAGGAGGACCCTGCTGACCCTTTCCCTGATTGTCGTCGGGGTCCTGTTCGTGACGGGGTTCATGGCTGTCACTGGGTCCTTCAAGAACTTGATGATAGGGCAGATAACGGATTCGTTCGTAGGGCACTTGCAGATACATCGCAAGGGGTACCTTGCAGCAATAGACAACCTGCCCCTTACAATGAACATGGGGACTAAGGCCGTGAAAACGGTCGAGGCCGCGTTGGAGGGGAACCCCGAGA
>CAYPSZ010000075.1:0-3482 GCA_964413125.1 uncultured Desulfobacterales bacterium
AGGGGCGAATAAAAGGGCTGGAGGTGGCCATCATAGGCGATATAGCCCATAGTCGCGTGGCCAGGTCCAACATTATCGCCCTTAGTAAAATGGGCGCAAGGGTGACGGTTTCAGGCCCGCCCACAATGATCCCGTACGATGCGGAATCCCTTGGGGTGGAGGTGGTTTACGATCCGGTTAAGGCCATACGGGGCAAAGACGTGATCATGATGCTCCGTATCCAGTTGGAGAGGCAGGGCCGTGTGAATTTTCCGACCGTCCGGGAATATGCCGCTTTTTTCGGGCTCAACCAGGCCAGGATGAAACACGCTAAAAAGGATGTTATCATAATGCACCCCGGCCCCATGAATCGGGGTGTTGAAATCGCATCCGAGGTGGCCGACGGTCCGTACAGCGTTATTCTCGAACAGGTGGCCAACGGCGTGGCCGTGCGCATGGCCTTGTTGTATCTGTTGATTGGAGGATCCAGGCGTGGCGATATGGATTAGGGGGGGAAGGGTCGTTGACCCGCACAAAGGTACTGTTGATGAAAAGGACGTCTTAGTGGAGCGGGGCCGAATCAAGGCCCTTGTCCCGCGGGGCGAATTCACGGAAGACGGCCCGCGTCTTAAGAAGATCGAGGCCCAAGGTCGGCTCGTGGCGCCCGGACTGGTGGACATGCACGTCCACCTGCGTGAACCGGGCCATGAATACAAAGAGACTGTCGCCACCGGCGCCCGGGCGGGCGCTGCCGGAGGCTTTACAGCCCTTGCCTGCATGCCCAATACGGACCCTGTAAACGACACGCGTTCGGTGACCGAGTTCATACTTGGCCGGGCCCGGGCCGCCGGCCTGGTCCGGGTATATCCCGTGGCTGCCATCACCAAGGGCCAGAAAGGCGAGACGCTGAGCGAGTTCGGCGACCTCAAAGAGGCCGGCGCCGTGGGCGTCTCCGACGACGGGCTTCCCGTGGCCGACAGCCAGGTCATGAGGCGCGCCCTGGAGTATGCAAGGTACTACGGTCTTGCGGTCATATCCCATTCCGAGGATCGTGCGCTTTCCGCCGGAGGCGTCATGCATGAAGGCACGGTATCCTCACGCATAGGGCTCCCGGGTATTCCGGCGGCCTCCGAGGAGATCATGGTCTTCAGGGAGATCGCCCTTTCCCGTCTCACAGGCTGCCCGGTGCACATCGCCCATGTCAGCGCCGAAGGTTCCGTGGCCCTTATCCGCAGCGCCAAGGAAGACGGCCTCAGGGTCACTGCCGAGACCGCGCCCCACTATTTCACCCTTGATCACACAGCGGTCAACGGCTATCGTACAGAGGCTAAAATGAATCCGCCCCTAAGGAGACCCGAGGACGTGGAGGCCCTGAAGAATGGCCTCCGGCAGGGGGTGATAGACGTAATAGCAACCGATCATGCCCCTCACAGTCCCCTTGAAAAGGATGTGGAATTTGAACAGGCCGCATTCGGCATCATCGGACTCGAGACAGCGCTCCCCCTCACCCTGGCCCTGGTGCATCAGGGTATCCTTTCACTAGCGGGAGCAATCTCCAAGCTGAGCCTGAACCCGGCCCGAATCATCAACGTGGGGGGAGGCCGCTTGGAAGAGGGCGGGCCTGCCGACCTCACCGTGATCGATCCCGAGGTGGAGTACACCCTTGGCATAGATGATATCAGTTCCAAGAGCAAGAACTCCCCCTTCTTGAACATGCCCCTTAAGGGACGGGCCGAACTCACCATGGTAGGAGGCCGTGTTGTCTGGGACAGACACCCATAGCGTACTCGTTGTTGACGATGAGCGCGGCATGCGTGAGTTCCTGGATATCCTTCTTGCCGGAGAAGGATACAAGGTTTCCCTTGCAGTGAGTGGTGAGGAGGCCTTCCGGCACCTTGAAAAAGAACGTTTCGACCTGGTCATAAGCGATATAAAGATGAAGGACATAGACGGAATCCAGGTCCTCAAGAAGGCCAAGTCCATTGAATCCAAGACCGTGGTGCTCATGATTTCCGCCTATGCCTCTGCCGAAAGCGCCGTTGAGGCCATGAAGGAGGGCGCCTACGACTACATACCAAAGCCTTTCAAAGTCCGGGAGTTCAAAAATATAGTAAAGGACTGCCTTAGGGCCGGGCGAGCGGGTGTACCCATACCGGATACTTGCGAGGACGGGGGGCATCTTCACTTCGGTTGCCTGGTGGGCGAGAGCCCGGAGATGAAAAAGGTATACGATCTTGTGGAGAGGGTGGCTCAGACCCGCAGCAACATACTGATCTCGGGTGAAAGCGGTACGGGCAAGGAACTGGTGGCCCGGGCCATTCACGGCAGGAGCGCACGCAAGGACAAGCCCTTTGTGGTGATCAACTGCGCAGGTATTCCGGAAAGCCTGATAGAAAGTGAATTATTCGGTTACCGCAAAGGGGCCTTCACAGGCGCGGCCGCCGATAAAAACGGACTTTTTGACGCGGCCCACGGGGGTACCGTGTTTTTCGACGAGATAGGGGAGCTGCCACCACTAATTCAGGTGAAACTGCTTAGAGTAATACAGGAACGCACCTTTACGGCCGTGGGCGGCACCAATGAGAAGACCGTGGACGTCCGGTTCATCTCCGCCACCAACAAGGATTTGGAAAGCGAGGTCATTGAAAAAAGATTTCGCGAGGACCTCTATTTCAGGCTCAATGTCATTCAGATTTACATGCCTCCCCTAAGAGACAGGCAGGGCGACCTTCCTGTGCTGGCCCGGCATTTCTTGGAGAAGTACTCCAAAGAGCTGGGAAAAGACGTAAGAAAGATCAGCGCATACGCGCTTGATATCCTCCGGCAATACTCCTTTCCAGGAAACGTACGAGAGCTCGAAAACATCATAGAGCGAAGCGTGGCTCTTGAGGCCTCCAACATAGTGCTTCCCGAGAGCCTCACCCTGTCCCACTTCAAGCAGCAGAGCAAGATGGAAGAAGAGCGCAGGAAGCGGCGGACCGACCTCACCCCGGAGGGCATCCACCTGGATACGGCCCTGGAGGAGATCCAGCGGGAATACATTGCCCAGGCCCTGGACCTGGCCAGGGGATCCCGCCAAAAGGCCGCCGAACTCCTGGGCATCACCCCGGACTCCCTCAAGTACCGGATCAGCAAGCTGAGCGTGAAGCCGGAATGAATCCCTCCTGATCCCGGGTGAATTTCACCTCCAAGTGTAACCGTAACTTGACGCCAACAGCCGTAACACTGTCAAATGCCCAACATCCCGGACCTACTATGCTCCCCCCAACCCCAAAAACCCTTGTTCTCGGAAAACAACCGGGTGGCTGTTCACATTATCCCGTAATTTCCCACCCACTGGAACTTTCAAAGCAGTCGATGTAGAAGGCGGCGGCACTATTCGGACATCACGCCGGGTTCCCTCGATCAAGCGCCGAATGAGCAAGCCGAGCGTGACGCAGGGATGAATCACAGCATCCGGGTGAGATTCAACTGATGAGGGGTGAATTTCGCCCTGTAAGGCG
>CAYPSZ010000076.1:0-4239 GCA_964413125.1 uncultured Desulfobacterales bacterium
TAGCCCTCAAGGGGATCATATAGATTTCCGTGGCATGTCTGATTCCTAACGTATCCACTCAAAAACATGAACGTGCAAGTAATAAAATAATGTACGTCCCCCATTTCTATGCGAACCACCTTGAACATAGACGACGAGACCCTGGAAAAGGCCATTATGTACCGCCGAATTTTCAGCAAGGCTTGAATGGTCGTTATCTCAAGGGCTCATGATCCGAAGAGTCTTGAATTAATTCCTGTAGAAACCCCTATCTCTCGTCAGAAGCCGCTCCGCCACACTTCCTGCGTGGGCTCCGATGAGGAAATCCGGAAGAATGCGATCCCGCTTCCCCCCGGCCTTTCTGTAGGCCTGCCAGGCTCTTCCAGCGGAAAAGGCGACATCCCTGCCTACCCCCAGGATACGAAGACTGAGCCCTTCCAACACGTCGTCCAGGGCCTTCTGGGTTTCGAACTTAGGCGCAAGTTCCGCATAGACGAGGCCGTTCGTTACGAGGGACCCCTCTTGAAACGCCCTCTCCAACGCTTCTGCGGAACTCTCACCGTGCTCGGGTCCGGCAAAAAAACATCCAGCAGGATGTTCGTGTCCACAAACGTGATCATCTCCCGCGAATCTCCTCCATGTACTCATCTGTATCGGCGGGTCCTTTCAGGATGCCGTAAACCCGGCGTATGGGGCTCGAATGCTGCGTCTTCTTCCGAATGCGGATTCCCGACTCCTCCGGAGCAAACTCCACCTCCATCCCCGGAGAGAGACCGTATCGATACCACAGTTCCTTGGGAATGGAGGAGCAGAGGGACGCAGAGGGACGTTGTTTCTTTGTTGATATGCGAGAAATAATCGGGTATCTTTAGTTCATGCCCCGTCAAGCCCGAATAGATGCTCCTGGAGCCCTGCACCACATCATCATCCGAGGAATTGAACGGAAAAGGATTTTCGAGGATGACAAGGACAGGGAGGATTTCCTTGAGCGGTTATCCAATCTCCTCGATGAAACAATGACGCCTTGTTACGCATGGGCGCTCATGCCCAACCATGTACATCTCCTTCTTCGCACAGGTACCATTCCTGTTGCCTCGATAATGCGGAGGCTTTTGACCGGTTATGCGCTGAGGTTTAACAGGAGACATCTCCGACATGGACATCTTTTTCAAAACCGTTACAAATCAGTTCTTTGCGAAGAAGAACGATATCTGATGCAACTGGTCGCATACATCCATCTCAACCCGGTCAGGGCCGGCATCGTGGAGGATCTTGCGGCCCTGCGGGCCTTTCCTTTTACCGGTTACAGTGCATTGATGGGAAAGCTGCCTCGTCATTGGCAGGACACAGAATTTGTCCTGGGGCTTTTTGGAAAGACCTTTCAGGAAGCGAGGATGAATCTGGAGAGGTATGTTTCCCAGTGGTCAGACAAAGGGAGCTGTTCTGAGTTGACCGGCGGTGGGCTGATACGTTCGTCAGGAGGCTGGGGTGCGGTCAAGGAGTCTTATCGGAATGGGGTCCGACTGATGAGTGACGAGCGCATTCTTGGAAGCAGCGAGTTTGTCGAGAGGACGCTCAAACATGTGGGTGAGTCGTATGATCGAAAGATGAGGCTTCAGCGGGCAGGGATGGATTTGTCCGAAGTGATCACAACCGTCTGCCGTCATTTTGAGATTGAAAACAGTGACTTAGTGAGCGCTTCAAAGGGGCACAGGGTTGCGCAAGCTCGCGCCGTGATCAGTCATATTGCCACTCGGGATTTATCCATTTCCGGAAGTGAAGTGGCCCGTCGGCTTCAGGTGGATCGCTCCGCGGTGAGCCGGGCAGCCCGTAGGGTGGATAATGATCCGGTCTTGATTGAAGCCGCCAGAACAATTCTTGGAGCACTTGAGCCTTTTGACTCAAGAACTTGATAACATTGAAACAACGTGCCCACATGCGTTAAAGGATAAAGGATAGGCGGAGAGAGGGGCGGAGAGAGGGACGGGGCGGAGAGAGGGACGTTGTTTCGTTGTTGACATGAGTTCTTCTGCACGAGATCGTAGGATTTCTTGATATTACCATCTGGCCCCTCGATCAATATCCTGTTGTACCGTCTTGTCGGCTTGAAACAATAAATCCTTTCCCCTGTGGTTGTATCAAAACGGTGTGAATGTATGTGCCCCAGGGAATTGCAACGAAACATGTCGATCATTTGGTATGGATCGAACATCGATGTCATTTCCTGGATTCTCTTGCCGATTCTCTCTTCTATCCGCATCGTGAACGGCCAGGGAACATTCGGATGGTGAATCTTGTGCTGCTCATATTCACCGGTTGGGAACATATCGGGAAAAGGACCATCCAGAGACTACGTTGGTATCCAGCAGGTACATTATTTGAAATCCGCCGTTTGAGGAAGATCTGCCATCCTGGGTATTTCTATTTCAATATCCTCAGACCCGGGCATACTCAACAGGTCTGCAATATTTTGCTCTTGCCTGATCAGGGTCTGATATTCCTTGATGCTGAGCAGCACATGACAGGGTTTTCCCCGGTCTGTAATGAATACTGGTCCCTGCTCGGCTGCCTTTTTAGCCTGGCTGGCATGTTTGGTGAATTCACGGCTGGTCATTATTTTACTCATGGTCATTCTCCTTGTATGAGCATTTGTAGATAATTTACTACAAAATTATGCCACTGCCAAGGTCTGTTTTAAATTATGGTTCACCCGCTGTCTTTCTTGTTGTGCGCTTTGTTCCATCCACTGATCAGCTAAAGTTTCCATTATTTTCTCACCTCCTTCCGGAAGCAGTTAGCCCAAGCATCCCGCAAATTAAGACAAATTTGCTATTGTTACCCAATGGTTGAAAGTCCCATCCGAACAAAGCCTAGCCAGCAGTTCGGAAGCAAAGTCCGGGGGGCAAACCCTGTGAAGGGAGTCCTAAGCCGGGCATAAGCGAGATAGCAGGCTCTGTATTGAGCTTCAAAACATTTTTTCGTCAGGGGATACTTTTACCCTTGACACCCGGAGGCCTTATAAGTGTTATGCCACGCTGCTCTTTTGAACAAAATGTGTTGCATATGTTTTTTCGATGTCAGGGTCACCAGTCTTGGAAAACCTTAACTCACTTTTCTTCCCTTTTCCCCATGATTTGTAGCCAGTCCAACTGGGAGTTAAATTGCCGTTTAGGCTGTTTCGGCGAACTGTTTTCATGATGAAATTTATTTTCCCAGGGTTAATCTTGATTACTCGCTCCAGATATGGAACCCGTTTCATCCGCCAGTTTTCATATTCCTTGGGATCGAGGTAACCTAGCTTCATGAATACGTCAACAAAACTGATACTACCTTTTTCCTTCAGAAGCTCAGATGTTACAGTACTCAGGTTTGTTTGGAGTTGTTTACGATTAAGCGTCATGATTTACCCAAGGGGCATAACGCCCAGGATCAGCTGACCCAAAAAGCCAACTTGAGCCTTCGAATCTAGCACAAAATCGCGCCGGCTTTTTGGGGTCAGCCTGAATCCTTTTGTTGTGCGCTGGCTTTACATTCTTGATAAACAAATTCGGGGTCAAGATCTACCCCTGACTCCCATTCGATTGTGTCGAAGGAAACGCGCACTTTATTGAATGCATTATGGTCTTTAAGCCTCTTGAAGACGCCAAAATCAAGAAACTGCTTCATATCCAGGGTGCCACTTTCACCATTATCAAAAAGGATAGAGAGCACGTAATCCTTACCGGGAGTAACCTTTACTATTGATGGATACATTGGATCTCTCCTTACCGAAGAGGATCGATTTTGAAAGGATCTTCTCCGTTCATAACTAAGTTCCAGTTGGCCATTAGTTCTTCCTGGTGCAATTCAGCCCATGCTAATACCAGTTTCATTTGTTTTTTCGGAAGATCACCTTCAAGCATTTCACAGGTTCGAATATCCACTGTCGCTTTGTGCTCTGCATAATAAACATGAAAATGGGGTGGCTGATGCTCCCTTGGTGCAAAATACATCCGTATGATAATCCCAAAAAACATTGAAATAGTCGGCATGGTTTTCACCTCCTTGATGCCACCTATCTATCCTCTCAATTTGTCCAATCCTTACGCCCAACGCTGGCATAAGTGGCGGGCGAGTTTATCCACCATATCTGATGAGGCCGGCGCACTTCGTATTAATCGAAATCGATCAAAACCGCAAAATATAGCCCGTCCATCTTCATGCCTTTTTTCCCGCGCTCCGAAGAGCTTCCCTTGGGCCCATTCTCGCGCGGGAAAAAAC
>CAYPSZ010000077.1:0-3039 GCA_964413125.1 uncultured Desulfobacterales bacterium
GTGGCCCCCTCAGTCAAACGGGGGGTCTCCGTGTCCATGCGGATTAGGTGGTACTGCTTTCTCTCCGGGGGCGTGGACATACCCGCCACATAGGCCCGCACCGCCGGAATGCCCGCCCGGATATCGTCGGGCGTCATGTACCCGTACCGCTCGCTGGAGCCGCCGAAACCGTGGTTGGGCCAGTGAACGGCGTTCAGCAGGTCAGCGGCGGATCGGTTCTCGGAAAACACCGGCCACACCGGGGGCGGAGGCTCCACGGCCCAGAAGGGGTAGCGGCCCCGGGTAACGGCGTCGGTCTTGTAGGGACGGTTGCTCTGGAGATAAAAGTTCATATAGGCGATTCGGGAGGTCCACTCCCGGATCGCTTCGGTGAGCGACGCGAAGTCGGCAAGCATGGAGGAGCTCATGGCGGCTATGTTGTTCACGTGTATCTTCAGGGAGTCCTTGTCCGCCGCATACCCGTCATATTCGTTTCCCTCGATCTCAAAACGGAGGATCCGCCACAGGGTGTTGTCCAGAATGGCCAGGCTGTCGTAGAGATACCCCGGGGATCCGTATCCGGTGTACACACCCGTCATATAGGGCCCCATCCGTTCGGCCAGGTGTCCCTGGCCGGCAAGGGCCTCATTGAACCGGAACACGTCGTCCAGCCATCGCTCCAGGGCGGAGGCCTGATCCCACACATCGGTGACCCTTTGGCCCACCAGTTCCGCAAAAGCGGGGAGACTGTCTATTTCCTTTTTCAGGGCTTCCACCAGAAAATCCGTTTCAAAGATGGTCAGGTTGGAGTCGTGCGTAGCAGGCACGGCAAAAACAAAGTCGCCCTCGTGCAGATACATGGCATTGTCCGCGATATAGCTCCTGTAGGCCTCGGCCTTCCGCCGGATCTCCTGAAGCCGGGATTCCAGGGCCTGCATGCTGTTTGCCATGGCCTTGAAATCAACTTCGAAATCAACGAGCCCGCCCTGGATCAGCCGGAGGTTGCGGCGCATGGTGTCCAGGGATCCCCGGGTGAGCAGGGGCATCTGATAGGCCTTGGAGGGCCGGGCCTTGAGGATGTGCTGGTTTCGTTCCGTGGAGGCGTCCATGCTTGCCACCATGGTCCGGACCGCTTCCGAGTACCGGTCCAGCAGTTGGGACTTCACCCGGCCCGGGTAGGCCGCCACAAAGTCGAGCCAGGCCCCGGTGCGCAGATCAAGGGTGCGCTGCCCCTGGCGGATTGGCATGGAGGTTTGCTGGAGGGCGGACTTTGTATCGCTGCCATACTCCCACCACCCCTGAAGGAACCCGCCGTAGCCCGCCACGAGGTCCGGGTTTACCTCGTGCAGGGCCGAGCAGTCGGCCAGTTCCATGGAATCCGTGCCCGCGCTGATCCCCTGATAGTCCTCCAGCAGTGATGACACCAGTGTCTTCCATTCCCCCCCGATCTCCGCAAGGGCGGCTACGCGCTTTTCCCGCTCATCAAAAAGCGCCTGCAGATCACCACAGGCGGCTTCAAAGCGGCCCCATTCAGCCTGGTCATCAGCGTCCTTGTCGCTTTCATCGTAGGCCGCATTGGCCCGGCCGTATATTACGCCCCGTATTTCCGCGGCAACGGGCCAGCGGACGGATCTGTTTTGAAGCCTTGTTTTCACATCATTGACGTCGGCTATGAATGGACCGGCATCGAAATCAATGTCCGGCGGCGGCGGGGCCGCAAGAATAGCGCCACCTGAGGCGATGCAGTCCGCGGCAAGGTCGCGGAGTTCTTTCAGGCGGCTGAGTTTCACATCGTGCTCCACCAGCCTGTCGTGGGTGTCGCGGATGGCCAGGAATACTGCTACCGCCTCGTTTTTTGCCTCGACGGCCTGGTTGAGAGCCGCCCGGGCACTGCTCAAACTGTTGGCCGAGGTGTTGATCCGGTCCGCCAGTTTTTTCAGCTCATCCACCTTGGAAGGCAGGTTGTACAGGTCGATAATGCCTGGATTCAGGAGATCCGTTGCGGTTGAGGTGGTTTCATAGGCCGCATAGAGGATGTTTACCAGCGTGGCGAATTTCTTGATTCCAACGGTTATCTTGAGCTTCTGTATTTTCCCGAGCAGGTCCCGATACACTGCGTTCAGCTTTGCAAGCTCTTTCTGGAAATAATCCCTTGTTAGTTCCCGGGGCAGGGGAAGCAGGGACTTAGGCGTATATGAGGGGTTGGTCCCGCGCTCGGCTGCGATTACCGCGGACAGCGTGTGCCAGTTGAGTTCCAGGTGGCGGATCACCCAGTCGATGTTTTCTTCTATGAGACTGAAACTGCTTTCCCGGCCTTTGACTATTTCGTTCTGTATGCCGGTTATTCTGGTGTTGACCAGGTCCACGAAATCATCAATTCCCGGCTGTATGTCCTCTGCAAGTCCTGCGGCGGGAAACGCCAGAATCAGGGCGAGAAAAACGGCGGGCCATATCCGGCGGCAGAGGGAAAACAGAGCCCACGGGGGAGCGCTCCGCCTCCCCCTGTTAAAATGAAAGGGAATGTCCTCTTCGTGTCTTTCGAACAATTGATTCATGATGTAATTCCTCTGCAATTCAATGTAGGAGAATGGGCTAAAATGCCGGAACAGGATATTATAATCCAGCAATAGACTGCAGGGCATAAATCGCGTCGATCAACCCGATCCTCCCATCACCGTCAAAATCAGCCTCACCTTGGGCCGCACCCGAAAAGGCGGTTCCGGAAATGACCTGCAGTACAAGGATGACTCTTGCAAGATCAATACCATAATCTATCCCGCTCAGATCAACATCCAGGAGGTGCGCCACTGTTTGGACGTTGTGGTCCGCATCAGGGCAGGATACAACCATTACATACCCGTCCTGAACTCCCGTCTCATAAGGATAATAAGAAAAGGTCTCCGGATTCCTGAGTGATGCCGACAGTGTATAAAGCCCTTTCGGGAGGGAGGCTTGAATGGCCTCATCCGTCCACCCCGAAACCTTGTTCCCTTCAGAGTCAAAGACAGCCATAAAGAACGCCTGATTTGAATAACCGCGATCTCCTCTGATTGTGCATGG
>CAYPSZ010000078.1:0-2863 GCA_964413125.1 uncultured Desulfobacterales bacterium
GTCCGACTAGACCATCTCACCATCAACGGTTCGTTGGATGAAATCAAACACCTGAACAATCCGGAAAACGCAGGCGCCCTCTCACTCGCCGTGGGTTGCAGGGACTTCCTGGTCGAGGGAAACGCCATTCCGGACTCGTTCACACATGTAGCAGGCCGGGTGACCTATCATGACGGTGACCTCCTGATAACCGATCTTAGGGGCTCTCTGGATGACTCCACAATCCGGGAGGGCCGCCTGGAAGTACGGGACCTCATGGAAGACCATTCCGTGTGGGACATCTTTGTTGACGGGGAATTTAAAGTGCCGTCCCTCCTGAGACAGCGGGGGATCCTTTTCATCCCTGAGGACGCCTTACTAAGTCTCAACCGGATAGGTCCAATGACGGGCAGTCTTGAAAGCCGCGCCTGGCTCCGATACGAGACCGGATGGGCCTTCCCTGAACTGCGTGAGGGGTCATTCGTTCTTCAGGACAGCGTGCTTGACCAGCCCGAACTCCGTCTTCCTGTAAAGCTCAGCCTGGCGGAAGTGCACGTGGCCGAGAACGGTGAAAACCGTTTTGAGGTTGCAGGGATCTGGGGGGTATCCGATTTCAAGGCAAACGGCGCATTTGGTTTCCACGCCGGTGTTTTCCCATTCCAGTCCGCCCGAGTATTTGCTCGATTGGACATGAACGAAGCCCTTCCCGTGCTTCTGGGCGGCTTTGAACCGCCTTTGGCCTTTGACGGCCCTGTGCCCGCAAACTTTTCACTGGTTCGCGAAAAAGACCGGTGGAAAAGCAGCGGACGTGTAGACCTTGAAGGAGTTACCCTCAGAAACAAACAAGTTTCCATGAACCCTCCGGGTCCGGATGATCACATTGACTTCCATTTATTCGTGGGTCCTGGAAGACACCTGGAGCTTGAAGAAGTTCTTTGCCGATTCAGGGGATCCGTGCTCGAGGTCTCAGGAGGATACGACTTGGCGCGTAAAGACCTCCTGACTATGGAGCTCTCTTCTCCTTCTCTTGATCTGAAGGATCTCGGCCTGCGCTTTCACGATCACGGACGGCCAACTGAAGGGGTCATTCAGGGCCGGGTCAAGATCATGGCCTCAAGAAAGGACCCTCTGGCCACAATGGTCCTGGGCAATCTTCAGGGCGCAGGTATCTCCGCTCAGCTTAATAGGCTGCCTTCCCCCATAAGGGACACTTCCTTTTCTTTGGATTTCTCCGGTAAAAGTATCTCGGTGGCTTCCTTGCGCATGCTCGTCGGCCAAAGCGAATTGGATGTCAGGGGCGACCTGGAAGGATGGCGCAGGATCAAAGGTGAGCTGAATGTAAAAACCGAGTTTCTGGACCCTGAAGAATTTGTTTGGAAAGGGTCCTGGGAACCCTCTTCAGAGCCGCTGATTCCGGAGGCCGTCAATATTAGACTGCAGATACAGGCGCGTAACGCTCGCTGGAGGAATCTGCCCATAGGTCCCATGCGTGGGGAAATTCATTTGACGGGTGGAGAAATCAGGCTTGCCCGTTCACGTATTAGGCTTGAATATGGCGTCCTTACCACCAGCGGTCACATGCGAAGCACTCCTGCGCCTGAGATTTACGTTTCCAACCATGTTAGACTGACCGGCCAACCCATACAGGAACTCCTGAAGAGCCTTGATATTAGGAGTCCTTTCCTGCAGGGCACTCTCAACTTAGAGGCATTTCTAACCTTGGAAGGCCGGAACTTCAAAGCTCTTCTTCCAAGCCTCAGCGGAAATGCGGATGTGGCCATACTCAAGGGCTCGCTTCGTCAAGCAGGCGTCTTCTCGAGAATTTTGGAAATAATGAGCCTGGAGAGGCTTGTCAAGGGAAAGCCCGGAGACCTTCCCGAGGGGGCGTTCTACTTCGAGAGAATGGAAGGCTTTGCCGCTGTGGATCGCGGTGTGGTATTCACAGAGAACTTCATGATGTCAAGTCCCATTTATAACGCCGTGGCCGCGGGTGAGGCCGACCTCAAGGAAAAAGCCGTGGCGTTCACTTTGGGGATACAGCCCCTGGAGACCCTGGATACGGTCGTGAGCAGGATTCCCATAATAGGGTATGCGCTCACCGGAAAAAATCGATCCTTTCTCACCTACTACTTCGAGGTGGAGGGTCCCATGTCGGATCCGACGACCCGACACGTGCCGTTCAAGCACCTGGGCGGCGGGGTGGCGGGCGCGCTCAAGCGCCTTTTCCTTAGGCCTTTCAGATTATATGGCAATTTCTCCGGCGAGACCAAATCCCCTTCGGAAAGACCCTGATATTTCCGTGCTGGCTCATTCCTTCCAGCCCTGGTTTTCATCCGTCTCCTGGATCTCGCCGGGCCATACGGTGCGCACCGGCTCGGCCTTTTCCAGGAAATCCCTCAGTCCAGGCCGCAGATAGATGCCGGTCAGATCAAAACGCTTAATTGCGGACGCCAGCACCTGCAGCTTGTCGCCCAATGGGGCTTTTCGGTTTACGATAATGAAGGGAACCCCGCGAATGCGACAGAGCCCTCCCGGGTGGTAACCGGCCTCCTTACGCATGGTCTCGTATCGTATCTCAACCTCCAGGCCCTTTGCCACTTGTTCAAGCTGCTCCAGCATGATCTGTTCATCCATGCTCAATCCTCCGGAGACTAATCTATGCCGCCGCTACCCACACTCAAGGACCTTTCCCGAATGGGGCAGATCAGGCACAGCACGAAACCCATCAAAGCAATAGCTCCGGTGGCATAAAAAAGCCCGTTCAATCCGAGCCTTTCTGCAATCCATCCGGAAACCATTGCTCCTGTGATAAACCCTGAATCGTAAACCGCCGTGAAAAGGGCCATGACCGCGGGCTTGTCGTCCTGCGCGCCGTGATCCGCCG
>CAYPSZ010000079.1:0-6866 GCA_964413125.1 uncultured Desulfobacterales bacterium
CCATGCTCCTCAACGGCCCTGGCCTTAATGAGGTCTGGATTATGGAGGTAGGCACGCATTGATCGATAAAGAACCTGAGATTCATTATGCAACCACTTCAAACTCTGCCAGGTCACGGGCACAGTCGAGGCAAGCTGCAACCTGCTCTTCCTTTAGGTCGGGAAACTCTTTTAGAATTTGCTCGGCAGTGTCACCCGCGGCGTAATATCCCAGGATGAGGCTTACAGGTATTCGTGTCCCTTTAATCCGGGGCTTTCCGCGAATCACGTCGGGTGTGCTTACGATATGTTCCTTCCAATTTACGGTCATGCTTTCCCCCTGTTCTCAGTTTCCCAATTCACTGGGGATTATACCAGGGAAATAGGAACTGTGGCTCAAACATAGCACGTAGAAATGGGTTCGGCAATCTGATTCCAGTTCTGATTCCAGTTCCGGCTGATACCGCGGAGAACTTGGCCGGGCCGGTTCAAGAAAAGGCATAAGTTTTACCGAAAACGGCCTGCCACACATACGGCGGGTAAACTTTACCCGCCTTGGGCGTGGCTTGAGCTGAAATGTGTAAAGGGAGGGAGTATTTTGAAGGGCTGGGAGCGGAAAAGTGAAAAGGGATTCCAGTTTTCGAAGTGGCAACCTTCAAGGTCAAGCCGTCACGGATTGCACAAGATCAAGCACTCTCGCCTGAACAGAGTCGAGCACCGGATGCCACAAGAGCTTCGCAGCAAAACATCATTGTTTACCTTTAAGGCGGGGTTCTTTGGGCCCGGATTCTTTACAGACAGTATGTGTTTTATGCCACTTGACACCAAGACCCTATCAGGCTATATCTTGATTTGTCAAGATCGCGTAGGGAGGTGAAAAGAATGCCTGCGGTAAAGATAAGCTCCAAGGTCGATGAAAAGGTTTGGAACGACATGAAAGAGCTTGCAAACGAGACGCACCAGAGTGTTTCTGGTCTTCTCACGGAAGCGGTTCGTGAATATGTGCAGCGACGGCGTGTGCGTCCTTCAGTCCTCAAACACTTGGAGAGGTCCATGGACGAGAATGAGCAACTGGGAAGACTCCTTGCCGGCTGAAGTGGTCCATTACCTTACACGCGATGAGGCTGTCGCCATCCACCAGGGTTTGATCGACCGGTTCGGCGGCCTGGAAGGGGTACGAGACCTCGGGCTTCTCGAAAGCGCCCTATATCGCCCCCGAACAGGCTACTACCAGGACCTTGCTGAAATGGCGACGGCGCTTTTTGAGTCGCTCCTGATGAACCATGCCTTTATTGATGGGAACAAGCGAGTAGCCTTTTTTGCAACGGATATATTCCTCCGTCTGAACGGCTGGAAGCTGAAAGTGGAACCTAACTCCGCTCATGAATTTCTGATTGGCCTGCTTGAGCGAAAGGAGTGTGATTTTCACCACCTTCTGCCTTGGATCCGGAAGTCGCTTGTGCGTTCGCCTTCCCTCCGTTGAAGGAAATGACAACCACGATGCGACGGAGACGGGCACTCTGAGGGAGAGGTTTTGAGTTTCTTCTCGCCCTGAGAAGGGCCTGGTGCTTGGAAGCTTCCGGCAGGAAGGCTTCGCAGGAAAATCTGATAAAAAGAGGCCGCGGTAAGCATCTGGAAGGCAATCCCCACGGCTATGGGCAGGTTTTTCATGCCTGAAGAAAAGGTGATCGCGATGTAAGGGGGCGAAAACGAAGTTCAGGACCACTCCGAGAATAAAGGGTTTCCAGTCCCTGGCAGCCGTTCCAAGACTCTTGAACGTGATGGTGAAGCCCATGGCGCCGATCATGATGACGATCAGGAAAGTGCTGACCTTGCGGATTGCCAACCCCGGTGCGGGCGTGAAGAGACCCACGAGGATTCCCAGCACCAGGGTGGAAATGATGATTGCCGTGTACTTTTCCCGAATTAATTTGGCGTAACGAGTCAACATGTTCATTCCTTAGTATGCTTTCTGGAAGTGATATATTGTATTTCAAAGAATGTTTGCATCCCGTTGGACGCCGTTTGGATCGGCATTCTTGAGCGGCTGGGCAGCACCCACGCCGAAAGGGGTCATGACGATCTGCCACACCTGAATGCTGCGGGCCCGGAAGGCGCCCGCGCAGGAGAGCAGGTAATATTCCCACATACGCTTGAAACGCTCGTCATATCGTATGCTGAGCCGTGGCCACGCTTCCTGGAAATTAGCGTTCCAGGCCATCAGGGTACGGTCGTAGTGAGGACCTATGTTGTGCCAGTCCTCGATCACGAAGAGCCTCTCAACCGCGCGGGCGATCTGTGCGGTGCTGGGCAGCATGCCGTTGGGAAATATATAGCGGGTGATCCAGGGATCGCAACCGGTGCGTGAAGTGTTGCCGCCTATGGTTTGAAGCAGAAAGATCCCGTGGTCTTTGAGGCAGCGCCGGGCCACATTCATGAAAGCTCTATAGTTCTTACGGCCCACGTGCTCGAACATGCCCACGGATACGATCTTGTCAAAACTGCCCTTGACACCTCGATAATCGCGGTTTTGGAACCGCACGGGCAGACCGTGACAGAGATCCCGGGCATATCGCAGTTGCTGTTCCGAGATATTCACCCCGGTCACCGTGCACCCGTACCGCTCGGCCGCATACCGGGTCAGGCCGCCCCAGCCGCAGCCGATATCCAGCATATGGTCCGAGGCGGAGAGATTCAATTTCCGGCAGATCATCTCCATCTTGTTCTGCTGGGCCCGGTCCAGATCGTCCGTCCCCTCAAAAAAGCCGCAACTGTATTGCCGGTAGGGGTCTAGAAATGAGAAGAACAAGTCATTGCCCAGATCGTAGTGGCGCGCAGCGATCATACGGGCACGGGCCCTGGACTGGAGATTGAACAGCGCCGCAGGCAGGAGGCGAAACAGATACTTGAGGTTCCCTCTGACCCTGTCTTCCAAACCACCACACAGCAGGCGGAAGATCATCTCGTCCAGGCGCTCGCAATCCCACCAGCCGTCCATGTAGGTCTCGCCCAGTCCCAGGTTCTTGTCCCGGATAACGCGGCCGTACCAGCGGTGATCATGCACCTGGATGTCCCAGGGATTCGGGCCGTTGACCTGGATATCGGCCCCCTTCAACAACTCGCGCACTGTATGGGCCTGCACAAGACACCTCCACCTGGACAGGTGTGCCGTTTCTCTCAGTTCATGCTTACGGAAAGACTAACTGAATGATGACGAAGTCGTAAAAAGCCTCATGCCTTGAGATCTGCCTTAGTGTTATCAACAAGGTTAAGGCTTATCCAGCGGCGGCTGAGCGGGTTTTTGGAAAACACACTCCTAGCCTCCTGCCGGAAGGCTTCGAAGGACTTCTATTGTAGATGATTTCGATTGTCACAGCTTCCTTTCTTTGTTTCGTGTTAATCAACTCGCATTCCTCCTTATTAACAGATTGGGGGGGTCGTGCCTGGCGGATTCGGGTGGGACGAAGAGGAAAACGGTTTCAGTTCATGAAATAGTTTCACCGGGTTGTTTCATTACAGCAAGTCATATTTCTTCATCTTACGCCAGAGGGTGGTGCGGCTTATTGAAAGGGCGCGCGCCGTCCTGGGCCGGCTTCCGAAATGCTGTTCCAGTCCAGTGCGGTGTGAATCTTCTCAGACTCTTCTATCTCCCCAGGAGAATCAGGAAGAAAACCGGCATCTTCCGCCTCGTCGAGCAATTCCCTGGAGAGGTGTTCAATGTCTATGAAACGGCCTTTGGAGGTGATGAAGGCATATTCGATAATGTTTTCCAGTTCACGGATATTGCCTGGAAAAGCATATCTCATAAGGAAGGAAAGGACCTCGGGTGTGACCCCCTGGACAGATCGGCCTTTGAGGACGTTGAATTTGCGGATGAAGTGTTCGACCAGGAGAGGAATGTCCTCCCTCCTTTTCCGCAAAGGAGGCAAGCAAATCTTGGCCACGTTAAAGCGGTAATAGAGGTCTTCCCGGAATCTTCCCTCTTTGACAAGCTTCTTCAATTCCAAATTGGCGGCCGTGATGACCCGGAAATCCGCTCTCGACGGCCTGGTTCCGCCGAGAGGGGTGAATTCCCCGTCTTCAAGGACCCGGAGAAGGTCGGACTGAAATGCCATGGATGTACTGGAAATCTCACCTAGAAAAAGGGTCCCCCGGTTCGCCATTGACAACCGGCCCGCCTTGTTCCTCGTCGCCCCGGTGAATGCCCCTTTGGTGTATCCGAAAAGTTCGGATTCAAGGAGGGTTTCAGGCAGGGCGGCGCAGTTGACCGCCACAAAGGGGCCGCTCTTCCTGGGGCTCAGTTGGTGAATGGCCCTGGCGATCAGTTCCTTGCCGGAGCCTGTCGGGCCTTCAATGAGAACGGAGCTCTCGCTTTCCGCAATATCCGGCAGGAAGGATAGGATTTCCTTCATAGCCGGATGTTTACCCACGATGTCCTCGTCAGTGTAGGAGTGGGTGGCCTGTCTTCTCAACTCCTCCAGTTCGGAGAGATCCCTGAAGGTCTCAACAGCGCCGATTATTTCCCCGCTCTCGTCTTGTAAGGGAGAGACGCTCATTGACGCAGGCAATTGATTGCCGGATTTGTAGATGATGAGAATTCGATCATCAATATGCGGTTCCTTGTGCAAACGAATGTGCTCAAAAGGGCATCTTTTATCGCAAACATCGGCCCGGAGAATGTCAAAGCACTGCCAGCCCACTGCCTCTTGTGCTGAAAAGCCCGTCATGACCTCGGCTGCAGGATTCAGATAGGTGACCCTCTTTTCAAGATCAATGGTCATGACCCCCTCGCTGATGCTTTCCACAATGGTGCAGCAATGGTCCGGGGGAAGGGAGAGGAGGCGGCAGGGCAACGAGCCCTCGTTTTTTGTGAGCCTTCCAGTCATTGGGGCCTGTTTTTCAGGGCGCGTCAAGACAGCTCAAGGATATTTTTAATTGAATATATAGCTAATTAGCTAATCAAGAAGCAACTCCCGGTCAATTCGTTGCCAAGGTCTCTAGCGGTCATTTTCTCTATGTTGATGAAAGATTATTGAAATACCACCTAAAATCTGCAATCAGCTTTTAGCAATTAGCTGCCGGACATTGGAAATTCAGATACCTGTCCAGCTTCAAGTTGAATCTGAACTTACGTTTTTGGATGTTGCTACAACGTCTGATAATCCATTGTTATTACAAAGCTAATGACTAAAAGCCAACGGCTAATCGCATTTTTTTAAGTACCAGGATAAAATCCAAGGGTTGCTTTGTCAACATCAATAATCCTCTCGCACGCTTATGCGGCGAAGCCCCTGCAAGGCTTTTCAAAGGGGTGTTGACAAGAGGAGCTTCGGGAAGTATATTCCATGATAAGAATGCATAGCCCTTTCAATAATGATGAAAGGTGTTGTCAAAATCGATGAGCACATACCCGGTGCGAGAATTGAGATCAGAACCGTGAAGGCTCGAGGGGAATTTCGGCATTGCCCCCTCCAAGACCCCGAGGTTTCCGGGTCCCTCGGAAGATTGATCTTTTTTACAGGGAAGGCATGTTCAGGCGGAGGTAGGTTTGAGAACGGAAGGTGTGTATATGAGAGTTGAGCCGGTTATCCCGCGCCGCCTGTTAATTCCGACGTTTCGTCCGAAGGATCAGGAGAAGAAAAAATGCTTCTGAGCACTTACAAGAAAGAAATCTTCAGGCCTGAATGCAATCCAGGGTTCGAGTCGCTTCACTGTATCGCCCATCTGGATCAGGATATCACAGAGGTCCTTCCCTACCTCAATGCTGTGCTCGGGGGCTTCGAATACCTCAAGGACCCGCCGGCTGTGACCTTCAGGATCCATGGCAAGATCATCGGGGTTCATCCCGAAAAAATTGCCGTAAACGCCCTTAGAGACGAGGAAGAAGCAGACAAGATCCTGGATTGGTTGAAGAGGGAAATAAATGATGCTTGGGACAAGAGGCACGATATTCAACCCCGCTACGAAGGTGCGCCCAAACCCAAGATTCTGGAGATCTTGAAGCTGCTGCCCAAGACCAACTGCAGGGAATGCGGCCAGCCTACATGCATGGTCTTTGCCGCGCGGATCGCGGAAGGTGCAAAAGGGCCTGAGGACTGCCCTCCTTTGGAAGAGGAAGATAGGGTTAAGCTTCATGAATACATGAAAAATTTTGAATTCGATACCTAAGCGGCCGCTTAAGACCGCGGGGGTTTCACATGAAGAACTTGTTCGCTCCATGTTTTCTGTTTCTTGTATTCCTTATGTTTGTGATGGCTCCCTTATCCGCCCATTCACAGGATCATGAAACTGTACCTCGACTGGCTCTTGATGAAGAGGAATTCGACTTCGGCAAGGTCAGAGAAGGGAGCCGCGTTACTCATGAGTTCGTGCTGCGGAACCAGGGGAATGCGGTCCTCGAGATCAAGAAAATCCAGCCCGGCTGAGGCTGCGCCGTGGCCTCTTTTGACAGGGCCATCCCCCCGGGCGGAGAGGGAAGGATCGCGTTGACGGTTAATACCAAGGGCTACCAGGGCGACATTTACGAGACAGCGGAGGTTTACACCAACGACCCGGAAATGGCGGAGTTCACTCTCGGAGTGAGGATGTTCGTGCAGGTCCCGGTTTTCCTATCGCCCCGTGTTGTCTACTTCAGAGGAAAGGCCGGTGAGCCGGTCACCAAGGCTGTGAAGATCGAGGCAGGGCTTGAAAGGCCGCTCACGGTCCACCCTGATAAGTTCAGCCTTAATGGAATTCTCGATTACGAGGTGGAGGAGGTGGAAGCCGGTCGTTCGTTCATGGTACTCTTTACCACCGTCTCCGATAGACCGGGGGATTTCTCAGGTTTTCTTAATACTACAGCGAACGATTTTAGTAGACAGCCATGAATGAAGTGTGTATGCTCCAGTT
>CAYPSZ010000080.1:0-2137 GCA_964413125.1 uncultured Desulfobacterales bacterium
GCTTTTTGGGCCCGGCTCTGAAGACTCGAAAAAGATCAGCGAACATCCTGCCATGCTGTGGAAGATTCTCAATGTTCGCGACCATCTGAAAAAGCAGCAAAGAAAAGGAAAGGAAAGGAAAGAGCAACAAAGGGTGAAGTGAAAGAGGATTAATCATGGCACTGAACCCGATTGTCTTCACCGAGAAGGTGGTTCGCAGTTTCCTGCGATACCAGTTCACAGCCTATCCTCTTTCCGATGAATGCCTGCACGGCCAGATGCGTTGACTCCTTTCCCCTGAGGCCTGTGTTTCACAAAGACAATCACCTGCTGGTCCTGTATAAGCCGGCGGGTCTTGTAATGCAACGTAGCGCCGGGGAAAAACCCAACCTGATGGACATGGCCAAGGCCCGGCTCAGCGAGCAGTTCCGCACCGGCTCGGGGGAAAAGACTTGTCTGGCCGTGGTTCAAGGCGTTCCGGACCGGCCAGCCGCTCGCCTCATGCATCAACTGGTGCGCCGCGGACGATTGAACCTGCCGGTCGAGGAGGAGACGGCCGGGAGCCGGCCCGCCTCACTCTCCTACAGGATACTTGGGACACGCTCCGGCCGCAGCCTCTTGGAGGTGAGACTCGAGACAGGCAGGCGTCATCAGATCAGGGTCCAGTTGGCCGCAATAGGTTGTCCCGTAATGGGCGACGTCCATTACGGCCCCGGCCCTGCCCTGCCTCACGGGCGTATAGCCCTCATTGCCTCGAGGCTGGCCTTTGTCCATCCGACCGGAAAAGAGGCCATAAGCCTTGTATCGCCCGTCCCCGAAGGCCGGCCCTGGCCTTTGTCATCTCATATGCCCGATCGTCCGTACTGGACAATCTTTCCCTTGACGTCTTTGCTCCAAATGACTATTATAATATTCCTTAAAGCGGTTCATGATTCCTATAATAGTCACTAACCTATAGAGGCTCATATGGCTTCTCCTAGAAAACGCGTCTATTCCCGTGTAACCCGCAATGCGACCGAGCTCCTTGGTAAACTCATTCGGGTGAGAAGAAAAGAGCAGAAAATGACGGAGGTCGAGTTGGCGGGACGGGCGGGGATCTCGAGGGCAACATTGCAGAAAATCGAAACAGGTGACCTGAAGGTCGAGATCGGGCTGTTTTTTGAGGTAGCCGCCCTGGTGGGGGTGAACCTTTTCGGGGAACAGGCTCCTTTGCTCCCGATGCATCTGGCCAGAGTCGAGGAAAAGCTCGCCTTACTGCCTCAGAGTGTTCGCAAACCCGTAAAGGTCGATGATGACTTCTGATTATTCCGAAGTGTTCGTGTGGATCTGGCTACCGGGAGATACACAGCCGGTGGTGGCTGGAAAGCTGTCCTCCCAAGACCGCGTCTGCACATTCAATTACGGCAGGAGCTATCTCGAGCGCGAAAACGCCATTGCGATTTATGATGCGGAACTCCCCCTTCGTCCGGGCCTCATTTTTCCGCTGCCGGGGCTTGAAATTCCCGGGTGTTTGCGGGACGCGGCACCAGACGCCTGGGGCCGGCGGGTTATTCTGAACAGGAAGTTCGGGAACAAGGCCGCAGGAACCGACCCGGCAGAACTCGATGAAATCACATACCTTATGGAGTCGGGCTCGGACCGCATTGGCGCATTGGATTTTCAGCTCTCGCCCACGCAGTACGAGCCGAGGCGTGCAGCCGGGGCTTCACTTGAAGAACTGGCCGAGGCAGCAGAAAAAGTCCAGAACGGGATACACCTAACCGGAGAACTGGCTGAAGCCCTGCAGTACGGCACCTCCATAGGGGGAGCGCGTCCCAAGGTCCTTGTTGAGGGGGATTCTAAAAAACTCATCGCCAAGTTTTCAACGTCTTCCGACATCTACCCCGTGGTCAAAGCGGAGTTCGCGGCCATGCGCCTGGCAGCCATGGCCGGGTTGGATGTGGCACCAGTCTTTTTGGAGAGCGTGGCCGGTAAGGATGTTATGCTTGTTGAACGCTTTGACCGTACACCCGGTCCCGAAGGGTGGCAGCGGAAAAGCATTGTTTCTGCACTCACCCTTATGGAACTCGACGAAATGATGGCCCGTTACGCCAGCTACGAAACCCTGGCCGAGCTTGTAAGAAGAAGATTCAGGAACGCCCCCGGGACGCTGAGGGAG
>CAYPSZ010000081.1:0-6151 GCA_964413125.1 uncultured Desulfobacterales bacterium
CCCTCGGAAAAAGGCAAAAAAATATATTTTCCGAGGGGATATTAGCAGAAAGCCGAATGGCTGTCAAGTCCAGTATCATGATTTACGGTACACGCTATAGCTATCGCGCTGGCTCGCAAAGGAGTAACTGAGACTCAGCCTGACAAGGCGGTTTTACAGAAGCTGAGACCTGCATATGCAAATGACCCGGACAGCTTGATTGCTGCATCACAGGTAGTTGCCATTCATTTCCAGACCATTGCCGCAGCAAACAATTGCTGGCGTGATCTACACTGAGGCCTTTGTTTAACCCGCCCGATGGCCGCCGTAGAATAACGGTTCCTGCCTCTGGGCGGCACCATCTGAAACCACAGAGTCATTTCGGCTCTACACTGTAAAGCAAGCCCTGCCGGTCTGATACGATTATCCGGCCCTGAATTCATAGTGCGCAGGATTGAAACTTCCTGATCCCCCGGGTAAGTGTCCGGGAGGGAGAGGCTCGAAGAATAAGCTATTCGGGAAACTTAAAGCTGGCATATTCGCCTGAATCTTTTTTCTTGAGCTTGACTTCTAGCTCTATGCTGTCGTTTCGAATGCCCAGTATCAGGGGGATTTTTCCCTCTCCCTCAATGTGGGTCATCTCCCGCACGTACTCCAATATTTTCTGTCCGATCTCCTTTCCTGGTGAGGGGAGCTCCACTTCCCGGTATTGGGCCAGGACCTTGACTTCTCCGTCTTTCCCTCGACGGATGGAGATCTTCTTTGCATATTCGTTAATTCCGTGAAGGGCGGCCAGGCCCAGCCATTTTACGGCTGCCTCTTCGATGTCCTGCTCGCCTTGAATTTCGGACATCTCCTTGAGGGGATCTGCTTCGGCGTAACAATCAGCCATCTCCTGTACCTTTACGTGGACGTTTTCCTTGTCTCTCATGGGACTCCTTTCCGGGTCTATATTTCTCGACCCTGTAATTCGAGTGGATCATGCGATCCTTTTCATGATTCATAATGTAAAACAGCGCCCAAAAAAACAATCAGGGGAATCATGTATTTGGTTTGCCCAGTATTCGTAGGACCAATTACTTCAAGGACATAGACGCGGGCGATGGAACGGCAGAGCCGGACCAGACTGTCCCGGTCGAGTTCGTCTGCCCGACCGAAATCAGACCTTTTACAGCCTACAAATCCGAAACGTAAGTTCATGATTCTACCTGCTTTGTTGAAAACTCAGTTTTTTATTTTTCCACAATAAGGTTGTGAACGGGGAAATGGTGTAAATCACGTATTTATGCGGTCATGGGACTGTATCTCTTTCTTGTCAACCATGCTGGCCGCGGGGGCAGAAGCAGGCTGTACGACCGGAAATCTTGCGCTTCTCCAGCGCACGCCCGCACTTCGGACAGATCCCGTCTCCGCGCCGGTGTGGGATGAGGAAGGATGAAGGTAGCCTGTCCGGCCGTGCCCCGGCCTCGATTGCTGCCGGAAGGACATTCCGGACCATTTCGGAATAGACCTTGTCCAGGTCTTCTTTCGAAAGCTTATTGGTCCAGAGATCCGGCCTGATCCCGGCCTGAAACAGGATTTCGTCCGAATAGATGTTCCCGATTCCAGCCACCCTCCTTTGATCCATCAGGGCGGACTTGATCATCGCCCGGGAACCTTTCATGGCTTTTTTAAAGGTTTCCAGGTCGAAATTTTCATCCAAGGGATCAGGGCCGAGTTGTCTGTCTTTTACGAATCGGTCCGGGTCCCCGGTGAGACCGATCTGGCCTAGCTTTCGCCGACAGTCGTAGGCGAGGTTGTATTCGTTTGAAAACCTTATGAGTAGTCGCTCGTGGGAAGGACGGCTTTCTTCGTTCTTGTAGTAGGCGAGAAATCCGGTCATGCCGAAGTGGAGCACGAGCCAGAAGCCGTTGTCCAGACCGGCGAACAGGTTTTTTCCATGACGCCTGGTTTCCTGAAAGCGACTTCCTTCCAGCATGTTTTTCAGGCGGGTGGGCGAGGCTCCTTCCAGCAGTTCAGGGCCCGGAACCTCCACCCGGGCGATCTTCTGATGGAGAGAGGTGGATTCCATGTACTGTTTGAACACCTCGACGTCGGGCAACTCAGGCATGGGAGATCCTTTCCGTGCGTCAATTTCATAACGCTTCGGTTGTTTCAGGGAAACGCTTTTACAGAAACTGGGTGCTCTTCCTTCAGGAGTGCCTGATCTGCTGGTAAAGGCGCCCGGTGTCCTCCTTTCGGCACAGTTCAGTGCCCGGGGTCATGACAGCAGCAGCGCCTGCTGCCACACCGAAACGCACCGCGTCTTGCAGTTCCCATTTTCTGGCCAACGCCGCCGTGATTCCAGCCACCATGCTGTCACCGGCCCCCACCTTGCTCTTGATGGGAACGGTCGGGGCCCTGACCCTCTTTAACACAAGTAATGTTTTCCCGTAGTGCATTAGACTAGGCTCAGGAGGGGCACTGGCCGAGCAAACCTGGCGGGTCGTGCCGACCGGCTTACTTGAGAAAGGAGGTACCGGAATGGCAAGAATGGACGAACAGATAAAAAAGGATGTGGTTGATGAACTCTACTGGGACGACCGGGTGGATGCTACCAAGGTAAACGTGGAGGTCTGCAATGACATCGTACGATCACTGGAGGCGCGCTCTTCAGTGTATGCCGACGATGTGAACGTGCGGGTCCGCAACGGTCACGTGACGCTGACCGGGACCGTTCCCAGTTGGGCGGCCAGGGTGTCGGCGCACGACGCCGCAGCCTACAGTGCAGGCAGCGTTGATGTGGAAAACCGCAATCAGCAGGATGCTCAGCGCCATCCCGAGAGCCGTACCCAAAAAGTATAGCTTATTAAAGGTGAAATAAATAGCGAAAGTCTATAAATAAAGAGTAAAAAGTAGGTAAGGGTAAGGAGGAGCGAAAATGCCCTAAACGATTTTAGAGACCTGGGATCTCTGCCTCGATTTTAAAGAATCCCGTATTCTCGATCATTTGTCCCTGGATTTCTGGCAGGGATATGTCCACGCCGTGGTCGGGCCCAACGCCGCCGGAAAATCCACGCTGGCCAATGCAATTATGGGACTGTCCGATTACAGAGAATTTTACGGCGACATCCTGTTCGAGGGAAATCCCCTCAAAGAACTTTCCATCGATCAGCGGGCCAGAAAAGGGATCACCCTGGCCTGGCAGGAGCCCGCGAGATATGAAGGGCTGACTGTGGAGCGTTTTCTTAGCGCCGGAGCGCCGAATAAATCATCCGAAAACAGCCGCAGCGCCCTGGGGCTGGCGGTCTCCTTTGTGGTGGCCATGACCGGTGACGGGGTCAATGACGCCCCGGCCCTGGCTCAGGCAGACGTGGGCATTGCCGTGGGGGCCGGCACGGATGTGGCTGTTCAGAATCTCGCCTGGGCCACCGGCTACAATGCATTTGCCATTCCGCTGGCAGCCGGGGTTCTTTATTCGTACGGCATCCTCCTGTCGCCGGCTTTTGGTGCCGTGCTGATGTCGCTAAGCACAGTGATTGTAGCCGTCAATGCCAGGTATTTAAAAATATCCAGGTAAATCCATAGGCCCTTAGGACCTTAATTCCTGACTCCTGCGCAAGCGTACAACAAATCTTGCAGGATCAAACTCTTATTCCGCCGGCACTACACTGATGGGTACGGATGCATTTCTTACTACCTTTTCAGTGACACTGCCAAATGAAAATGTGCCTCTACGTCCCCGTTTCGCCATTACCACCATATCGATCCCTTCATCGGGAATGAACTTTAAAATCTCATCCGCAGGCTCTCCGATGGCAATGTGTCTGACATACATGGGGCACCCCTTGAGCTGCTCCTCGCATATCGAATTGAGACGCTCTTCGGCTTTTTGTCTCTCCCAGGCGTGTATCTCATCGATGCGGGACGAATCGAATTCGCCGTACCAGGGCTCGTGAAGGGCAAGTTCTTCTATAACATAAAGCACATGTACCTCGCAGTTATATTTCATGCTCAGTGAGGTTACCAAAGGCATGGCCTTCTGTGCATTCCCGGATAAATCGGTCGGCCACAGGATCTTTTTCACTTCCATAATGTCTCTCCTCTTTCAGCCACGCAGACGTGAACCTTTCCCTCCGGATTTGAATTCCGATGGCTCATATGCCCAAGCTTTTCCGATTGGACCGGAAAGCTTCTTGCCTGGCGGTAATCAGAAGCGTTCAGCAAAACCCGGGAGCTTTTCCGGTTCCTTAATCTCAAAAGGCGTCTGTCCGTGGGCTTTGGCCCGAAGCTTTTTGATCGTCATCAGTCTGTACAAAATGCTCCCCGGGAGCTGAATCCTGTTTCAGCCCACAGAAATCTCTCTTTCCAGATCCTTGATATACTGGGTGATAAGGACTCCCAAATAGATGCAGGAAGTACCTGCTATGCATGCATCTGCATCCTTTTTGTCCAGAAAGGCGTGACGCCTGTGTCCCTCTTTTTCAAAAGAGACAACCCATGCATCTTTTTGTTCGTCAAAGATGGTGTTCATGGAAAGCCCGAATTCCTGGATCTCAGGGTACAACTCTTGAAGTTTTTCTTTAAGCTCTTCCGGTGTATAAGCCATTCTTCGCCTCCTTGGTTTGAATTCTTATTGCCCCTTTCCCATATTAACGAATCAGCGATGCTCGGTTCCAGCGATTGTGTGCCTTTTAGTTTGAGGCTCTCGCGATCATCGTGCAATGGGGTATTTACCTTATTTTCACCCATTCCAGTACCCGGGGCGGCTCAGCGGACACGACCTATGCAGAGGTCCGCTTCAAGCAGTCAGAAGTAGGATAAGAACCATTCCTACGTGGTGTCATCTTGGGTCAAAAAACTGCGCCAATGTCAAATCCACCGTCAAACCTCTCAAAAGGCATACATCCATTTTGCAGACAATATGGGGTATTTACCCCATTTACATGAAAAAGATGTCTGTAGTAGGCTTGATCTAGAATTATATCTGTTTTTCCTCTGGACATTGAGAAGGTACGAATTTGCTGATCCAAAAACATGAGTGCGGATTGAGGGTTTTTTTATGGAAGATCTGAATGTCATCATTGCAGGGGCAGCGGGAGAAGGGGTTCAGACTGTCGGAGAGGTTCTGGCCAAAACCCTGATTTCCCAGGGATATGCCATATTCACCTGGAAAGAGTATGAATCCCGCATTCGTGGCGGGCAGAACAGTTATTCCATTCGGGTGGGCGAGAAGCCGCGGAACGCGCCGCTGTTTCAGGCGGATATCCTGTTGGCGCTAAATATAGGCGCTCTCGAGAAGTACCGGGAAAGAGTCAAGGAAAACGGCGTCGTGGTTGCACCGGCAGAAGAGCAGGCGGGTGTTCTCGCCATTCCTTTTGAAGACATTGCCAGGGAGAAGGCGGGTGGAAAGATCTATGCCAATACCGTTGCTGTCGGGGCCTTGGCGGGCGTTCTCGGCATGGAGCTTCAGACACTGATAAAGGTGCTGGAACAGATGTTTTCGAAAAAGGGCGAAAAGGTGCTGGATGCGAACTTCAAGGCAGCCGAGGAGGGCTTTGAGCGGGCGGAACGAGATTGCCGGGACAGGTGTCCGTGGACATTGCCGGCCAGAGACGATACCTGGTTCCTTATCGCGGGGAACGAAGCCATTCCAGTGGGAGCGGCCTATGCAGGTTGCCGGTTTATTTCCGCGTATCCGATGACCCCGTCCACCGGGATCATTACCTTCCTGGCCAAGGAAGAAGGGCTGGGCGTTTTTGCAGAACAGGCCGAAGATGAGATCGCCGCGATCAATATGGCCCTGGGGGCGAGCTATGGGGGAGTGAGGGCCATGACCGCCACTTCGGGCGGAGGCTTTGCCTTGATGGTGGAAGGGATCAGCCTGGCTGGAATGACCGAGACGCCCCTGGTGGTCGTTCTGGCCCAGAGGCCCGGACCGGCGACAGGTCTCCCTACACGGACCGCCCAGGGAGATCTTCTATTTGCCGTACATGCCGGGCACGGCGAATTCCCCAAACTGGTGATGGCCCCGAGTGACGCCAAAGACGCCTTCCAAAAAACCGTACGCGCCTTCAATTTGGCCGACAAGTACCAGATTCCGGTGATCTTGATGACCGACCAATTCCTGGCTGATTCCCATTATGCCTACCGCGATTTTGATGTGGCCTCGCCGGGTCCTTCTTTTCACCTG
>CAYPSZ010000082.1:0-1812 GCA_964413125.1 uncultured Desulfobacterales bacterium
TGTGCGAGGCCCTGTCACGAAAAAGCCGCTTTGTGACTGAGGTTTTGATCTCTGAAGGTAGACGCTCAAAAAGGGTGATGATGGTTCTAAACCTGGCGGAAAAGCACGAGGTCCCGGCCCGTTTTCTTGGACCGGCGGCATTGGCGGCTGAGCTTCAATGCACGCACCACCAGGGAGTGGCGGCGGTTCTAAAGGCCCCGGACTATGCGGACCTGGACGAAATCCTCGAGACCATGCGAGGTGAGGCCGGCCGGGGACTTCTGCTTGCTGCGGACCACATCACGGACCAGGGGAACCTGGGTGCCCTGATTCGTACGGCCGCGTTTTTCGGCGCAAGAGGTCTGATCATCCCCAAAGACCGGTCCGCCGGGCTGACCCAGACGGTTGCCAGGCGCTCGGCCGGGGCCAGCCTTCTGCTTCCCGTGGCACGGGAAGTAAACTTGACCCGTGCATTGGACAGGCTCAACCGCGCCGGTTTCTGGATCATCGGCGCTGCAGGGGAGGCCGGCACTGAAGTTTATGAGTTTGACTGGGACCGGGACACGGTGCTGGTCGTGGGAAGCGAGGAGCGCGGGCTGGCGCCCAATGTAAGGGCGCACTGCCACGAGCTGGTTTCCATTCCGGGTTCGGGACCGGTGGAATCCCTCAATGTGGCCGTGGCCGCCGGAGCCATTCTTTCCGAGATCAATCGTCAGAGGAGGCGACCGGTTTCCACCGCCTGGGAGGATAGCACTCCACCGCCCCCACGGAAACCAGGGCATTGATCAGGGCGCATATGGGCAGACCCACAACGTTTGTGTAGGAGCCCATTATGCACTTCACCAAAAAGGCTCCTACCCCTTGAATGGCATAGCCACCGGCCTTGCCGAAAGGCTCTCCGGTGTCGAGGTAACCTTCCACTTCGTTTGGGTCCAGCCTTTTGAAACGAACTATGGTGGCGGCTTTGCCTGTGTAAACCTCCCCTCCGTGCGGCGCCAGGATGCAAAACCCGGTGATTACCATGTGATCCACGCCGCTCAACCGTTTGAGCATATCGCGTGCGTCATCCCGGCCTGCCGGCTTTCCCAGGATGGTATGATCCACCACCACCAGGGTATCCGCCCCTAAAATCCATCGATTGGCGAATCTCCGGCCGACCGCTTCGGCCTTTTGACGGGCCAGCCTGCAAGCAATAACGGCCGGCTCGCTTCCATCGGTATTCTCGGTAATATCTGCAGGAACAGCTTCAAAAGGCAGCCCCGCCTGCTGGAGAAGGCTCTTTCTTCGAGGGGAGGCCGAGGCCAGAACAAGAGGGAACCGGGGCTGGATAAAGGTGTCGGTCATAAATCCTCCGGTTTCATCCCGGAGTCGGGCCCGGGGAGTGTGAAAAGGCGTCTGGCGGCGATAGAGGTGGTGCGGGCCGCATCTTCCAGTGAGATCTCTTTTAGGCGGGCCACCTCCCGGGCTGTGTGGATAAGGAGAGCGGGTTCATTTCGCCTGCCGCGACGAGGCACAGGCGCAAGGTAGGGCGCGTCGGTCTCAAGGAGCATTCGCTCCAGCGGGACCATCCTGGCTACTTCCCGTGCGGTTTCAGCTTTGGGGAACGTGATGATCCCGGGGAGGGAAATATGGTATCCCAGGCTCAAAAAGACTCGTGCCAGCACGGTATCCCCGCTGAAGCAATGGATCACCCCTCGTGGCCGCTTGTCCCCCATGGCCTTGATGCAAGAGAGAACGTCTTCGTGAGCGTCCCTGTCATGGATGACCACGGGTAGATCCAGGCTGGAGGCGATTTCGAGCTGGCGCTCAAAGGCCCGAATCTGATCTTTGCGG
>CAYPSZ010000083.1:0-5434 GCA_964413125.1 uncultured Desulfobacterales bacterium
TTGCACCCCATAGGGTATATTCTATTGCTGTAGATCACGGGCTATACCCTATCGGGTATGAATAAAACTTGCAAGCATTTTAGGCGTTTTAGGGGACGTTATGTTGCGACTCTGATTATGTTGCGTGACTGGGGAGAGGGAGGCGGGACGTGTACCCCGCCGACCCCGCCCTGATGATTGATAAATCCGTACCCTGCCGTACCCCGCCTGACCTCGCCCACAGGGCAGATCTCTAATGGCGCCAAGGCGCTAGCGGAAGGGGGCATATCACGGCTTGCATATACTCATCAACCATGCTATATTGCTTGTGAATCCCCCCAAGGACAAGTGCCTCCAGAGTTCATTATTATGTTGCGAGATTTTTCTATAATTTTGCAGATTATTGCGTAACCAGCTGATATGACTACAAAATTGCATCTGTAAATATTAGTTGAAAAAAACTCCTATTTTCAACAGGTTAGGTAAGCTCGCAACATAAGGGACGCCCTTTATATATTTACATTTCCAGGCATTCCATTTGGCACCCATAGCAGATTCTCTTCTCGACGGACTTATGAATCAGGCCGGATCGGAAGGCGTGTCCACTGAGACCCATGTGAGCTTGAGAGTCTAAAGAAGCTTCCAAGATGCCAGGGGTCAAACGGCTGCACCAGGAATCGGACAATTCCGGCAAACCACCCTATATATCTACGGCCACCATCATGGCGTCATAGGTGTTCTGGTCGGAACCCTAAAAAAAGAATCTTTTGAGTTCCCCTTGCAGCCGGGATCCATGAGGGAGTAAAACAAACAATTCATAAAGATCAAGGAAAATCACCTCCGATCGTTGATGGCGAAGCCAAAGTTAGCATAGCCACCCTCAAAGAGCAGAAAACAAAATGATTACGACATACCACTGGGGCGGCATGACCTCAGAAAACTCTAGACTCTTGAGTTCTTTTTGCGCTTGTCGCTATTCCGGTGTTCCACTTTTACTTCCCCCTTTGCCATAAGTAATAAAATAATGTACGTCCCCTATTCATTCTAAGCTTTGTTGACTTTCTCAATAATCCAAGCTTACGATGTACGGGGAGGGGTATGAAAATGACGCTCCAGAGGAAGCGGTAAGTGTACGCGGACTCCTGAAGGCCCAAGGCTGGTGCGTCTCAGGGTCATCGTGCACAATCTTGGTGAACTTGGAGCCCCGCAATGGCAGCCCGCCAAGAAGGGTCGCAACGGCTCGTGTGTGTTCACGGCTGGAAGTCCCTCCCTTTTCTAATCCCGTGCCTGGCTCGGCCGGCCTTAATCGGCTGCAAGAAAACTCAACAGGATTAGGCGTCAAAATGGAAAACAGGATTTTATCACTCGGTGCTTCCAAAGCCTCTTACCGCCGGCTGGTGGCTCAGAAGATTCAGGAATACAGAGTTATCCATTTTGTCTGTTTCGGCAATATCTGCAGGAGCCCCTTTGCCCGTTACTATGCTGCATCCCTTTTCGACCACGCCTACACGGTCAAGTCCAGCGGTATTCATGCGGAGGCGGGAAGGCCCTGCCCACGGCTCGCTGTTGCAACAGCAGCCCGTTTTGGCGTCGATTTGGCCGGCCATCGTGCCGCTCCTTTGCGTGTGCAGGGGAGTGACCCGGACATCTATTTGGTTTTCGACAGGTGGAATCAAGACCTGATGTTTCAAGAATTCCCCAATATCAAAGGGCGCGTGTTCCCTCTGGGGCTGTTTATTGAGAACGAGAGCGTTTTGTTCATCGAGGACCCCTATGGCCTGGATGCCTCAGTGTATTATGACACGTATCAGGATGTGGCGGATACCGTGGATGGCTTGCTGCAGGCATTGTCGAAGGCTTGAGCACAGAGCAGGTAGGTGCGGGGGTGCGGGTAGGAATCTCCCCGGCAGGGCGGATGAGGCGCAACCTCCGCAACGGGGCCGTGAAAGCCCTTGGTCCCATTATGACGACAACACCGAAGACGAAGAGAGAAAGTCAACAAGTCAACAACGTCCCCTATTTCCCAGTCGGAGCAGGGCCAGGGGGAGGGGTACCGTGGGTACTCCCAGAATATGGCCGAATTGCCTTGATTGCGTCAGTATCCGTCCATTGCCGTATTTGGCGATCTGTTTGAGGTCCTTGGGTCGCCCCTGTCGGGTCCATTTGACTTCCACAGGCCGGAAACCATCCTGTTCAATATATGCCACATCGACATCGCCCTCAGCCTTGATGTAAAAGGTCGGATAGTACCGTCGATAATGGGTGACCACCGTCCCCTCCACCAGCTTGCCCGTCCACTCCGGATCGGCGAGGAGAGGCCTCACCTGCTCGGCACAGGGGTCCCCGACGGGCGTCAGCAAGAATCTCACTGCGTGAAAGATGAACGGGTCTGTAAACATGAGCTTGCGGGCCTTCTTGGGAGCTGCTGCCAGCTTGTCCTCGATGAGGGCCGGTTGAATGAAGGCTGCGTCCATGGCGGCAAGCAGTTCCACATAATCGCTCACGGTCTTGGGATGATCGATGGAGAGGTCCAGAGCAAGGGCGTTCCAGGTGGTCCGGCTGCCGTAACGCTTTACGATGGCTCCCAGGATTTCACGCAGGTAATGATCCTGTTTGCCTCTTTTCAGGACATCCCCCCTGATCCAGTCGCTGTAAGTCAAAAAGGTCGCGGCCGGGATGGTGTTATGTTTTGCCAGGTCGTTCATGGCCGTGAGGAAACCGCCGTGGACCAGATAGTCATCAAACTCCCGGTACAACCTGTCCATGGTCGCTGAGTCGGGGATGCCGTCGGGGCTGACCATGGCGTCGAGTTCCTCAGGAACGAATCGGCCCTTCAAACGAACCGTTTCCCACAGGTTGAGAGGATAGAGATGGAAATCGACATCGGCCGAATCGCCTCTTCGGCCCGGAAAACGCATCCGCGCTTCCTTGATGATCGCCAGGTCGGAACCGGTCAAAAACAGCTCGACCCCTTGGAGCATCCCTGCGTCGGCCAGGTACTTCACCCCCTTGTCCCAGTCCTTGATGTAGGTCACCTCATCCAGGACAAGGTACGCCGTGTTGTCGCCGGGCATGGCGCCCAGGGTGTCTCCCAACACCCGTACCAGGGAATGGTGGTCATCGATCAGTTCGCCGGTGAAATAGGCGATTCTTTCGGGGGCCACACCCCTATGCATGAGGAGGGCCATCCACTGCTTCATCAGGGTTGTCTTGCCGATTTGGCGGCCCCCGCCGATAGTGTACACACCGGGCGTGCGGGATGGGAGTTTCTCGAGCAGTTGCGAGTGGTGGATCAGGGCCTGCCGGCGTAACTGTCCGAGATGGGGGTCCCGAGCCTCAAAGGTTTCCGGGTTCTCGAGGTGCGTATTGTGAGGGGCAAAGCGGGGGTCCACAGCCGGCCTCTTGAGTGCTTAAATTTATTCAGTATCGATTGACTAAATTTATGCACTCAATACTGCCTGTAAAAACGGGTAGCTGTCAAGCAAAAACCGAATCGACCTCATTCCCCTGCCTCAGACGCTTCCCTCGGCCCCCGAACGCCGGAATCTAAAAATATGAAGGGTGTCCCTCTATCTATCCCCGACTCTCGGCAAGGCCACAACCTTCCCATTGGGAGGCCTTATTTGGATGGGACGTTTTTGGGGGTATCCTTGTTAAGGGATAGATGTGTCCTGTCCCTTATGAGATACCGGGGCGCCGTATCCCATGGGAACGCCTCCACCATCTGTCTTGCCGTCCACTCGGCCGTGGGGTTTGCGGGCACATTGGAATGGAGTGCACGTCGAATGTTACGCTCGGCACTGTCAGGAAGTCCATGGCGCACATACTATGCATGTGGCTTTTTTCCTAAAGATTCCAGGAAGGTTATCAGAACCTTGCCGGAAACCGCTTATCCCGGTCGTCTCCCCCTGCCTCTGAAAGTCGATCAACCCACTTCGGCCTGCCTTGAAGTCCGCCTCCTTTTGTGTTACATTGTAACACGCATGTCCTTGCGTTTCAATCGTTTTTGCTTGGCCCCGCGTCTTTGGACCAGAGGGCGCCGGATCCTGCCTATCCCTCGCAAAAAATCCATCCGACCTGAAAGAGGTCGGAGAAAAGGGGATATGCCTGCCATTTCCCCTTGGAATAAGAATAACTTGTAAGAATAAGCTGGCTTCAAAATTCACATTAAATGATTGGGCGATTGTGCTGAGATCATCCATCATAGCCTATTTATCTGGCAGGTGATAGTAGCGCACTCAGGGCCTGCCGGGCCCCTCAGCTCAGTTATCTTTCCGTCAACCCGGGTTGAACAGTTGGTGGAGTGCACACGACGACACCGGCAAGCTGAAATCAACAAGTCAACAACGTCCCCTATCCGAGGCCTCGGTGCCCTGAATCCGGGCCGAAGCCTTGAGGCTCTTGTTGATTACAAGGCAGCGGGCAGGTGAGTACTTGGCTGTGAATCCGTGCATGGCCCGAGGCGGGGACGGCCTCTCCAGGTCCTGGTACTTGACTTCAACAGGGATCAGGCTGCTGCCCGTATCGATGACAAAGTCGATTTCCGTTTTAGCCGTGGTTCTCCAGAAATGTATGCGGGCCCCGCTCCAGCGCAACTGTTCACGAAGAACCAGATAGACCAGGTTCTGAAAGGCAAATCCCATGTCCCTCGGCTGCTTCAGGTGTCCCAGCACACCCAGGGCGAAGTTCCTGAAACCCAGATCCAAAAAGTACGCCACGGGCGCCTTGCTGATTTCGCTGCGGACATTGCGGAAGAACGGCGTGATACGTTGCAGGATGTAAGTTCCCTCCGCATACCGGCAGTAGTTCTTCACAGTGGCCATGGATATGCCGAGGGTGGAGGCCAACTCCGAGTAGTTGATGATCTGTCCGGCCTGGCCCGCCAGGGCCCTGATCAGGTTCCCGTAAGCGTCGACTTTCTCCACCCTGAGAAGATATGCGATGTCCCTCAAGATATAACCCTGGTAAATCTCGTCCATCACGCGGGTCTTTTCCCTCGCTTCCGGTTCGATCACCACGCGGGGATAGCCGCCGAAGTTCATGTGTTCCAGCATCAACTCGTCGGCCCGACCTTTTTCAATGGACATAAAATCCCCAAGGCGGTCCGTGTATTGATAGCCGGTTCTGTGATCGATGAATTCGCGCAGGGATAGGGGAAAGACCTCATAGACCCGCTTGCGCCCCAGCATGGATTCCTTGACTTCGGCCTTCAAGTCAACGCTGCCGGAGCCGGACACAATGAACTTGTAGGGCGGCTTTCTGTCCTGGAGGCCTTTGAGGTAAAGACCTGCGTTTCGGCGTCGCTGGATCTCGTCGATGAAAACAAAGCCGGGTCCCCGGCCGATTTCCAATGCGGAATGGGGGACGTACATCATATTATTATTTATATCGAAAGGACTCTTTTATTTCGCAGAGATTCAGAGCATAAGAAGGCCGAGGCTTTCGGGTGGTTCGT
>CAYPSZ010000084.1:0-1774 GCA_964413125.1 uncultured Desulfobacterales bacterium
CCTGTTATCCCTTTTCACTCACGTCCGCATTTTCCTCCGCATGAATCACATCCTGAACAATCTCACCCACATTTAATGTGTCTTCCATAAAGTGGGCGCCGCTGCCGCCTGGAGTTGCTTCCGAACGCCAGGTGACCAAAAGATGCTCATTTTTATAGTCATAGCTCATTGTGGCGGTCCTGGCTCCAGGGTTGTAGCTCACAAGGATCTGAGTGAGCAGGAAGCCTTCTTCAACCAGTTTGTCCACCACCGCGAGCAGGCTCTCAAGATGCCTCGACACAACCAGAAAGATGATCCGATGGTTTTCAGAAGGTCGAATGTCGAAACTCTTGACCTGCTTGACCACCTGACCGAGGAGGTTGGTGTGTTCGGCGCCATAGATCTTGTCCATTGGGCTGGCATGGGCCAGGTAGGCGAATCTCCCTGGATAGGCTGCAACAAGCCCTGTGCAAGTGGATATGCCAAAGGTATGGAGGCGTTCCCCGTCACCTGCTTTAAGGAATTCGTCCATATCCACCCGCAGCCCGGCCTCGAAGCCGGAAATATCCACCTCCCGGAGTGGAGGCACAGGTGACTTCTTCAGATAGCCGAGGAGTCTGTCTGCGTAGTACCTGCGGTGCAGGGTGTAATGCCTGGTGATGATTTCGTCCCGGTCCACTTTGGCCACCACCAGCCAGCGGGTTCCCAGGAAGTTGACAACCTCGAATGAGGTCAGTGCAGTGCGCCCACGGTAGTCGGTAACGATGCGATGGCCCTTTTTCTCGGAAAACTTGGTCTGGATGTTTCGGTCATCAAGACGTTTCTTGAGAATCGTTGAATCCCCGTCAAAATTGGATTCGGTCAACATGAAACCGTTATGGTTGATCAGAAACGTCTCGCCTGTCTGTCCAAGGTCTTCCTCCCAAGCAAAGAGCATATTTACTTTTTGAATGGCACATTGAAGGACGATCCACCCTATATGGTCGCCGTCTTTGCGTAGAGGTTGTACAAAAAAAGCGGCGGGCTTGGATGAGGGACCGTAGTCATGAAAATCGATAAAGACTTCTTTTTCAGGGGAGTTCCTGAGGCACCCGGCCAGAGGGCTCTCCGAAGGGTCCTCTTTGAGAAGGTCTTTGCCCATATCGGACTCTTTCCGCATGGTGTAAAAGACCTTACCTTTCAGGTTTACAAACAGGATGTCGTAAAAAGTCAGGTAGTTCTCAATGTAGTACCTGTTAAAACTTTCCCTTAGTTCCTGAACCGTTTCGGACAATTCCTGCGGCACAGTACCCTTTTCAACCATTTCAGTGTATTTCAGATTGATATCAAAGCAGCCCACAAGGGATTCGTCTTGGGCGGCCCGGCGGGCCAGTTCATGGATACGACTGGAGAACCTCTCAAGCGCTTCAACTTTTTCCTGCCGGGCATAGTCGAGCCGGACATAGGCCCAGTCATAGACCCCCTTTTTTGCGTGGGCCGGCAAGGCAGTACCGGTGAGAACCAATCCCAGCAGGAGGAATGAAAGCCATGTCCTCCTCCGGTGTCCCCAGTCCGGTTTTTCCTCTTTCTCCGGTCGCGTCATCTCGTCCACCTCTTGCAGGATAGGAAGCTGCTTCTTGATTGGCCAACCCTGAAAACGCTGCCCTGCCCCTGGTATAAGGCAAGAAGGGTGCCGGAAACACTCCGCATGAGGCAGAAAACGGGAATACGGTTATAAAACAGGAGGTTATGGAGTTTAGGCTGCCTGGTGGGTCCGCAAAAACAGATGGTGAAACACGGGGTTTTGTCCTGCTTC
>CAYPSZ010000085.1:0-21250 GCA_964413125.1 uncultured Desulfobacterales bacterium
GAAACCCACCCGAGCTCCAAGCCCAACTCACCAGCCCTAAGTGTGCCATTAACCGGTATTCCATTACTTGTCTTTTCCACAGCGCCGGTTAAAAGTCTCTCTTAACATTAAACGCCCCTGGTTTTCCAGTTGAAAACTAATGGCAGCATTAAACACGATCAAATATGCAATGGGGAAAAAACTTGGAGATAGCAAAACAAAAATAAAATGACCGCTGGATATTTGCCTTGGGCAATCTTATCCAATAAATTCGAAGAAGAATAAAATATACTTTAAGAAGATGGTTAATATATTAAACCCAATGATTTTGAATCAATCGTAGCCTGCCATCCATCCGTAGAACATCCCGGCAACGGTCGAAAATATATCTGCCGCAAGATGCTCCGGCATTGACTTTCTGTCAACGGCCCCGGAATCCCCGAGGACCATCTCCACGAGATCTTCGAGCCCTTCTATTCCACCAAACCCACCACCGGCACAGGACTGTAGTCAACATAAGACGTTAGCAAGACATCATATATACCAAAGGGACTTCTATTTTTCAGCCGGCAGTGGTATTGTCTTTCAAAGAGTTCCGAAGCTCTAACGGGCTAAAATATTCAAGATGTTGAACACGGAGCATATCGTTATTACAAAATTGTAGCCTTTTGATCGAATCACTGTCGACCCTGAAGTTATGAATGACAGACCCTGTATCAGGGGTATGCGTGTGCAGGTTTATCTAATACTTAACCTGGCAGCGAATGGGATGACTCCAGAGGAGATAATCAAGGCCTATCCCTACGTCGAACCTGAAGATATATCACAGTGTCCTCGGTATGCGTCCTGGTTGGCTGAAGATCGGATAGACCTGTTGGCAGAAGGTTAGGCACAGTGAAATTTTACCTTGGGAGGAAAGCCGTTTATTCTCGAAACAACAATAGCGGGAACCGGATTCCGGCATCCGTTCAGGGATGGGGATGAAGCGGTCTTTGTTGAAGGGTATTCCCGGCTATGGTTATCAACAGTCCCGGTTTCATTGGAGGTGGACGAATGCAAGAGAATACAACTGACATGCCAGGGGACCTCGGGAGCCAGAAAGATCTCCAGGATACTTCTTTCTGCAATTTCGTTATAGAAAGCCTTCCGGTCGGCGTAATAACAGTAAACCCTCAAAGGATAATAACCAGTTTCAACCCCTGGGCAGGGGCACTCACCGGATATTCCGAAGAAGAGGCCTTGGGCCGCTACTGCGGGGAACTATTGCAAGGGGGCCTGTGCAAACTTCACTGCCCTTTAAAAACAGCTATTTATCGACGCCAACCCGTGCTGCAGGCAGAGACCACGATCCAGGACAAGGCCGGAGAAACCATTCCCGTCAGGATGCACACGGCAGCCCTGCTGGACAACAAGGGCAACCTGATCGGCGCTGTGGAGGCCTTCCAGGACATATCTTCTCTCAAGGTCATGGAGCGTGAACGGGAGAACCTCATTTCCATGTTCGCCCATGACATGAAGTCTTCACTCTCGATTATCGGGGGATTTACGCTGCGGCTCTGCAAGAAGGCAACGGATTTGACTGAGGAAAAACAAGGCGACTATATCGGCATAATTCACAAGGAGGTCCACAGGCTGGATTCTCTTGTCAGCGACTTTCTCGAATTCGCCCGCTTACAGACAGGTGAGCTGAAACTTAATTTTGAGGCCACCTCTCTGGATAAGGAATTGATTGAGATCTTTAATGCCTACCAATCAAGGGCCATGCAATCCGGCATCAAACTGGAACTGCAGAATGAAAAAAGCCTGCCGATAATTGAGGCGGACCCGAAAAGGCTGAGGAGAGCCTTTACCAACCTGTTGGATAACGCCTTTAAGTTTTCGAAAGAAGAAGGAAGCATCACCATATCTACAAAGGAAACCGATCAGGAGGTCCGAATCAGCATCATGGACGAGGGCCGGGGCATCGATCCTGATGACCTCCCATTCATCTTCGACATCTTTAGCCGAGGGAAAACAGCGGGGAAAAAGACGGGGGAGGGGATAGGCCTGGCGACTGTGAAAGCAATTGTAGAAGGCCATGGGGGAAAAGTGGCTGTTAAGAGCAAGCTTGGGCAAGGGTCTACTTTTACCGTTATTTTACCCAAAGTCAGACGTCCGAAAAAGGATGTGCCGGGCCTGTATAACCCGACATAACCCTATCGGGTTTTCAATCACATAACTTGCTTTCGGGCTGGCGACAGGAGGGCTGCTCTTTGTTTTTGGGTGGTAAGAAGGAAGTCAGGACCGGCGGGCGAACGCTGCCAGCAATTCATCATGAATAAGGCGGTTCGTCGCTACGCAGTCAGGCATCTGGACCAGGTAAGGATCACCTTGAATGGTGGTGCAGAGCCCGCCGGCCTCCTCTACCAGGAGCATGCCCGCGGCCACGTCCCAGGGTTTCAGCCCCATATGAAAATAGGCTTCCGGCCGGCCGGCCGCCACATAGGCGAGAGCAAGCGCCGCCGAACCCAATACACGCACTGTCCCGCAATCAGGAAGGATTCGGCTCAAATAGCCTACCACCTGACCACGCGCCACATTGTCGTGACCCCAATCAAGCCCTATCAATGCGGTACCGAAATCCCCTGTCCCGCTCACATGAACAGGCACATTGTTCAGACTCGCCCCGCCCCCCCGTCGGGCCACAAACGTCTGGTCTCTCAAGGGGTCGTGAATTACTCCTATAATCGGGCTCCCTCCCTTGAGCACCCCGATGGAGACGGCGAAAACCGGGTGACGGTGGGCATAATTGGTCGTCCCGTCCAATGGATCCACCACCCAGGTGTATCCATTGCCTATGAAGTCGCCCCCTGCCTCCTCGGAGAGCACGGCATGATCCGGAAATCTCGTCTTGATCAGCCCGACGATAAATGACTCGGCCGCGGTATCAGCGTCCGTGACCAGATCAGGGAAGCCTTTCATGGTTATGCCGCTCCCACCGGGATAACGTTCAGCAATGACCCGGCCTGCCCCTAAAGCCGCCTCGACAGCCGTCTTCAGAATGTCCGCCCCTTTTCACTGGAGAACAGGCCGGACCACCTGGACCGCACATAGTCCGTACCATATGCACAAAATATCCCCAACAAATCTTTCAGGATCGTACTCTTGCCGGAACCCGGGAGTCCGGTCAACCACAGACAGAAGCTCATCGGCCCTCCAGATACTGTGCGATATTCTCAGGGTCGAAGCTTGTGGTATTGCAGACTGAAAACCCGAAATCAATCAGCTTCCTCTTGGTCTTTGTCCTATCCTCCGGATAGAATTTCGGATTGGCTATGACCAGTACCCTGCACTCCCTCGCCGAGCCGTTCCATGGAGATCAGGCTGGTCTTCGACCCGAAACGCTCTTTCAGATAATTCTCTACCTTTATTTCAATATCCATTGCGATTAATGCCTTTTAAATCTTTTACATAAAATTAACATGGAGTTACTCTTTTCTTCCCATCACAATTCTCCCGACCTTGGGATTGATAAAAATTCTATCATGTTCAGCCATTCAAGTAAAAGGGGGCCTGCAAAACAGGGGGCCTGCGAAACAAAAGGCTCCGCCTTGACGGGATCCGCCAATTTCATTATAAAAGTCTTTGTGATTGACGGCCCTTCAAATGACGGCAAAAACGATTCTCTTAGTTTCACCTGACACGGTTACTCATAATGACGATCCCGACCCAGGAAGTTTTAAGGCGGATGGCCTCCCGATGGCTCCCTTCCCACCAGGTGCCAAAAAAATTTCGAGTTCACTCAGACACCACTGACTTTTTCCGGGTGGAATACGACGACATCGTACTCCTCAAAGACCGATCATATCTCATACGCCATAATGCCAAGGAACAGCGATTCGGCATGGAGGATGATGTCAAGTTCTGGGTCAAACGCGCCGTGGACCTGGAGGACGGGAGTCTCAAGATCATCAAGCTGGTCTTTTATGAGAAGTTCATGTCCCGTATCGGAGACATCGAATTCGAGTGTTTTCGAAGTCCCGGAAAGGAGGCCAGGATCCTCGAACTCGTCTCTTCGCACAAAAACTTCATGCACGGGTACTCCACCCTCGATGAAAAGGGTAACATTATCCGCGTATTGGATTTTATCAAAGGCAAGACCCTGGCAACCCATGTGGGAAGAATGGACATGAACCACGAGGCCTATTATCATGAGCACTTTCCGGGGATCCTGGACCGCTTTATCGAGTGCGTGAAGGCTGTCCACTTCCTGCATGACAACGGGGAGAGGCACGGCGACATCCGGCGGGACCATATTCTGATAGACGAGGAAACCGGAAATTACCGCTGGATCGATTTTGACTTCAATTATCGCCACAGGGAAAACATATACGGCTATGACCTGTTCGGGCTGGGTAACATCCTCGTTTTCCTGGCGGGGATGGGGGATGTGTTGCTGCCCAATCTCAAGAAGCACGGGCACGCCTGTCTCAGCATCTTGAGCGAGGCGGACCTTAATATTGTCTTCCATCACCGGGTGGTGAACCTCAAAAAGGTCTACCCTTATATCCCCGAATCCATCAACCGGGTGCTGATGCACTTTTCAAGGGGAGCCAACCGGTTTTATGAACATACATCCCAGCTCTTGAACGATCTGGGACAGGTCAAAGCCGTTCATTGAACCCAATCCCGGTCAACCGGATGGTTGCCGGCCCTTCCGCGGCCTAGGTACATGGTTCCACAAATACGATTTAGATATGCTTCTTCCCTCTCTTCGTGCACTTCGTGATCTTCGTGGTATAAAAAGCCTTTTTTCACCACAAAGGACACTAAGAACTCAAAGGAGGAGTGGTCAAATACCTGAAGAGATTTCTTGCAGACATTATTTATGGTAAAAACTACTTCGTAATACGATAAATACAAGGAGGAAAAAACATGAAAGAGGCAGAAAAAGACTTCAATAAAAATATACTGATCGCTGTGGATGAGTCGGAGAACTCCCATCGCGCGGTCTCATACGTGGGCCGGCTCCTTGGGGGCCTGCCCGGTTTCAAGGTCACCGTGTTGCACGTGGTCCCCGAACCCGAAGAAGACTACTTCCCCACTGCCGAACAGAAGGACGAATGGCTTTCCAAATATACCAGAAAAATTGAGGCCCTGCTTGAAGACTATCGCCGGTTCCTGATCGAAAAAGGGTTTGACCCGAAAGATGTAAGCGTCCGCTCAACACTACGATACTGTCCCTCCATGGCCGAGTGCATCCTGGCGGAACGTGATGAAACCCAATACAGCACCATAGTTGTCGGCCGTCAGGGCCTCTCCAGAAGCGAGGAGTTTCTCTTCGGAAGCATCTCCAGCAAGATCGTCAACCACGCGCGGAACTGCACGGTTTGGGTGGTGGAATAACATAGCTATTTTCAAGATTTTCGACCAGACGGCGCCCGGCATTTGGATCGCGTGATTGCAACTTCACCGGATGCCGACATTGCAAAAAGGCGAGTCTCTGCCGGGAACAAGCCTTCCGTATCCCTCTCCTGTATGTATTTAACCCATCTGTATTGCTGGAACTAACCATGTATCGGGCCCTATTAGTAGGAATGGCACGTGCATTGCTATGACCTAATCGATAGGTCTTCTGAGTCCCACTCTTAAATCATGGAGGCAAGCTTGATAATCCTTAGGGGAACAGGGCAGCGGAATCAGGGAGCAGGCCCTTGCCCTGAAGACAAAGGAGGGCCTGGTGGTCATTACAGGTTGCGCTCACCCCGGCATCGTGAGCATGGTCAGCAAAGCACGACAAGTCATTGGAGAAGACACGGTGAAACTGGTGGTTGGATGTTTTCACCTTGGCGGGGAGCCGCCTTGGCGCATCGAATCCATTGCCAAAGAGCTCCGCCTCCTTTCCGTGCAGAAGGTCTCCCCCTGTCACTGCAGTGGAGACGGGACCCGAGCACTCTTCAACCGGGAATTCGAGGATGATTACATTGAGAGCGGCGTAGGGAAAACCATCCATCTTTCACATTAGGCAAACTGCATGTCGAGAAGAGATGGAACGGGCATGGAAGCCCAAGAAACACGAAGCAATCGCCGGATCAGCTGCGAATCTGGTTGAAAACACTTACACGGTTTCGGTGCCCTGGAGGAGAAATGGAAATTCCAGAATCAGGACAGGAAGACAGGAAAGTAAAATGCCCGGTCGTTCTGGTGGCCGTGGATTTCTCTCACTGTTCAAGGCTCGCCCTTAGAAGGGCAAAACCCTGGGCCGATTGCAACAACGGGAAAATACTGGTGCTGCACGTTATTGATCAGGATTTCATAAAACATTGTGTTCATCAACGCCTAGGCACGGAAAAAGAAATCAAGCAGAAACTGTTCATCAATTCCAAGAACAAGCTCAGCACATTTCTTCGTAGCGAAGAAATGGATGAAAAAAGTACCCATATGATTGTCTGTGAAGGGACACCATGTATGGAAATCAACAAGAAAGCTGTTGAGAATGATGTTGAGATGATCATTATGGGAAGCAAAGGTAATTCGGACGACATGAAGGCCATCTTTTTCGGCAGCACTACGGAAAGGGTATTGAGATTTATCAGGCGACCGGTACTTTGTATTCCGCCGGAGCCTGAATGAAACGCCTCTGATAACGATAAATTAAGCGGATCTGAAGTAGTTCCCCCGCTGTCATGCTTTTTGGATATGAATGTCCAGGGTGACAATGCTCAGGGAAGAATACCGGTTGAAGGACTCCGGCCAGCCCGTATGACAACGGAGATCCTCTTCAATACCCAGGGGAGGCGTCAGCGGATTGTCGGATCGAAAATCGCGGGTCATGAGGGCTTTCCTCAGGATAGTAATTCGTGATATAATAACCCATTATGGTTTTCGTGTACAGGCTGATAAGAATGACTGTGGAGAAGGCCAAGAAAGCCATTATCAAATGACCACTGAATTACCCGCGGGCTTCCGCTTAAAGGAGGACAAAAAACATGGGACATAACGTACTGATTGCGATGGACGAATCGGAGAATGCACTGCGCGCCGCGGATTTCGTTTGCCGTCATTTCACGCCGGACCATGGGATTACCTTGATGAGCGTTATTCCGGACACGGCGGCCCTGTGCGCCATGAACAGCCCCGGCCTGACCCCCTATTTCATGAGCCAGAAACAGGCCTTTTGCGAGTTGGAGGACAAGAAGAAGGAGATCGTTGCGTTGGCCATGGAACAGGCAAAGGCCCGGCTAGTGAGTGCGGGATTCCCGGAAGGCGCCATCACCATTAAGGTAAAGAACCTGAAGGAAGGCATCGCACGGGATATCCTGAGCGAGGCGGTCAAGGGCTATGACACCGTCGTGCTTGGGCGAAGAGGGGGGGGCGGCATGAAGAAATTCTTGATGGGAAGCATATCCCAGAAAGTCGTAAACGGCTTGACTGAAACCCCTGTGATCCTGGTGAGCTGAGCGGGGGAGGCCGGATCAACTAAGAATGTCCGGTTCATCGGTCATGCGTGTTTCCAGCGCAATCAACTTATCAGGGTGTAGAGCAGCTTGAGTGGTGCGAGCGCTTTCAGTGAGTGGGGAACGTCAGCGGGTATTACGACCGCCTACCCGGGTTCCGCTGTGACCTTTTTTCCACCGATGTTGATTCGGGCCTTCCCGGCCATGATATGAAAGCAGGCGTCTCCCGGCACGACTGGGTGTCAAAGGCCTCTCCCTCATCCATTGCAAAGAGGCTCATGGTCACCCATTCGTTTTCCACAAGAGGGCGGTGCACCAACCTTCCCTGCCGGCCCGGGCAATGGACTCGGGATCGTTCGAGCGGACCATTACGATCGATCCCATGACGCTTCAGAAACGACCGAATCGCCTCGTGACTCTGCCTGATCCTCTCCTGTGCCGCGGCCAGATCATCGTCCGTGGATACGAATCTCAGGGCCACAAGGCGACATCCGCTGTGACGTCCCTCTCAGACAATCCCTTGACAGTGACGTATCGATCCGCAGCACGGCCCTTACCCGTCTCCCATGAACCACAGCCCCCAAAGGCCAGGCCAAGGCCGACCAGGCATGCCGCTGCAACACCCATTGCATTGTTCATGTCAATCCCCCTCTATGTGTGGCTGTCATAACGCCAAGCCGTATTTACACTTCCTACCACTCGGGACTGGAGGGAAACCCACCCGAGCTCCAAGCCCAACTCACCAGCCCTAAGTGTGCCATTAACCGGTATTCCATTACTTGTCTTTTCCACAGCGCCGGCTAAAAGCCCCTCTTAACATTAAACGCCCCTGGGTTTTCCAGTTGAAAACTAATGGCAGCATTAAACACGATCAAATATGCAATGAGAGAAAAACTTGCAGATAGCAAAACAAAAATAAAATGACAACTGGATATTTAGCTTGGGCAATCTTATCCCATAAACTCGAAGAAGAATCAAATATACTTCAAGAAGACGAAAGACATACAATTAGTAAGTAAAAAGTCAGCACGAATATATTTGTAAGGCCTTGTTCAGAAATTACTTTCTTAGTATACAGACATGGCTTGCACTTGATTCGCATTGACTATCACGGGCTTCACGCCGAGCGGCAGCGCCCCCAGACATCCGATTGCCACCTTTTCCAGGCCCGCTTCCTTGACCGCCCCCAGGCAGGGGAGGGCGCTGGTGATGTCGGTGTTCGATAACCCCCCGTAACATCAGCTTTCTTCTTTTGTGATTGGTTTTGAATTACTCCTAGCCTGCCATCCATCCGTCATCCCCCCAGCCTTCGCCCTGCCGAACCAGGAAGCCACAGGCCACCGCCTTTTATCAGTTCACCGCTTTTGAGCCCCCGTATTTCTTGTCAAATTTTCGTAATGACCTAAAAGAAGTTCATCGAGTTGCCAAGCAAGATGGACAACTGCATTTTGTGGGAGCCGTTTATAAAAACAAGAAATTCGATCGTAGAAGTCAACGCATTGTAGATGCCATTGGAATGGCGTATCTAAGCATCGAAGAATTTCGAGAAGTATTGGAAGAGTTGGGTTCTCGGAAATCGATGCACTTGAAGAAAAGAAGAAAGGATGGTTCGCTGTCAAATGCAAGAAAAAGGGGGAGGCACCGCTAAACCATCTATTGAAGCGGGCTAGACTGTCTGATTCGCAGCCGGCTTGACCGCTTAATATAGGGCTGTTCAGGTGTTGCTCTGAAATCATTCTGATTTAGCGGTCGGCCAAATTTGCGTTTTTCGATAAGGAAGGGCTTCCGCAATTCATCTCGGATTTTGGGGCAGAAGGCCCTTCCTCATCTTCTTCCTGAGCCCCTTCTATCCGTGAAGAACCTATCGGCCAACATTTCTCTACGCTTCCAAATAGGCCTTGTTGAACAACATGTAAAGGTTCGGATGGGGCTCGAAGCCCTTGACTCGCTTGTTGGTGACCGTCCACAGGTTCTGCCAGAAGGGGATGCCGACGGAGCCTCTTTCCTGCTGGATGTTTTCCAGCGTGCAAAAGATCTTCTTGCGCCGGCCGACATCCAGCGTGCCGTTGGCCTGGTTGAGAAGCTCTAAGAACTCCTGGTCCACCCAGCGGGTCTCGTTCCAGGCGACCGGCTGGCCCCCATCATCCGCGCCGTAGGCCAAATTGAGCACCATGGTGCTCAGGGAACGGTGGGTCCAGGGAGTGATGCCCAGGCCCACTTCGGTCCACTTTTCCCAGTATCGGGTGACGGGCATGGGCTTGATCTTCAGGTTCAGCCCCGCTGGCTGGGCGTCTTCCTGAAGTATTTCTGCAAAACGCATCACGTCCGACCAGTCGGCACCCACGTTGATTTCCACCGTGAGCCCGTCTGGATATCCGGCCTCCTCGAGCAGGGCCTTGGCCTTTTCCGGTCGGTATGGCGGCGTGGGTTGTGGACAGTATTCAGGATGGCCGGGATAGACGTGGAAGTCTTGACCCTTCGCGCCCTCGTTGAAATAGGCCAGCTTGAGGATTTTGTCACGACGTTGGCAAAGCTTGATGGCTTGCCTAACCCGATTGTCTTTCCAGGGATCCAGATCAGTCCGCATCCGGAGCACCCTCACCTGCGAGGTAGTGACCGACTTGACTTCCAGGTTGGGAGCCTTTCGAGCCGCCAGCATGAGGTCCGGGCTGCCCGCATCGGCCAGGTCGATCATGTCCACTTCCCCGGACATCAGGGCCGCCAGTTGGGGTGCGGTTTCGGTTCCGATCTCGATGAAGGTCATCCCGTCCAGGTAGGGCAAGGGCTTTCCGTCGTCTCCCTTTTGCCAATAGTCATTGCGTGCCTCGAGCACGGCGAGATTGGTTTCCTCGTAGGTCTTGAGGCGATACGGCCCCGTGCCGTGCGGAGCCTTGAGAAAGTCACCCTCAAACGTCCTGTGGTTGAGAATGAATGCGGGGTAATGGAAAAAATGTTCGGGCAGGCCGATCTCGGGGCGGTCGAGATGAAGCTTGATCTGGTAGCCCCCGGTCTTTTCGATGCCCTGAGCGGAGAGATAGCTCCCTACCAGGCCCAGCATGGAGGAATTCACGTCCTTGTTCAGCCACATCTTCATGGTGAAGGCCACATCATCGGCGGTGAACGCGTCTCCATTGTTGAATGTGACTCCCTGGCGGAGATCAAAGGTCCATGTCCTGAGGTCCTCGCTGGCCTGCCAGCCTTCGGCCAGTAAAGGACGGGTGATATTGTCGGTGCCGGTGACCGTCAGGTATTCCGCCACCTGGCGCAGAATGTTGGAGGCTTTGCCCCAGGAGATCTGGGCCGGGTTGGACATCTTGTGCACGACCGAGGCCACCTTTAGGACCCCGCCTCGTCGCGGAGTTGAAGCGTGTGCCACGGGCAGGCCCAACGGGGACATGATGGCGGCACCGCCCACTGAGACGCCGATCAGGGCGCTCAGTCGCAGGAATTCGCGGCGTGAGATCTTGCCGTCGCGATGGGCCTCAGCCAACTCGGTCCACCTGGGATGGGTCTTTTTGCTGTACATGGGATGCACTCCTTTCGGTCTTGGTGGCTCAACTTGTCAGATCAGATCACACATCATTTACGACACCTGCAGGCTGCCACAGGATGAACTCGCATGGTTTCTCGTCATTCCGTGTGTCGGTGACGGGTCAGCGGCATGAACAGAACCCCATCAGCAGGTGAAAAGGAAGGGCTTGAGGATCCCCTGAAACCGTCCCCGGATCAGGAGCATTGACAGGGCCGGAAAACGGGTGAATTGCAGTCAGAATTCGAAAGGGAAGCCCCAAAAACTAAACAAAGCATAACCCAATTCACAGGCAGGGTCAAACACCAACTAACGCTGATAGCCATTGTTTGGTTCGAGGTCCTTTTTCTCGCATGCCGGGGTCAAATTGAATTGCCTCTGGCTGGCGATTCACGTTTGTGATATTCTGCTTGAAGTCTAAGACAACATCTAGGCGGTTTATCGAAACGACGGTCAGACCGGGGATGAAATACCAACCATGCTCACGGATTCATTCGAATCCGGTCAAGGAGGTGAATCCGAACATTGGAGAAAAACGTCATGGAATCCAACACGATTCATCAGATCAAACCGGACGAGCTCAGGGCCTTCATGGACAAGCACCGCGAATCCGACTACCTGCTTCTGGACGTGCGACAGCCCGAAGAATACACCGATGCCCACATTCCCGGCGCAAAACTCGTACCGCTCTCGGAATTGGAAAAGAGGCTTGGCGAAATTCCCGAAAACAGGGACGTGGTGTTCTACTGCCGAAGTGGCAAGCGCTCCCAGGCGGGGTCCCTGTTTGCCGCGGACCGCGGTCTCGTCGGAGGGACCCTATACAATCTTACCGGGGGGATCACCGCCTGGAACGGGGAGACCCTGCCGGATTTCCCGAACGTGCGGGTCTTTGACCAGAGCCAAAACCTCCAGGGGCTTCTTCTCCAGGCCCTGGATCTCGAAAAAGGGGCCTGGCGGTTTTATCAAATCCTCCTGGCAAGATTTGCATCGGAGCCTTACTCCCATGTTTTCAACGTGTTGGCCAAGGAGGAATTGGCCCATGCTCGGCTCATTCATCATCACCGCAAAAGGGCCGGGCGGGAAACAGGTGGATTCGACAAGACCTTTGAAGACCTCGACGGAGAGCTGCTCGAAAGCGGCGAACGCCTGGAAGATGCCTTGGCGCGGATCGAGGACCGGGAAGGCGATCGTTGCCTCCATCTGATGGAGCTGTCGCTGAGCGTCGAGTATGCAGCGTACGACCTGCACCGGGCCATTGCAGAGCGGTCCGAGGAGGAAGAAACCCGGGAAGCGTTTTGGTCCATCGCACAGGCGGAAAAGGGACACATGCGAACCATCACCAAGGCCATCCGAATGTGCGTAGGGTGATTGGACAGCTTCAGCATCCTTCTTCATCAAAGCGTTCGAGATTGAGGAAAAGCGCGACAAAGCTGCCACAGGCGATGAGCATCCCTGTAATCCAGATGCCCGTTGAAAAGCCCCGATAGGCCGCCATCTGCCCAATGAAGGCGGGAATCACACCTCCTCCGAAAAGAAAACCAAAGGGGATCACCCATCCTGTCGCCAGGCTCCTCATGCTCGGAGGTGCGATCTGGGAAAGGGCCTTGAAGGCAGCTGGGAAGAAGCATGAAACAATCGCCGGCTGCAAAAAGACCATGACCACAAGCAGTGGCTCCGGAACGAGGGCCAGCAAGACGGTTGCAATCCCGGTCAAAAGGAGCGCAGCGAGGATGGTCATCTTCTCACCCACCTTGTCCGTGAGCCAGCCCGCGAAAAACACCATGAAAAGGCCGGATATGCGCGAAAGGCCCAGGAGTGTGTTGGCCAGATCCAGATCCAGGCCGTGTTCCTTGACAAGATACAGGGGCAGCACCGCGTAGATCCCCACCCCGCCGGAAAGGGCCAGGCAGAACAGCAGGATCATGACCCAGAAAAGCGGCCTCGAGCCAAGGTTGGCCAGAGCCGAGGGTCTGGGCGGCTCCCCGCGAAAGCGGCCTTCCTTCTAAAGCATGGCGAAGGAAGCCGATGCGAAAAGGGCCGGAAGGCCCAGAAAGGCCAAAACGGTGCGCCAGGAAACCCGGCCCAAAAGGGCGTGGCAGAGCAGCGGGGCGAGGATATAACTCAGGTTGGGCGCGGTGTTGTGGATACCCATGGCCTTGCCGATGTCCCTGGGGCTGACCAGAGCCGACAGGATGGCGATCCCGGATGGCGTGTAAAAACCTGCTGCAGCCCCCAGCAGGAACATGTTCAACCGAAGGGCCGCATGGCTTTCTTCGACAGAGAAGAGGATCAGCGCGACCCCGAGCAGCCCCGAGGAAAGCACAATGGTGTGGCGGTGTGTCAGACGGCTGGACACCAGACCGGAGCTTGTTATCGAGGCAAAGAATACAATGGGCAGCATGAGGAACAGGGAGCCGGCCTGTGCATGGGTGATGCCCATCTGATTCTCGATGGTGGGCATGACGGGTGAAAAAACGACCCGCGATACAAAGCTCAGGAAAAACATGGCCGTGAGGAACAGAATGGGCACAAGTCGCTCACGCACGGACATCGGTTCCGGACAGGTTTTTGGCTCGATACGCATCCTTTTCTCTCCTCACTGGAGGTGGGTATGAACCTTTCACAACATTCCTTCTTGTCTCTTTATGGGGTTTACCCAGCGGACTCGCAAGGGTTTTGTTACCAGGGATAACGACAGCGGCTGTGAATCAGAACCCGAACCGGATGCGGGGTCGGTCCCGACGGATCGCTCCTCGAAAACGCCGATTTCCTCAGAGTGGAGCCCAATCCATGCGTGACGTGCAAATCACCGTGAGCCTGAAGAACGTGATCTGGCGCATCGTTGGGTTATGACCCTGGCCGATTACAGCGTTCTCAAGATCCGCGTGTCCCTGGACAGCAGATATGCCAGGCGCTGGCTTCCGTTCCAGGGCCCTGCCGAGGCAAACGACGTGGCCTGGTTTCGTAGGTTTGCGAATGAACGGGTTCCTATCCGGTGGACCGAGGACCTGGAAGACCATGTCTGGCAGGGGAATTTGCACCGGGTCGTGGAGTTCGACCGACAGACACGCACCCTGACCGTCGCCTTTCTTCCGCTCGCGTTCGTGGCCGGGATCATGGGCAAATTCATTCGCATCCTGCCCTTCGTGATGATAGCCTGCCTGGCGGATGCTGGGTGGCTCGGGAAGAGCTGGAACCGGCCAGCCTGAGGAAACTGGATCTCATGAGCATGACCGATGAGCAAGCCAAGGCCTGCAGGCGACCGGAGGAGGTCTTCTGGGGCAGCGGGTGATCCTCCTGAGCTGTCTCGCTTGAACCCGGGTCGCGCCGATCCGGCACCCAGAACGGCGCCTGGGTGGTCCCCGGAATACGTGTACCTTTCTGAGACCGGGTGCAGTGAGGCAATAACGGCACAGCCCGTTCCAGCCAGGTCAAGCAGCAGGATGAGCGCGAAGGGACGCGCCCCGCCCGGGTGGCCTTGCAATGACGGACACGGTACACTACGGCCTGAGATACGGGCCGCTCGGAAGGCTTCTCCATGCTCTGATCATCAGGAAGCGCCTGGAAGCGATCTTTGATTTTCGATGCGCAAGACTCGAACGGATTTTTGGGGCTTGAACAAAGGAAGGACATGTGGAGGAGCCTTCATGGCCGTAAAAGGCGAAAAAAAGCTTTTATTGATCCTCGGGGACCAGCTCAACGCGCAACACAGCTGGTTCCGCCGAAAACAGACTGGACCGCCAGACGGAGGCCATCGCCTCTCGTCTGCCGGTCCCGGTGGGCGCTGTGGATTCAGAGCATTTCCTCTCAGGGAGAGAGGACGTGCAGCTGATGATCACCGGCAATTATGCCCTGCTGGCCGGTGTGCATCCGGACGAAGTGGATGCATGGTACCTCGGCATCTACATGGACGCGGTCCAGCGGGTGGAGATCGTCAACACCCTCGGGATGAACCAGTTCGCGGACGGCTGCATTGTGGCCAATAAACCCTATGTCTCGTCGGCCAACTAAATCCAGAAAATGAGGGGTTACCGGGAGAGCAGCCAAGTGATCGTAAACCCTACGGATCTGCAGCTCGTCGTTGACTTCTGTGCGATTGCTTTGGTATCATTCCGCTACAACGTTCACTTCACCCGTAAAGGAGGGAGAGAAAAATGCCCCTGCCCGATGAGATTGTTCGCAAGGAAGTCTATGAAGGCTGGAAGACCTTTCTGACCAATTTGGAAAAGTCACTGGATTCCCTTGACAAAGAGATCGACAACACATCAAAGATGATCGATGCCTGTACGCTCGAGTGGTGCCAGGCCACGGAGCATGCCCTCGATGAAATCAGCAATTCGCTGTTCTCCATCAGCGAGCCGACCCTTTCCTCCGATGAGGACTCAAAAAGACTCAAAGGCCTGAAAAAACGCGTTCATGATGTGTATGCCAAATACAAATCGACCGCTGAGAAGGCTTCCTAGGGACGGGGCCGACTGAATAAATTCAGGCCTATCGAGAGGTCGCCCTTGACCCGTTCCGGGCGCGGGGACAATGAAAGGGGCGCAAACCCTGCGCCTGACCCTCTCGGAAGCCCTCGAAAACCTTCAGGTGCAAATCGAGAATCGACCGGCGGACATACAACGCTCAAGGTCCTCGCTTCGCGTAGGGCTTCCGCCGGTTCGGCATCATGACCGGCAAGAACACCGATAAGGCGTCCTTGTTCGACGTGTTCTACGGGAAGCTGGATACGGCTCCCATGATTCGGGAATGCCCCGTGTGCAGGGAGTGCACCCTTTACCGTACCGTGGATTTTCCCGAGCACGATCTCTTCGTGGGAGAAATCCAGGAGACGTGTGTCCAGGACGGCACCAAACTGCTTCTTTTCGACATGGCCGGCAAGAAGTACTGGTCCCTCGGGCCGGAACGGGGCGCATGCTGGAATGTGGGGAAGCAACTCAAAGGGAAGCAATAGGAAACCAGGGAGGGCCGATGCCATGAAGATTGAACTAAAGTGCTTTTCTTCACTCGTGAACCCGGGGACGTGCGATTACAAAGGTAGCACCGAGTACGAGCTCGCAGAGGGCCAGACCGTCGAGGACCTGGTTCAGGCTGCCGGCGTGGACAAGGAGAACCTGAAGATCGCGTTTGTAAACGGAAGGGTCGTGGCGTTTGACACGGTGCTGAAGCCTGGGGACCAGGTTGGCCTGGCCCCGGCTGTCGGCGGAATGTAGGGCCCATTCCGCTGCCCTGTCCTGTTAGTCCGGCCGGACATCAGCCGAAAGCGCACACCGTCCCTGGAATCGACTTACGGCCGGCGAACGGTAATCGTCTACTCCTCGTATTGGTTGCCGGAAGGAGGGGTGTGAGACTTTACACCGTCAAACTCAGGGAGATCACGCGTTCACGGCCACCGGGGAGAGCCCGAGCTGCTTCTCCAGTGCCTGCACCTAAGCGAGCGGAGGCCTTTCCAGGTACACTCGTCGTAAGCATTCACGGCGTAGGCCGTTTACTTGGTCCCAATCCATGAGTTGGCGATCACGATGCGGTTGATGGCTTCCCGGGTCACAGCCGAGATGGACTTGATATTGCTGCACAGGGAGGGTTTCTTGAAACCATTGTGGAAACAGGGGATGCGGCAGAAGTTTCGGCCATATCGCTGCAAAACCCAGTTTATCCTTGACCTGAAAAAAACCCAGCCGCCTTATTCACGAGCATGAGTTCCAGCGCCCTCCGCTCCTTCACAATAGCCACCACGGCGCTGTAAGTTATCTCGCCGCGCGCGTTATCGCCGCCGGGTGAGCTGCCGATGCTTCGTCGTTCATGGCAAGCCGTAAAATAACCCACCTTTGCCGATGATGACGATTTCTACCGGATCGACTTCCTAAAACTTGGACCAACCAATGGCAGAGACTGCTTAATTGCCCTGCGCAGACCGCCGTCTAATCAGGAATAAGGATATGACCGCTCGGATACTCGAGACAGCCTACGGCACAAGAGTGTGTTCTTGATACCGCTTCAATAAACCTCATCCAACCGAATAATGACGCCGTAGGGTATTCCATTACTTGTCTTTTCCACAGCGCCGGCTAAAAGTCCCTCTTAACATTAAACGCCCCTGGTTTTCCAGTTGAAAACTAATGGCAGCATTAAACACGATCAAATATGCAATGGGAGAAAGACTTGCAGATAGCAAAACAAATACTTGACCAAAGCACCCTTGAAGTTTACCATTCCGGCTGAAATAAGCATCCTGATCAAGATAAAGCGCTCTTCGCCCTTCGGGAAGTTTCCTTTTCCACCTTAACATGCCGCGGATGGGGCGTTATTTGATTCCATCGGGTCCCTGCTTCCGGCTCGCCTGCCTTTACAAGAAGGCCCGACAAAACCATCCGGCACCTGTTAGCGTTATCGTTAGGAGGCAAATAAGGAGGTTATGTGATTCATTCCGTAAAACCTATAGCAGCTTGGTGCGCAGCATTTATTGAAACCATAGGAATTAGCATTATTACTCTTTTTGCGCTATACGCATTGATTAATGCAGGAAGACGCCTGCTAACGAATGAGCAGCAAAATTTAATTTATCAGGATCTCCGACAATTACTTGGGCGCGGCATTTTGCTTGGACTCGAGTTTCTAATTGCAGCGGATATAATTTATACTGTGGCAGTGGAGTTGACATTTCGGACAATAGGAGCTCTGGCCATCGTTGTTCTTATACGCACATTCCTGAGCTTAACACTGGAAGTAGAGATGTCGGGTAGATGGCCCTGGCAGAAGGATCAGTAGTATGCAAAAATGAGGAAAAGATTCATTATGGATGTAGAATTACCACAGGATTTGATACTCCGAAAAAAAGGAAGGGATTTGATCAAGCGATATATTCAGGTGGCCATGAGGCATGCCAGGTATGAAATTGTTCGAGAGAATGGTACTTACTACGGCGAGATACGGGAATGCCCAGGTGTCCATGCAGCCGCTGCAAGCCTGAAGATGTGTAAAAATCAGCTGGAAGAAGCCCTGGAGGAATGGATCTTGGTTAATGTGGACAAAAACATGACCTTACCTCCAATTGATAATATTGAAATTGGGATCAAGAGACAGGTGAAAATATGAGAGTTAAAAAGACATGACTGATATTTATGATGAGATCAAGCAAAAGGCGCGGCCTTTGCTCGAGGACCAGGGCCTGATGGGCAGACAGGTGAGGGTCGAGGCCCGGGCGTTGAGCACGGAAGAGGCCATAGGAAACCCCGAGGGAGATGACTTCCCCCTGCAGCAAGGCAGGGAGAGGCTCATGCAGGCCGAGCTGGACGGGGCTTTGGGCCAGGCATTTTCCGACCGCTACGGCGACTTCGAGGGGACCCTCGAGGAGATATTCGAAATGCCGCTTGAGAACAACTTCAGACGGGCGGTCTTCGTTGCCACCTTGAATGCGGCCCTCAGGTCCCTGGGACTTGCTGATCGTACCATCCACTGCCGTGATCGGGGTCCGAGCATATGTTCCGCGGACCTCGCCCGCCACGTTCTGAACCGCTACGGTGAAGTGAAGATAGGGCAGGTAGGCTTTCAGCCCGCCATGGTGGAGTCACTGGCTGCAATGTTTCCCCTCCGGGTGCTGGACCTGGACCCGAACAACATAGGGGCCGAAAAAAGGGGTGTAACCATTGAGGGGGCCGAGGCCCAAGAAGACGTTATCAACTGGGCCGATCTCCTCCTTGTGACCGGCACCACCCTTGTAAACGGCACGATCAAAGATTTCCTCCGAGACACACCCGTCCTTTTTTACGGCAGCACAATCGCCGGGGCCGCAGCTGTCATGGAGTGGGAGCGCTTCTGCGGGCAGGGGCTTTGAAGATATGAGTCTGTCCCGTTCGTTACCGCACTTGCCGGTATAAAAATAATACCGGGATGGTGCGGGCGGATTGAAACGGTGTTAAGAGGTTTGTGTCTTCAACTCGATTAATGGGGGGTTGAGCTATGGAAGTATCTGTCGAGCGGTTCATGGATCTTTTCGTATCTTATGGGATCAAAGTGATTGCTGCAGCAGCCATTTTTGTGATCGGGCGCTGGGCCGCCAGGGTAGTCCAACGGATCATAGACAGGATTATGGAAAAACGGGAGGTGGACAAAACAGTATCCTCTTTCGTCGGTAACTTGTCGTACTATGCGCTTCTGGCTTTCTTCACCCTGGCGGCCCTTGGTCAACTGGGCGTTCAGACCACCTCGTTCATCGCGGTGGTGGGTGCGGCCGGACTGGCCGTGGGCCTGGCCCTTCAAGGGTCTCTTGCCAACTTTGCAGCAGGATTCCTCCTCCTCATATTCAAGCCTTTTCGAGTGGGAGAATACATCGAGGGAGGCGGTACCGCGGGGACGGTGGAGAAGATCCAGCTTTTCACCACCCAGCTGAAGACTCCGGACAACAAGACAGTCATTGTCCCTAACGCCTCCATGACCTCAGGAAACATAGTTAACTACTCGAGCAAAGGCACCCGTCGCGTGGATATGGTCTTCAGTATCAGTTATGGTGACGACATAGATCAGGCACGGACCGTCATCCAGGAAATCATATCGTCCGATGAGCGTATACTCAAGGAACCCGCTCCTGTTATAGCCTTATCAGCTCTGGCCGAGAGCAGCGTCGACTTCGTGGTGCGGCCTTGGGTCGAGTCCGGCAACTATTTCGCAGTCCTCTGGGAAGTCACCGAAAAGGTCAAGAAGAGATTTGACGAAAGCGGGATCACTATTCCGTTCCCCCAGCGCGACGTTCACCTTTATGAACATAAGGATTGAAACCATAATTATAAAGAAAGCAGAGCTTATGGCTGGATACAATTGTGAAAAATGCAGACTTCGCGGCAAATACGATAAAAATAAACAATCCATACTTGGAAGATTGTGGAGGTGGCACATCGGGTGGTGTCCTGGATGGAAGGGCTATATGGCGTCTCTTGACGAAAAGGATCGCCAGTTCTTGGAGGACCGATACGGTATCAAGAAGCCCCGCTAAAAATTTTCTCAGCGTCTTGACAAGAGAAAATTAGTGGTTAATATTTAAACGCATTATATATTTAGTGATTTCGGGAAGTTATATGGTTTGCCCTGGGAGCTGCTTGGCTTCATTCCGTGGGCTCCAATATGCTCGCCGCGGAATTGTGACATTATCAACACAGAGGAGGTTTGTACAGATGAAGCTTAGACCGTTAAACGACAGGGTGGTTGTACTCAGAATCGAAGAAGACGAGAAGACTTCCGGAGGCATAATAATTCCGGATACAGCAAAAGAAAAACCACAAAAGGGCAAGGTAATTGCGGTTGGTCCAGGCAAGACCGATGAGGATGGAAAGATTATTCCCATGGGTATCAAGAAAAACGATCGTGTTCTTTTCGGAAAGTATGCGGGTACTGAAATAAAAATTGATGGGGTGGAGCACTTAATAATGAGGGAAGATGACATTTTGGGCATCATTGAATAACCAGTCAGGAGGTATCGTATTATGGCAGCAAAGGAAATCAAGTACAGCGCAAAGGCCAGAGAAAAGATGCTCAAGGGTGTTGATACACTGGCCGACGCGGTCAAGGTCACGCTGGGGCCGAAAGGTAGGAATGTATTGATTGAAAAGTCATGGGGCTCCCCCAAGATGACGAAGGACGGGGTGACCGTGGCGAAAGAGATAGAGCTCGACGACAAGTTTGAGAACATGGGTGTTCAAATGGTGAAGGAGGTTGCTTCCAAGACCTCCGATGTGGCCGGTGACGGGACCACTACTGCAACTATTCTCGCCCAGAGCATCTTCCGTGAGGGGGCCAAGCTCGTCACGGCCGGCGCAAATCCAATGGCGATTAAGCGTGGCGTGGAAAAGGCGGTGGATGCAGTGGTGGATGAGCTCAGGAAGCTGTCTAAGCCCACCAAGGAAAAGAAGGAGATCGCACAGGTCGGAACCGTATCCGCCAATAACGATTTAACCATAGGGGAGATTATCTCCGAAGCCATGGAAAAGGTGGGCAAGGAAGGCGTGATCACCGTGGAAGAGGCCAAAGGCATGGAGACCACGCTGGAGATCGTGGAAGGTATGCAGTTCGACCGGGGGTATCTCAGCCCGTACTTTGTCACGGATCAAGAGAAGATGGAAGTCCATATGGAGGACCCCTATGTCCTTCTACATGAAAAAAAGATAAGCGCCATGAAGGACTTGGTCCCCCTGCTGGAACAGGTTGCGAAGAGCGGAAAACCCCTACTTATCATTGCAGAGGACGTGGAAGGCGAGGCCTTGGCCACATTGGTGGTGAACAAGCTCAGAGGGACGCTCAAGAGTGCTGCAGTCAA
>CAYPSZ010000086.1:0-1722 GCA_964413125.1 uncultured Desulfobacterales bacterium
GCGCCTCCTCCGGAGGAGGCGCTGAAAAGCCAAGGACATATCTCAATCACCATGGCGCTACATCATCGTCCTCTTTTGCAGAACTTGACACACACAACTTCATTCCTGAATCCGTTCTAGGTCCTGACCATACAAAGCGGTCGGGCTGATGTATCCTGTGACATCTTGCCCCCAAGCATTTTTCACAACCACACGATACCAGTCTGCGTAGCCCCAGGGATCATTGCCTTTTGCGGTTGGGTGGCCAACTACGCGAAAAAGACCTCCCGGGCTAATATATTGTGGATTAGCCAATGCTTCATAGACCTGTTCTTCGGTAGGGTTGACGTACGGCATCAAAGAGGTTTTCTCAGACACCCGATAGACAACCCCCGTTTCTAGTCCCTCCGGGTTTATCCGACCCCCAATAAGAGCCGGCTGCTGAGTAGGCCGGGGATTTAATAATACGATGAGCGTGGCAAGCACTTCATTGATATCCAGGCCAGCGTCTTTTGCCGCAGCTAACAGTTCAGGTAAATGATAAGCGACCTCTTCAAAAGATACCCCAGTTTTTTGCCATGTGTAGAAAATCTTGTTCTCCAAGGTCTGTACAGAATCGACGCTCCCCCCATACTCTCGCCATGCACTATTGAGAACCAAGAGGCATGCAACAATTGGCTCGCCCGTCGCTTCAGATAGCTCGAAAGATGCGTGCCGGAGCTGCTTCACGACGTCAACAGGCAATCCATCTGTCTTTATCTGGAGGCGAAATTCAAAATCAGCAACCTCGGCTGTAGTGCGACCCCAAGCAGTAGACTCATCAAGGACCCTCTCTTTAAGCTCCTGGATATGATCGATATTGTTTCCAAGTGCCAAAAGCGGGGTCATCTCTTGCTCGAATCTATTGCGCTTTTCAGCGTCTTCCTCCATGGAATCAATAAACATTCCAAACAAGAAAAGGAGCCCAACGGAAAGTCCAATAGCCCCAATAAGAAGCCTTTTGCCTGAAAGAAAGGGAAACAATGGCGGCTTCTGGATTATCCGAGATGGTGGGGGTGTTAAAAGCGATTTATTTGTACTCATTAAAGTCCTGGTTTACCAAACCTGCCTAAACCACAGCAGGGATGGAAGGCCGCCTTTCTTCAGCCATTTTTGACGATTCATCCAGGATTGCCCCGAAGGGCCTTATGCCCTGTCCACGTCCGTTTAAGGACTCCGTGAACCCACTCCGGCGTCCAAGACATAGTTAATGCTTGCCCTTCGATATTCAGGTTTGAGGAAGAAAAGTCAGTTACTCGCAAACTGGTTTCTCCTCCTTGGCGTGCAAGGCAGGTGGTGGGTCTGGTAGGATGCCCCCAGATCGCGCGCATCTACACATGCGTTACGGGTCAGGCCTTCGGGGCCGCGACGGGGCGGCCATCGAGGGCCGTTTTATTTGCACGGTAGCAGAGGCGATCCTGCCTGTCAAGGGCCTATTTCACGGTCTCCCTGCCCTGCCAGCGCCGAAAAACGGGCTCCAGGTTGACCCAGGAAGCGCTTACGCCAGGGCAGCAAGGAAAATACCCTTAGGAAATTCACGTCGGCGTCACCATGGCGCGTGCCGCGCCAACTGCGTTTGGGGGGGGTCGACGCGTTTCCCCTGAAAGGTCACAGGTGCAAACGCGGACGCGGATGTCGGACTGGCAGGGAAAAAGGAGAGGATAAGCCAAGGAAGAATAAAAACTGGTCGGGGTGAGAGGATTT
>CAYPSZ010000087.1:0-2727 GCA_964413125.1 uncultured Desulfobacterales bacterium
CTTGCCATGTTGCCAGGTTTGACCGATGTGTGGTAGAATTTTCCATTATGCAAGCATTGAAAAAAATAAGCCCGGAGGCAATGGCCGCCTATCGGCGAACAGCCAGGCTTAGAGCCGCCGCCCATACAGAGCGACGACGGCAACGCCTCAAACACGGCCTGGAGGTGGCCCGGAGAGCGGCGGCACTGTTGCGGGAATGCTTCCAAGTGGAGAAGGTGGTTATCTTCGGCTCGCTGTTAAGGCCTGAGCATTTCAGTGAACACTCCGATGTCGATTTAGCTGTCTGGGGCCTTGCAGATCAGGACTATCTCCAGGCCGTGGCCGCCGTCACCGCCCTTGACCCGGAGATCACCGTCGATCTGATCGCCGTTGAACAGGCTCCCTTACCCCTGCGGCAACGCACCGAACAGGAGGGCAAGGAAATATGAAAAGCCGTGGAGCATACCCGGCTCTGGCCGGCCGCCTTGGGCAGATTCTGCTGGACGTAGAGCGTGTGGCCCAGCGGGCCTCTCAATTACTTGAAAAAGCACGACAAAGCGGTGATGATGGCTACCTGGACGGCGTGGCGCTCAACCTGCACAGCTTTTATGCCGGCGTCGAGTCCTGCTTCGAGGATATCGGCCGCACTGTGGACGACGCCCTGCCTTCGGGCGGCAACTGGCACCAGGAGCTTATGCAGCAGATGGCTGCTGAGATGAAGGGCCTGCGCCCTGCGGTGATCAGCCGCGAAACTCGAGACTGCCTCGATGAATACCGGGCCTTTCGCCATCTGGTCCGCAAGATTTACACCTTCAATCTCAAACCCGCCAGGCTGACTGAATTGGCCGCCAACGTAGAGCATTGCCTGGGCCTGGTAAAGGAAGACCTGAACGGGTTCATGGACTTTCTGAATGCAATCGCAGCAGAATAGGAAGCATTCTCATGCCAAGAGTCACCCTCAAATCCATCGCCTGGGACTATCAAGTTCAGGGCGATAGCATACTGGAAGTATACGTCTTGGCGTCTTTGCGAGAGAATTTTTACGATTTCGTCAATAAAAGAGGCGAAAAGATTGCTCTAAGATGCTTTAACTTGAGATCATTCATCGCAATCTTCATTGACCTCGTCAATTTGGGAGCTGAAGTCCTTAGAGGCGCGCACCTGGCCACAATCCGCTGCCCCGCAACCTATACGAGCGTGTATTCATCCAAAGCCTTCAACCAACGTCCCCCTCGTCCCCAGGCGATAAAGAAAACCTTATAACTTAACAGCGTCCCTAATCGCCCGGTTTTGTTCTTGACTTCGGCAAACAAATTCTCAAATAATTGCTCGGTGAGGTGAACAATTTTAGATGAATTCTGAAATTCTCAAGAAAATCAACGCGGAATGGCTCCTGGAAAAGGTTTTGCCGTCTACGGCAAGGCGGGATGCCCCGGAAATCTTCCTGGAGCGGTCATCGGACATCATCGCAGTAGCCGGCCCTCGAAGAGCGGGCAAGACCTGGTACCTGTATCAACTGATCCGGGACCTTCTGGCATCGGGAAAGGCGCGCAGGGAGGACATTCTCTTCGTAGACTTTGAAGACTACCGCCTCACGAATTTCAAAGCAACAGATACGGACGCCCTGCTTGCCGCTTTCCAGCAGGTCGCCGGAAAGCCGCCTTCCTTCCTGTTCTTCGACGAGGTGCAGCAGCTTCCGGGCTGGAGTCGTGTGGTTCGCACGCTCCACAATCAGAACCGATATCGCATTACCGTTTCCGGCAGCAATTCGCGCCTCCTTGAAAGGGAACTCTCAACGGAGCTGCGCGGCCGTTGCCGGAATATCCTTATCCTGCCCTTTTCATTCCCTGAGCTCCTGCGTTACGGTGGCATTCCCTATGACGACCGAACGCTCCTTACACCTGCGCGTGGGAAGGTCATGCCGGCCTTCGATAATTATCTCAAAGAGGGCGGTTTTCCGGAGGTCCTCAAGCGCCATACCACCATGGAAAAAAGGGAGCTCCTCCAGACTTACTTCCGCACGAACTATTACCGTGACATTCTTGATCGTTATAACATAAAGGCAAAATATGTCCTTGAAGCCGTTATGGGCTACAGCCTCAACACCTTCTCAGACCTGTTTTCGATCTCGACCTTCGAGAAACACCTGAAGCGGCATGGTCTTCCCGGCAGCAAGCAGACCATCTCCAACTACCTCCGCTACCTGCAGGAAGCCTTCTTCATAATCGCCCACGGCAAGTACAGTTATTCGGCCAGGAAGCGGATCATGAATCCCAAGAAGATCTATCTGCTCGATACGGGGTTTTCCTCTCTCGCCTCCGATTTTTCCGAGAACAGAGGCAAACTCCTTGAAAACTGCGTCGCAGTGGAGCTGTTCCGCCGCCGGGCCGAATGCTTTTATTACAAAGGGAAGGGGGAATGCGACTTCATCGTCATGGGGGCCGGCAAACCACAGACGGCCATCCAGGTATGCTGGGACATCACCCCAAAAAACGAAGGGCGGGAAATGCGCGGTCTGCAAGAAGCCATGGAAGCCCTTGATATCCGGGAGGGGCTGATCCTGACCTATGACCAGGAAGGGGAGCGGATCGTTCCTGACGCCGGCAGCATACCCGTCATGCCGGTGTGGCAATGGCTGCTTGCGTGAAATGGGGACGTCCCCGACCCGTCATCTTTAACCTCTGCTCATTTACCGGCGGTCCCCGTCCCCCAAAGACCAGGATGGAGGCATAAATCCGCTTGACATGG
>CAYPSZ010000088.1:0-1840 GCA_964413125.1 uncultured Desulfobacterales bacterium
TCCCACGGCACACCCGCATGCTGTATGGAGGAAAGGGGAGACGCTCCGGTGCCGCCGTCAAAACCGCTGATAAGAACCATATCCGCATGGGCCTTGGCCACACCCGCTGCAACCGTCCCCACGCCGCACTCCGATACCAGCTTCACTGAGATCCCGGCCTCGGGATTGACGTTCTTGAGGTCAAAGATGAGCTGGGCCAGGTCTTCGATGGAGTATATGTCATGGTGGGGAGGCGGCGAGATAAGGGTTACTCCGGGAGTTGAGTGCCGCACGCGGGCTATTTCCTTGTTCACCTTGTGGCCCGGGAGCTGTCCTCCCTCGCCGGGCTTGGCTCCCTGGGCCACCTTGATCTGGATCTCCCTTGCGTTCACCAGATACTCCGTGGTCACTCCAAAACGACCGCTTGCCACCTGCTTTACCGCACTGCAACGGTTGTCCCCGTTGGGAAGAAGTTTGTATCGTTCAGGATCCTCCCCTCCCTCTCCACAGTTGCTCATGCCTCCCAGCCGGTTCATGGCGATGGCGATGGTCTCATGGGCCTCACGGCTGATGGAACCGAAGGACATGGCGCTGACCACGAACCGTTTTATGATGTCGGAGGCCGGCTCCACTTCTTCCAAAGGAACGGGTCGTGTCTTTTGAAACCGAAAAAGCCCTCTTAGGGTAAAGAGCCTCTCGGACTGATCGTTGATGAGAGAAGTATATGCCCTGTAAGCCCCCGGGGCTCCTTCCCGGACGGCCTCCTGGAGCTTGGTGATGGATTCGGGCGTCCACAAATGACGCTCTCCGTCCCTGCGTAGGCGATACTGTCCACCACTTGGAAGAATCCCGCTCTGTTCCGGCGGCTCATTGTGTGCCGCATGGTGCCGGGCTTCGGCCTCCCGCGCGATTTCGTCAAGGCCTATGCCGCCGATCCGTGATGCGGTCCCCGGGAAATACCGGTCAACCAAGGATCGATTCAGCCCCACAGCCTCAAAAACTTGGGCGCTCCGGTAACTTCGAAGGGTGGAAATACCCATCTTGGACATGATCTTGAGGAGCCCCTTGCACAGGGCCCCTATGTAATTCTCCAGGGCCACCCCCACACTAAGGTTCCGGCTCAGCTCCCGCCGCAGATCCATGGCCGCCACGGTGTCAAAGGCCAGATAAGGATTGACCGCCGTGGCTCCGTATCCCAGGAGAAGGGCCATGTGCATGACTTCCCTTGCCTCGCCGGTCTCCACGATGAGCCCGGAGGAAGTGCGTACTCCCTTCCGGGCAAGCCTCTGGTTTACGGCTGAGACTGCCAGAAGCGCCGGCATGGGTACGGTCCCTTCCGGGAGATCACGGTCGCTCAGTATCAGCAGGGATCCGCCTGAGCCCACCGCCTGCTCGCTCCGGTCACACAAATCCTCAAGAGCCGACGCCAGTTTGCCCCCTGATCCGCCGGCGGGAAAACTCATGGGCAGAGTCCGGGACCGAAACCCCTCCAAGTCCAGATGCTGGAGACGTATCAGGTCGTCATTGGAAAGAATGGGGTGGAGCAGCTTGATCAGCCGGCTGTGGTTCGGCACCTCCGTGAGAATGTTGCCCGGGTTGCCTATGAACGTCATCAGGGACATGACGAGTTCTTCCCTTACAGGGTCTATGGCCGGGTTGGTCACCTGGGCGAACAACTGCTTGAAGTAAGAATAAAGAAGCGGGTTCTTTCCTGAAAACACGGCAAGGGGGGTATCCGCACCCATGGATCCCACGGGTTCGGAACCTGTGGATGCCATGGGTTCAATTATCATTTGCAGGTCTTCCCGGGTATATCCGAAAAGCTTCTGCCGGAACAGAACCCTGTCGAAATCCGGCGTCA
>CAYPSZ010000089.1:0-29900 GCA_964413125.1 uncultured Desulfobacterales bacterium
GTTTTGCTATCTGCAAGTCTTTCTCCCATTGCATATTTGATCGTGTTTAATGCTGCCATTAGTTTTCAACTGGAAAACCGGGGGCGTTTAGTGTTAAGAGGGACTTCTAGCCGGCGCTGTGGAAAAGACAAGTAATGGAATACCCTACGGCGTCATTATTCGGTTGGATGAGGTTTATTGAAGCTGAAGTTTGACAGTGCTCAAAAACTTATTCCCTGATAACAGGCACTTTTCTGGCATGAAAAATTCTTTGGCACTACCTCTTCCTTCCTCATGCCGTGGTCTCGATCGGCTGGATCCTCGGTGGTGGTGCGACACCCACCGCCTGGAACACCTTACCGCAACATCCCTTGCACTCCGTACGGATGACCATACGGGTCCCGTTCTCTTCGAGCTCCACCAGCTGCAACTCCTTGAGGTCCTTCTTGATCTGGGCCCATTCGAACTGATGCCCCTTCTGAGCCAGGCGTTGTTGCAGTTCCTTGCGAAGCACCAAGGCCAGGAAGCTGCAGAACACATGGCCACGGATCGTATCATCGCGCTGGTGGAACACCGGCCGGGTCTCCAACACCGTCTTCATGTCCCGGAAGACCTGCTCGACCTGCCAGAGCTCTTTGTACTTCAGGGCCACCTGCTCTGCGGTGAGATCCGTGTTCGTCTTCAGGACCCATTTGCCATCGAATCGAGCTTCATAGTTGATTTTGTTAACATCAATTTGAGCACTATCTTTGCTTATCTTAAGATATTTTCGGTATCCTTTGTTCCCAACAAGGCTCTTGGCTCCACGCTTCAGTTGATCCCTGAGGGACTCCACGATGGCTTCTCGATCCCGAGCATCCTTCCTGGCCTGGGCCGGGTTGAAGCACACGGCGTAGCGGTTGCTCCCCACCCGCACCTCCTTGACCTTCAGAGGCGAAGGGTCCTGGCTGGTGACTCCCTCAGCCCGGACCTCCCGGTACCTGCCTGCTCTGGACAGGACTTCTTCCTTGACTTCCTTCACCTTGCGCATCCGCGCCCCAAGGATGTATGGGATCTGTTTCGCCTCCAGCTCAGCCATCGTCGCAGCGCTGATCATCCCCCGGTCCGCAACGAAGCAAGCGCTGCCAACCGAGAAGCGCTTGCGGACTCGTTCGACGACGGGCAGGAGGGTTTTGACGTCGGCCGTGTTGCCGGGCCACATCTCGCAGCAGATGGGCTTGCCGTCTTGGTCAAGCACAGCCCCGACCACCATCTGGTTACAATCGGGACGATGATCCTTGCTATGCCCTTTACGGCCTATATGGTTGCCTCCTTGACCCTCAAAGTAGATGGATGTTGTATCGAAAAAGACCAGCTCGAGGCTCGAGAACAAGTTCCTGTGTGCAAGGAACAGATCCTCTTCGATGAGATCCTTGGTGCAACGGGGGGAGAAGGGGGTTGCAGCCTCCTGATCGGCCAGTTCTTTCCCGAGGAAGGCCATGGCACGGTAGAAGTGGTGGAGCATCAACCCCTCGACACCCTCGATCCGGTACCCCGTGTGCCACAGTTCACAGTGACGGTCCGAGCCCGAAGCCATCAAGCGGTGCAACACGGTGAGGAACACTGCCCGTTCTACATCGAAGTGGAAGTGGCGATCCTTGAGTCGGTCTCTGAGCGCTCCGGCTATGCCGGTCTCCTGTGCGCCCGTGAGCGCACGAAGTCAGAGAGGTGAAAGTCCTCTCCAGGCCTATCGCTCTCCGGGCCTGAAACTGAACGTAACTGCGTCGCCGTGAGGCGGGGTGGGAAGCAACGGGAGGTGAACGACCAGTCCGTAGGATGACGAACTCGATTCGGCCGGGCGCGACCGACGAGCCTGCTAGGAGAATGGTGAAGTCTCTACCCGGATAGAGGGGACCTGCCGGGCTGAGGGGTAGCGTGTTAAAGCTGCGGCAGGGGTGCGTCAGGTGGTTGGAGGCGGAATGGTCGGAAGGCATCGTGCGTAAAGCGGGGAGACCTGCCTGCGAGGTGACGTTGGCAGGAGTCAGATCCTTCATAGTACTGCAGCGGCAAGTGCCGCGAGAAGCGCGGGCAGCAAAACCGCGCCTAGGGAAGGGAGGCAGGAAGGTGGATGTGTGAAATCCGGAAAGAGGCATCGCATTCGCGTCGTGTCGCCAGTGCCGAGAGTGGCTAAACAAGGCAGAGAAACCCAAAGAGGGGTGTAAGCCTCGATCTGGACGGAACGCATGTTGGCGGCGCTGGAGAACGGCGTCAAAGGAGGCAAATGGTTCAGCTGGTCCAATGCCTTCTTCGCTGAGCATGGACTTTTCACCATCACCGAAGCCCGTGCTCTGGCGAGTCGACCGCGATAGTGAAACCACCGACTGGAGAGCCGTGTGCGTTATGTGCTACAGCACATAAGATGCGGGAGAACCGCACGCACGGTTCGGAGGGCGGGGAGGGCGACAGCTCTTCCCGACCCCTATCATCGGGAGCCGGAGCTCCCGATCATATACCACTCTTGCCTGTAATGAGAGGAGGGCTGGATGAAAAGATATATGAAGCTTACTGTCCTGGTCATCATGCTTGTTCCACTATTTGCGACCCCGGCCCCGGCCGAGGACGGAGGGACGGGGTTTAGCGGAACGCTTTTGTTTCACCAAGGTGAGGCCGTTGCATTTGATCACCTGGGAAACCGAGATAAGCTGTATACGTATACGCTTTATGGGATCATGGGCGCCCAAAGGGTTAGTTTTCCGCTCTCGGATTTATCCGAAGTGATCTTTGGGGAGCGCGATAAAGACTACGGTAACAGCGAAAGGGGAGAGATCATTGTGGTCAATGCTCAGGGAAAGCGTTTCACCATTCGGGAAGCGAGTATCTCCACCAAAAGAGCAGGGCAGGCCGGAACTCCGGTTTGCACTCTTTACTATGTCTACCAGGACCCGGTAACCGAAAAGCTCAAGGAAACCTATGCCATTCCTGGCAAAGACGTGGCAGCCATCAAGATCGGGGATCATGCGGGCAACATCAAAAAGAACCCCAAAACCGGCGAGTATTTCCCGTCTATGTTCTTGTTCGATCCGTATACGGGCCATAGACTTATCTGGGAGAAACAGCCCTAGGAGCGCTGGAGTCCCGGGCAATGAGGTTGCTCAGTCGACAAGGTTCTGAGTGCGGTTTGTGAACCAAAAACGTTTCCGGCGGGCTTGCCCTTTTCGGATTTTACAGGAGAAACACACGGGGGGAACCTGATGAGTGACGTACATCGATCCGGTTAATAGAAAGATTTATTCTGTGAATTTATCTTAGACCTTTAAAATCAATGCCAAGGTTTTCCTTAACTTTGATTGCAATTTCATAATATGGATGATTTCTATCTGTGGTCATGACATATATTTCCAATAACGGCTTAATGCTTTGTCTGCCGTCTTTTCCTTGGTATTCAAACTCAGATAATAATGCCTGAAATTCATCCCCGCCTTCTATATGTGTTTTTTCATGATAACATATCTTTAATTCTTCTATTGCCATTATGCCTTGCAGAATAATTTCATCAGTTGACGGATTTTCTTTGCCAGTATAGCCTTTCCATTGTTTTACCATTTCATATCTGAGAAATCCCAAGGAATCAGCAAAAACAGGGCTTTCATTTCCTTCGTATCTATTGAAAAAATCAACGGCATGGGAAACATAGCTTTCAATAACTGCCCTGTTTTCATAAATCTTTCCTTCAAAGTTCCAAAAAGCGAGCCTGTCTGAGATTCCCGCCACATCAAAGAGAAAGTCATCAAATGATATTATGGTATTTTCGCATTCAAGTGATGCCCTTGAGATGAAATAGGGATATTTTGAATTAATATCCGGCACTTCTTCATTTATTAGCATTCTGCCAAGGTACATTTTTCTGGTGTCACTTAATTGCTCAAGCGCCTTAATTATAATATTTCCTGATTCTTCTTTAAGAATCCTTGCTCTGTCTGATTCTGAAAGCCACCCTATAAGTGGATGTTTCCAGAGGAAATAAACATAGCCTCTCTTTTTAAAATCATCCTGATTCTCTCTAAAACCGGCGCTGAAATCAAGAAAACTCAAAGAGATAGGCAGGTTATAAGATGAGAGTTCTAAAAATATTTTATTAGAGCTATTTTCTGATATATTAATATGTCTATTAGATATATTTTCATAGCCCATAACAGGCTCTCCCGCTTTTGCCATAAGAAATGAATAGTTCAAAAGATTTGCATGATAATATATATACTTATATCTCCTCATAAGGCTTATCTGCTTTTCAAGGCTAATAACTGGGCGACTATAACAAAGTATTACTCCTCCAGTGCCTGCGGCAAATCCTGAAAGAAATGTCGCGCTCAGTCCAAGAAAATGTCTTCTATTCATATTTTCACTCTTGTCGAAAACAGGTTTTCAATGAAAGAGCCCTCCTACGGATTTTGTGGTATAAAGTATGAAGCACGACCTAAAGACCGGCCACGGAGCCACAGGAGGATTAACAGCCCGTTTAAGAATAGCATTTAGGTGACGTGTTACAGGATAGGAACTTGCTTTTTTGCGGAACAGCATATCGGAAGCCGCCTTTGGGTGTCAACAAGAAACACATAACAATGTATAGTGGTCAGGAAAAAGCTCGTTTGCCCGTGTAAGCAGGACTTTAGGGGCTACGCGGAGCACCCGATAGTGAAGCTCCGCCCTAGCGAAAACGCTTCTCAGGTCAAGTTTAATGCGGTATTAGACCGGAATCGGCTAAGCCTGTTTAAGACACCGGGCCTTCCAGCCGCCGTTGACGGGCTTCCCGGAAGGCCCGGCCTGCTTGTCCCGCCCTTTACCGGGACGAGGACTCTTTGGATTCGAGCTCATTTATCCTTCGCTGAATTGCCTCCAGCTCGTTTCGGATTGAGGCGGCCTCCTCCTTCAAGTAGCTCGCCTCCTCCTGAGGGTCCCTGCCGTAGGGCGTGCCGTAGGCTGGTCCGGCATAGGGACCGTAAGCCGGCGGAGCGCCGGGATAAGCACGGCCCCGGCCGAAGTCCCAGCCGCGAGCAAAGACCCCGCCGCCACGGCGGAACCCTCTGCCCCAGCCGCGGCCCGAGCCGGGTCTTCGGCCGTAAAACGGTGTGCCCGCTCCCACGCGAGGATTACAATAACCAAGCCCCCTGCCGGTCATGGAGCCATACCCGATCGGTCCTGTTCCATCAAATCCAGGCATACTTCAACACCTCCTTTCGATTTGCCTTATGCAGGCCCGCCTCTTCCTCGGCGATGCCTCCGCGGACCAACCCGGGGCGGCAATGAATAATGCCCGCCCTCGATCCTCAAGGTCTTTCCGGTTACCAGGGCATCGGCCACGACGCCCCGCGCGTGAGACAGGATCCGACCTAATGTCTGTCGGGATACGTTCATTATCCCCGATGCCGTCTCTTGATCCAGCCCCTGGTAGTCCACCAGCCGGATAGCTTCCAGCCCTTCCAGTGGGAGCACCACCTGGGCTCTTCCCCAAGGCGGGACCTGATCTGGTTCAAAGGCTCTCGCCACCGGCGGACCTTGTATGAATCTCGGCTTCCTGGGCCTGGGCATCTCGCCTCCCGGTTTCGGTCATTTGCTCATAATATAGATATTGCTATTCCGGATGTCAAGAGCTTTTTTGAGCGTACGCTCTATTTCCCTGAATAACAATACCGGGCGCCTCCTCCATCTTCCCCTTGATCCTACCCAGGTTAAAGCACAGGACCAACCGCATGACGGAACGGTGATCAGCCCGTGGTGGGTCTTGAAAAGGGCCCTGTCGATGGTCGTTTCGATTGGAAGCGGCCCGGCAGGTTGAAAACCTCTTTGTCTCTGTACGCGACGCGCGGCTACTGGCAGGCTTTTCAGCCGTTAAGGGAAACGGTCGGCGAAGTCATCGCCGGGGGTGATCCGGGCAGCCTGTTTCGCGCCGCGCACCGGGACTGGTATCGCGAATTATTCCAGCCCTGCGTGGCCACCGGCACAGGGAAGACCAAGATCATGAGCCTGCCCATTGTGTGGTCCTACTTCCAGGCCCTGCGTGAGAGCGATTCGGTTATGGCCCGGAATTTTGTTTTCATTGCTCCGAACCTGACCGTTTTCGAGGGGTTGAAAGAGGACTTCGGAGACGGACGCATCTTTGACCGGGAACTCTCTCATTCCACCGGCGGCATGGCGAGGGGATTTCAACGTGACCATTGTGCTTCACAATAAGGCGGACCTGATTCTCCTTTTCGGATACAAGGTCAAGAACCTCAACATCCGGCCCAAGCAGTACCGGTGACATTACGAACCGCGGCCATGTTCCTTCTTGGAGACCTTCTTTCTTTGATGAATGCCCAGCAGTGTCTTGGCAAGCTTCATTTTCTTGTCCATATTGCATTCCCGGTAGATCATGATGCGTTGCGCCTGAGGCGAACCCGCACCATGCATGGACTCGACCAGGGCGGTCCCGCCGGTCATGGCTTCGATAAGACGACCCAGTTTGATCCGTTCCTTCGGGGGAATATCCGCCACCCCTGAGAAATACTTTCGAACGAGGTGACCCACGTCTTCACTTTCCAGGTCATGCTGGCTCGGAAGAGTGGCAATGAATCCTCCTGCCAGATCCAGGGCAAGGCGGGCGATTTCAAAGTGAAACCGGGTCACGTTCTGCTTGCACACATTGGCCAGCATCGTGTCCACCATATAGGCGCCTGACGGTGTGGGCCGGCCTTCCGCGGAACAGGCAATGGAAGAGCTGTAGAGCGTTTCGCTCAGGTGGGTCATTTCGGTTATCTTTTCCCTTACATGGGACCCCCTGGATGTGCCCTGCACTTCCGCCAAATATCCGACCGCTCCGATGAGCACGTCGATGAGGCCGGTCTTGCAAGCACCGTAGTTTGCCCGATGATGTGCGGCGAAACGGTAGACAAGGGAGCCCGTAAACTCGGTTTCTCCATCCATGAAGATCCTTTCCCTTGGCACGAACACATCTTCAAAGGCTATGACCGCCTCTCCTCCCACGGCCCCAAACCTGGGTTTTCCCACATCGATCCTTTCCTTCTTGTCCCGGCGGTCGTCACCTGCCTGGCGGCCGAAGATCATGGTGATCCCGGGGGCATCCACAGGCACCGCGCAGGCAACGGCATAGTCCTTGGATTTCTCGTCCATGGCCGTGGTAGGCATCACAAGAATCTCATGGGAGTTCACACCACCGGTCATATGAAGTTTGGCGCCCCGAATAACCACCCCATCGTCGCGCCGCTCCACTATGCGGACATACTGGTCGGCATCAGCCTGTTCCGCAGGGCCTCTTGACCGGTCGCCCTTGGGATCGGTCATGGCGCCCACCACCATCAGGTTTTCGTCCTGGATGTAGATCAGCCATTTCTTGAACCTTTCAAGATAATCCGTCCCGAGCTTTTCGTCGATCTCATAGGCTACTGAATATGTGGCGTTGATTCCGTCAAGGCCCACACATCTCTGGAAACAGGTACCGGTTTTCTGGCCGAGCAAGCGAAGTAGTTTGATCTTCTTGATCAGGTCCTCAATGTTTTGGTGCACATGGGTGAAGCGACTGATGGTGCGCCCGCTCAAATGGGAAGTGGTCGTGGCCAGGTCCCGGGTGTCTTTCTTGTTCGCCAAAGCATAGGTCATGGCAGCAGCCCGCACATGGGGCGCCGTTGCCGGATGTCGGGTGACGTCCTTGATCTTTTCTCCTTTGTAGAAGATCCTCGGATGGAGTTTCCTGAGGCTTTCCATGTACTCGGCCCCGTTCTTGATTTTCATGATCCGTCCTCTCTCTTCATCTCTCTCAGTGTTCGGCGGAGAAACTTTCCGGTAAGGGTCTTGGGGATTTCAGAGACGATTTCCACCTGGCGGGGATACTTGTAGGCCGCCATGCGCTCCCTGCAGAAAGCCATGATTTCTTCCGCGCTCACCTGCTTTTCCGTCCCTTCTTTTAGGGCCACAAAGGCCTTGACCGTCTCGCCCCGGTAAGGGTCGGGAACCCCCACCACCGCTGTTTCCTTGACGGCAGGATGCTGGTAAATCACATCTTCCACGTCGCGAGGCCACACCTTGTACCCTGAAGCAACAATCATGTCCTTCTTGCGATCCACAACGTAAAACCATCCGTCCTGGTCCATCTTTCCGACATCGCCTGTGTAAAGCCAGCCGTTTCTAATGGCATGCCTGGTTTCTTCCGGCTTTTGCCAGTATCCGGGAATGACGATGGGGCCGGAATCCACGATTTCCCCCACTTCCCCCGGAGGCAGGTCGGTCGTCCCCTCTTCAAGGTCCATGATCTTCATTACGCAATTAGGCACCGGGACTCCTACGGAAAGGGCCCCGCTTTCCTTGTCCACGGGGGCCCTGTTCTTCCATGGCGTGATGTGCGAGGGCGAGTTGGTCTCGGTCATCCCGTAGACATTGTAAAGATAAAGGCCGGTGAGGTCCTCGAACCGATTGACGATCGCCTCTGAGACCGGGGCTCCCCCGCTGTAGGCCTTTACGAAACTGGAAAGGTCTCTTGTCTTGATATCCGGGTGATTCATCAGTGCAATATAGACGGTAATGGAGGCCACCGTGACGGTGACCCCCCACTTCTCGATAAGCCGAAGGGTCTCTTCAGGGTCAAAGCGATAGGAAAGCACCACAGGGATTCCCGCCAGGGCCGCAAGAGCCAGGTGGGCCACCTCTCCGGTAACGTGGAAAAGGGGCGCCACCCCGAGAACGACGTCCTTGTCATCGATCCGCTGCATGGCCTGATAGACACGGGCGTTGAATGCGATGTTGCCATGGGTGTTCATAGCGCCCTTGGGAGGCCCTGTGGTACCTGAAGTATAGGTCAAGTAGGCAATATGCTCCCGTACCAGGTGCGGATCCTCAACCCTTCTCCCGCTGTATCTTTCACACAGATCCAGCATGTCCAGCGTGCCTGGGACATGTCCCTTTTTTATCTTTTCCAGTATCTTCGGAAATTGCGCCTTGCTTGGAATGAAGTCAAGGGCCGAAGTGGTGATCACATCCCGGACCGGGGTCTGCTTCAGGAAGGCCGGATCCAGGCCGGTCGCGGTTTCATCCAGGGTAACGAAGAGCCTTGCCCCCGAATCCCGGCAGAAGTAGGTGAGTTCTTTCTCCTTGTACATGGGGTTCAAGGGCACCACAATGCAGCCCAGTTTCCATGCAGCATAGACGGCAATGAGAAACTGGGGAACATTCTGGAGAACCAGGATGATTCTATCGCCTTTTTCAAGGCCAAGGTCTTTGAAGGCGGCACTGAGGCTGTTCGAGTACCGATCCAATTCTCCATAGGAGAGAGGATGATCAAAATAGAGCACGGCAGGTGCGTGAGGTTTTTTCCATGCCGATTGCATAAAATCATTCAATGCAGTGTCAGGTGGGATCTCCAGGTCGTGAGGCACCCATTCGGGATAGTTTTTGAGCCAGGGGCGCTCTTCATATATCGATGCCACGGCGTATCCTTCCGGGCTTCACCCGATCAGAGAAGCGTTGACGCTCCGTTCTTTCACCAGATCGTCCAGCCTCCGTCAATGTAAATCGTCTGGCCCGTGATGAAATCAGAGGCCGGAGATGCGAGGAATATTACAATGCCTTCGAGTTCGGGCGGATAGCCCCAGCGGCCCATTGGGGTTCGATCATTGATGAAAGCAAAACGTTCAGGGTCATCCCGGAGCGGAGCCACAAGCTCCGTCTCAAAATAAGTAGGCCCGATGGCATTGACCCGAACCCCCTTCTTGGCCCACTCCAAAGCCATGACCTTGGTCATCTGATCCACGCCTCCTTTGGAAGAGGCATAAGCGACCTGATTCGGAAGTCCCACCTTGCCGAGGATGGAGCTCATGTTTATGACCTTGCCGTAGCCCCGCTCAATCATCTGGGGGACTACCGCCTGGGCTACCAGGAAGAATCCCTTGAGATTGGTGTCGATAACCAAATCCCATTGCTCTTCAGGAAATTCCAGCACGGAGACCCTGTGGTTCACACCCGCATTGTTGACCAGGATATCGATTCGTCCGAACTCATCGAGGATCTTTTCCACGCAATTGTGTATGTTTGACTTAACCGTCACGTCCATGGCAAACCCCATGGACCTTCTTCCCATCGCCCTTGCCGCACCGGACACACGGTCAAGATCCGCCGGCTTGCGGCCGCACACCGCCACGTCGGCACCGGCCTTTGCCAGGGCCATCACGGAAACTTCCCCCAGCCCCCGGCTTCCCCCCGTCACCATAGCCGTTTTTCCGTTCAGGTCAAAAAGCTGATGAGACATCCTTCCTCCTGAAGAATCCTATTCAGAACCGCGAGAAATCCACTGCATTATGGACAGATCATATGCGCCCACACCCAACCGATCCTGTGAGTTAGAGAACCAAATACCGTTTAATCACCCCTTCATCGCTCCAGATCCCTTCCATGGTTCCCTCATGGACAATGCGGCCTTTTTCAATGATGTATCCACGGCTGCACACGCGGCGGCAGAATTTGAGGTTCTGATCGGCAAGAAGTATGGTGACGTGTCTTTCCATGATCTCCCCGATGACCTGGATCAGGCTGGTCACCACCATGGGTGCAAGACCTTCGGACGGTTCGTCAAGGAGAATCATTTCCGGATTCGCCATAAGCGCCCGCCCGAGCCCCAGCATCTTTTTTTCGCCGCCGGAAAGATTGAGGCCTTTCTGGTTCCGCCTGGCACGTAGCACGGGGAAAAGTTCCTCCACGCGATCCCGGTTCCAATAGCCTGAGTGCCGGGACATCCTTGCGGCGATTTCGAGGTTCTCCCGGCATGTAAGATCAGGGAAAATGCGCAGATCATCCGGCATATAGGCCAGACCCAACCAGGCCATTTCATAAGGAGGCTTTCCCATGACCTCCTTGCCCTTAAAAAGGATGGACCCCCTTCGTGGGGGTGTAAGCCCAATTATCGATCGCAAGGTGGTGGTTTTGCCCACACCGTTTCGACCCAGGAGGGCCACCACCTCTCCGGAGTCCACGCTGAGAGACACATCCTGCAAGATGTGCGAACTTCCGTAAAAGGTATTGACTTGGAGAAGCTGCAGCATCATGAGGAGACCTCTTCGCCGAGGTAGACTTCCCTTACCCTCGCACTGTTTCTTATTTGGTCGGTCGTACCGTCGCCGATGACAATGCCGTGATCGAGGACGATCACCCTTTCGGAGAGAGAAAAAACAATGTCCATGTCATGCTCCACAATCACGAAGCTCGTCTGTCCTTCTCTCGAGAGACTCTGAATATTCTTGAGAATCTTGGACCGTTCCACGGGGTTCATTCCGGCCGTAGGCTCGTCCAGGAAAAGCAGCTTGGGTGCGGCGGCAAGAGCAATGCCCACCTCGAGCAACCGCTTGTCGCCATGGGATAGGGCGCTTGCGGTGGTCCAAACTTCTTCATGGAGCCCCACCCTGTCCAGAATCTCCATCACTTCCTTATGTACATCCGTTTCTCCGACCACAGGGTAAAGGATCCGGTGTGCGCGTTTACGCAACGCGAGAACGGGGATCTGGATGTTGTCAAAAACCGTAAGCTCCGGGAAAATGTTCACCACCTGGAAGGACCGGCAGAGCCCCATCCGCACCCTGCGATGGATGGGAAGTGCTGTAATGTCCTTGCCCTCGAACAGAATGCGTCCTGAATCAGGATTGATCGAGCCGGAAAGAAGGTTGATAAGGGTGGATTTTCCGGCGCCGTTGGGCCCGATAATGGAGGTAAGGATACGGGGTTGAAACACCAAGTTGATGTCGTGGGCCGCGACAACGCGCCCGAACGATTTGAACAATCCCTGGATTTCCAGCAAAGGGGGGCTCATTGATCACCTCAAGTTCCTGTGGAAGCGCTCTTTTTGCGCTTTGCAAAACCGGATAGGACTCCCACCACGCCGCCGCGAAAGCCCATGATGATGACCAGGAGGAGGATTCCGAACCAAAGCATCCAGTTGTGCGTGAAGCGTTCAATGATCTCTCTCAAAACAATGAAGATGAGAGCCCCCACCATGGGGCCTGTAAAGGTGTGGATGCCACCGATCAGACTCACCAGGACCGGCTCCGCCGAATGGGTCCAGTGCGCGGAAAAAGGTGCCGTGTAGCTCTCGAGCAGGGTCCCCAGGGTTCCGGCCAGGCCGGCAAAGCCTCCGGAAATGACAAAGGCTGCCAGGCGGTAATTCCTCAAGGATATGCCTGCGAATTCAATACGGCGGTCGTTCTCATGAATCCCTGCCAGGATCAGCCCGAATGGTGACTGTCGGATCAGGCGTACCAGGAAGACACTCAGAAGAAAGAAAAAAAGAACAAAAAAGTAGTAATGATTGGCTTTGAGCAGAGGGATGGACACAATTCCCAAATCCAGGGGCGCCCGCATGATCCCCACAAGCCCGTCGTCGCCTCCTGTAATGCTCCTTAGGTTCCAGACCAAAGAAAATACCATCATTCCGAAGGCAAGGGTAAGCATGGCAAAATAAATTTCCGTGTGACGCACACAGAAAAAACCAATAATCAAGGCCATGATTAATGCTGTTGCAACGCCCACAATAATGCCTAAGAGAGGATGAGTGCTCAAGTGTAGAGAAAAGAGTGCCAAGCCATAGGCACCAGCGGCATAAAAGGCGGCATGGCCGAAAGATAGGAGCCCTGTGCGTCCTAAGAGCAGGTTATACCCCATGGCAAAAATGGCGAGTATCATAACCTTCATGGTCATGTACAGCATGAACCGGCCGGAAAAAAAACCGATCGCCAACAGGACCGCTACCATTGCGCCGTACAATCCATAGGTCACGAATCGATGAACCATTTACGTTGACTCCCCGAACCATCCCTGAGGCCTCCAAAGCAGGACTGCGGCCATGAGGATGAAGGTTAGGAACATGTCGAAAGTCGGGATGTACCTCGTGCCGAAGGAGGATAGGAGCCCGATGATCAAGGCGCCTAGAAAAGCGCCTTTCAAGCTTCCCATCCCTCCGATCACGACCACCACAAAAGCATTAATGATGATGGTTTCTCCCATGCCCGGGGTGAGAAGGCCCACATAGGGCACTGCAAGCCCGCCGCCCACAGCTCCAAGCCAAGTTCCGAATACGAAAACCCCGGTATAGAGGGCGGGAACCCTCACGCCTATGGCCGATGCCATCTCCCTGTCGGATGAGGCGGCCCGGATGATGCGGCCCCACCATGTTCTTTCCAGAAAAAACCACATGGCCAAAGCTATCAGTGGCCCTATGACAATGATGAAAAGACTGTAGACCGGGAAATTCCTTCCCACCACTGATACCGACCCGGAAAGGCCCGCAACTCCCGGTGAACCGATGGACCCTGCTCCCCAGAATATCTTGACCAAATCGTCGAAGAGAAGAACAAAAGCAAAGGTCAACAAAAGCTGATAAGGCAATGCTAGGTGATATACATACCTTAGAAAGAATCTTTCTATTACAAAACCGGCTGCACAAACGCAAAGAGGGCCTATAAGAAGGCCCAGCCAGAAATTCTCACCCATTAAGCGAAGAAAGGTATAGCAAAAATAGGCCCCAAGCATGTAAAAGCTGCCGTGGGCGAAATTAAGCACTTTCAGCACGCCGAAAATCAAGGTCAGGCCGCTCGCAACCAGCCAGATGAACATTCCTGTGGACAAACCCGCCAAGCACACATGGACAATCGACTGAAGCATGGAATAAGGTCTCCCTCTTATGCGTCCGTCCAGGCCGGCGCTACATAGATTGCTCCGGCTGCTCCGCCGGCCCCGGTTCCTCTAGGGGCCGGTGGAGCCGAAGCAGGGGCTTCTAGAAAGGTGGTTTGGTCCCCGGTCCTTCAAAAGGCGGCCGGTTGAAACAATCCTTGGCAGGGATGACAATCTGCTTTCCCATCACCTTGAACGGGTATTTGGGGTCCGACACCGTCAGGCCCCAAGGGACGTCGTACATGGCCTGATGGTCCTCTTTGCGAAAGACCCGTTTCCCTGCCGGGGACTCAAGGGTCATGCCTTCAAGGGCCTGGATGACTTTGTTCGTATCTTTGGATCCGGACTCCTCCACGGCTTTCTTGAAGGCGTAGAGAGTCGAATAGGCTGTTTCAGACACATAGGCCGGATAATGGTCCCATCTCTTCCTAAAGCGGGCCACCCACTCATTGTTCCTGTCATCATCAGGATAGAGGAAGAAATATCGCCCTGAGATCCAAACATTGTCAGGCATCTCAGGCCCCAATCCTTCAAGGACATCCATGGCGGCTCCCACGGGGAACATCGCGTGTTTGATCTTCTGAAAGAATCCTGCCTGATTCGCCTGTTTGATCATGCTGATCAGCTCACCAGCCCACTCCGTAGAGTAAAAGCCCTCGGGCTTTGCATCCAGGATGGTGTTGATGTGGGCCCTGAAGTCCGTTGTCCCAAAGGGTGCCCAGGATTCGCCCACAAAGGACACATCGGGTTTCAGTTTGGTCAAAGTCCCCTTGAACATCTCCCAGCAGGTATATCCGTATTCGTACTTGGGGCTGATGGTTCCCCACGTCTTGACCGGAATATCCTTGGCCACGAACGCGGCCGCATTTCCGTCCTGATACGTGGGCGTGCAAATCCGGAAGACCTGCTTGATGCCTTTCTTGAAAACATGTTCTTCCGTCAGCTTTTCGGTCGCGGCGTGGGTGACCATGAGGACCTTATCCAGCTCCGCCATCAGAGGCGCGAGGGCCAGGGCCTGTCCGGAAGAATCTATGCCTCCGAGAAAATCCGCTCCCCAACTGTCCACAAAATAGCGGGCGTTCTTGATCGCTTCGGGTGCCGCCAGGGTGGAGTCTCTGAATTCCACCTCGACCTTCACCCCTGCAATGCCTCCGGAGGCGTTGATCTCCTCCTGAGCCATGGTGATGCCCATGTTGTGGAATGTTCCATACCCTGCCAGGGTGCCGGATAAGATCGCCTGATAGCCAACCTTGATGGGACCTTTGATCTTAGGCGTTGCGGCCCAAAGACCTGTGGGTTTGAAAACCCCGGGACCCAAGGCTGCGGCAGCGGTGGTCAGAAGACCTGCTTTCACGAAATCCCTTCGGGTGATCATTTTGTTCTTCATCACAGACCTCCTCCTCAAGTAAAGGTTTATGGCGGTAACCCGTCCTCGGGCGGCCTTATGTGAGGCCTAATCTCCTCTCAAAGGGACCCCCTCGGCGTTCCAGCCCCGATGACGATAGTAATCCTGCAGGAGGGCCTTCATGTCGGCTTCAGTAATGACTTTGCCGGATTCGAGTGCCTCGTGATGAAAACGGGGAGGCAGGTGGTCATCTAGGAGCTCCAGCCCTTCCCGGAGGTTGAATCTCCGTGTGGCGTCCATGACATTGGCTGCAATCACTCGCATTGCTTCCTTATCCAGTGTCAAACCCGTGGCGCCTTGAATGATTGTGCTCATTTCATCCCATTGATAAAGATCTCGATAGAAGCGGCACAGAATGAGCGTATCAAAAAGGGTCAGGCGGTCCTCCCACTCGGTGAACATGGCGGCCTTGCCCTCGATCGTATCAGGATCGATCAATCCGGATAACTCGGGCTTGTAAAAGGTGGCACGAAGATGGCAGGCGCCCCGATCGGAAGTTCCGTAGGCAAGCCCCATTCCCTTCAAGGCCCGTGGGTCATACCCGGCAGGCTCCAGGCCCTTTACGTGAATCGCCTGGTCTTCCATCCCCCATTCCATTGCCACGGTCTTTATCCCTTTTCCCAGAAGCTCGCCAACGCCTCTCCGAAAGGCGATGTCTTTGAGAAGCTCCGCTATGGCGTCCACATCACCGTATTCGAGTTTCAAGCCTATCCGCCCCTGGTTCGAAGCCTCAATGGCAAAGGCGACAAGATTTCCTGCGGAGATGGTATCCAGGCCCAGCCTGTCACACAGGTCGTTTAGATACATGATCTCTTCGATACGGTCTATTTCACAGAGACCTCCGAAGGCATAGATCGTCTCATACTCAGGGCCTTCAATTTTCAACCCCGTATGCCTTCCTTGTTTGATTGTGCTCAGGCGTCCACAGGCCATAAAGCACTTCAGACAGGCATGGGGCTGCACATCGCACTGACTGTGGAGAGCATCGGAGCTGATCTTTTCCCAGCTCTCGTAAAAGCCCTTGTGCCAGTACCGCGTGGGGAAGGCTCCGGCATTGTTGACGATTTTGACAAGCATGGGCGTCCCCATGGTCTTGTAGGCCTTCACACCTGCATCGTCTTTCCCGATTGCGGCAAGGCGGCGGGTGAATTCTTTAAGGATCTCTGCATCAGCCACCTCTTTCTTTCGGGAACCCGAAAAGGCGAGCGCTTTGATTCCCTTGCTCCCCATGACCGCTCCGGCTCCTGTCCGGCCGGCGGAGCGCCAGTAGTCATTCTCCACGACCGCGAAGCTCACTTTGTTCTCTCCGGCCGGGCCGATAACAATGATCCCGCTCTTTCTCTGATCCGGGTTTTTCTCGGAAAGGCGCTGCCGGACCCTGTCCTCGGTTTCATAGGTCTCAAGACCCCAAAGATCCTTTGCAGGGTGAAACGTGGCTCCGCCGTCGGTAATTTCTATCCACACGGGTTCCCTGGAAGCGCCCCGAATGACAACGGCATCATAGCCGGACTTCGCAATCTGATCCCCCACAGTCCCGCCCGAGTAGGATTCGGAATAGAACCCGGTCTGGGGCGACTTGGTGTAGATCCCATGCCTGCACGACCCCCATATCGAAGTTCCGGAGACAGGGCCGATGGAGAAAATTAGATGGTTTTCAGGGCTTAGGGGATCTACGCCCGGCGGGTTTCTTTCCAACAGTAGATAGGTGGAAAGCCCTTTTCCCCCGAGATATTTTCGAAGCACCTCATCATCCGTGGCTTCCACCTCAAAGGTATGATCCGAAGCATTGACCGACAGGATTTGGTTGTAAAAACCCTTCATGATCTCCCCCCTCGCAAAGAAGTGAGGCGCCCAACCACGCTGGCCGATCCTGCCCACTGCCCGCTGCCCTTTTCCGCCGCCGGCCCCGGTCCCGTAATGAAATCATGAGTTACACGCACGCCGGTCATCAAAACAACTTCTTGATAATGTTTTCTGCGACAGCCTTTTACGAGTAAGTCTAAAGGGCAGCTCCGTAGATCTCTATGGCGTCCTCCAGGTTTACGGTTCTAGGATTGTTCCCCAACAGGCGGGTTACTTTCATGACCCCTTCTGCAAGGGATGAGAGGTCGCTTTCTTGAATCCCGAATTCTGCAAGGCGCTTCGGGACCCGAAGGTCCTGAGCCAGTCGTTCGATAGCGGCGACAGCCGTTTCCGCAGCGGTCAACTTATCAAGGTGCTCCGTTGAAAAACCGAAGGCCTCGGCCATGTCGGCGAACTTTTCCAGATTCCCCAGAAGATTGAACCGCATCACATGAGGAAGCATCAAGGTGTTGGCCACACCGTGAGGAATATGAAACTCCGCTCCGATGGGATAAGCAAATGCATGCACAGCGGTCACTCCGGCATTGGCGAAAGCCATTCCGGCCAGGAGACTACCTTCCATCATTTGAGAGCGAGCCTCAAGGTTCTTTCCATTGGCGTACGCCGTGCGGATGGCATGATACAAAAGCTCCATGGCTTGAAAGGCCAGCATATCCGTAATATTCGTGGCGTTCACTGAGGTGTAGGCTTCGATCGCATGAATCAACGCATCCATGCCTGTGGCAGCCGTGATCCGGGGCGGCAGGCCAAGAGTTAATTCCGGGTCCAGTAGAGCGACGGAAGGAAAAAGATAGGAACTGACAATGCCCTTCTTGAGTTTCTCTTCCTCATCGGAAAGAATGGCGATAGGGGTGACCTCGCTTCCCGTGCCTGCGGTGGTGGGAACCATAATCGTGGGCAAGCCCGGTTTCGGGATCAGGTCGATGCCGAAGAATGTAGCAATGGGGCCTTCATTCGTGGCCATGACAGCCGCTGTTTTCGCAATGTCTATGGGGCTGCCTCCCCCAAATCCGATGACCAGATCGGCTTTTTCATCTGCCAGCATACCGGCGCAGGTTAAAACAATCTCATACCTGGGGTCCGGTTCAACGTCATCAAAAATCCGGTATTGGATTCCGGCTTTTTCAAGGGCTTCTTGAGCAGGTTTGATGAGGCCCGCTTGAATAATTCCCTGATCCGTCACGATCAGAACTTTTGTCCCCTGCAGGAGTAAAATTTCCTGGCCCAGTTGTTTGATGGACCCCGGTCCCATAAGAATTCGGGGTGTGGTTCTGAAGAGCGTGCCCCCAAGCATCTTGCGCTCCTTTCTCTTTGCGTGCCTATTCAATACATGGATCGGCAGCTACTTGCCCAACAACCTTAGCAATGTCGCGTTTTTAAGGATCTCCGAAGGAAGCCCCTCAAAAATGATTTCTCCCCGGTCAATGACATAAGACTTCTCTGACACCTCCGAGGCATTGTGTACGTGAGATTCGGCCAGCAATATGGAAATGCCTATTTCCTTTCTGATGTTTTCTATCGCCTCTCTGAATGATTTCAGCACCACAGGCGACAAGCCCTCAAAGGGCTCATCTAAAAGGACCAGCTTTGGGCTGAGAGCCAAGGCCCTCGAAATGGAAACCATTTTCTTCTCTCCCCCGCTCAGGGTGTCGGCCTTCCTTTTCATCATGCTTCGCATGCGGGGAAAAAAGTGAAAGACCCTTTCAAAATCAATGGAGGCCGCTCTGTCTGTTTTACTTGTAACCCAAAACCCAAGCTGAATGTTTTGTTCCACGGTGAGGTCTGCAAAAAGCCTTGAATCCTCCGGGGCGTAAGCAATGCCGGCCATCACCCGCTGGTGGGCTGAAAAATTTGTAATATCTTGATTTTCATAAGATATTTTTCCTTTCCCCGCAGGATACAAGCCGATGATGCTCTTTAAAATGGAGCTCTTTCCCGCTCCATTTCGACCCAAAAGACAAACGACCTGGCTCTTGTCCAGATCAAGAGAACAGGATCGCAAAATATTTGTGGAACCGATACGGCATTCAAGTTCTTCAATTTTTAGTAACATATCAGGCCCTTATACCGAAAAGGATCTCTTTGACATTGCTTTCTTCCATAATATCCTTTGGTTTTCCATCTGCGATAATCGCTCCTTCTGCCAACACCAGAACCCTATCCGTATAATCGGAGACAATGTCCATATCGTGCTCGATGATCATACAGGCCACCTTTTCTTTTTTAATGGCAGAAATAATTGTATCCATCACTTTGAATTTATCACCCGTTGCAACGCCGCTGGTTGGTTCGTCGAGAAGGAGAAGCTTGGGTTTCAAGGCGAAGGCCATGGCAGTATCCAGTACTTTTTTGTCCCCCTCTGATAGGCTGGTAGGGAAAAACTCGTCCTTGTTTTCTATGCCAAAGGTATCCAGCAGTTCCGCGGCTTCTTCCGTAATCGCCTTATAATGAGTGGCAGGCAAGATCCCCCTTCTTATCTTCCCGTAGGCGGAAAACAAACAGATTCGTATGTTGTCGAGGACTGTGGTGTTCTCAAACAGATTCGTGATCTGAAAATTGCGGGCAAGTCCCATTTTTATCCTGCGGTAAGGCGACGCGTTAGTAATATCGTGGCCGAGGAATTCAATTTTTCCCCCTGTGACCTTGATGTGGCCGCTGATCAAATTAACCAATGTAGTTTTACCCGCTCCGTTCGGGCCGACCAAGGATAGGATCTCATCCTTGGCCAATTCAAAACTCGGCCGGTTAATGATTCTTGCCCTGCCAAAGTCTTTAGTCAGATTCGTCACTTTCAGCATCAAGCAGCCCCTTTAGAAGAACGTTGACTTATTCTGGCCGCGAGCCTGGCGAATCCGCCCGCTATACCCCCGGGAAGCACGAGAACGATAATGATAAGCGTGGCGCCGATTATGAACATCCAGTATTCCGTGGCGCCCATGGCATAAAGCTTTAAAAAGTTAAAAATCAAGGCTCCCACAACAGGCCCTGCCAAGACGCCGAACCCTCCGAGAAGCGTCATATAGACAAGTTCACCGGAGAAGACCCAGTGGGCCACATCGGGCGTCACATGACCGTTTACAAAACTCCAGAGTGCGCCTCCGAGACCCGCGTACATCCCTGATATCATAAAGGCGTAAAGTCGGTATCTGCGAACGTGGATACCGATCAATTCAGCTCTAACCTCATTGTCCCTTATGGCCTGTAGAGCCTTCCCAAAGGGAGAGTTTACGATGCACTTCATGAGGATGTAAGCCGCAAAAAACACCCCCAGCAGGAAATAGTGGTAAAAGCCCGAAAGAAACTGCGGTCTTCTCATGCCCTCGAAAGCATGGCCGAACAACATGGGTATTTTCACATAGAGACCGTCGGAACCTCCGGTCACATGATAGAATTTGAAGAGAAGCGCATAAAGAAGCATCGAAAGGGCCAGGGCAAGTATGGCGAAAAAGATTCTCGTGTGTCTTACGCACACAAATCCGAAAATTCCAGAGATGAAGAGAGAAAGGAGAAGCGCAATGGGAATCAGGATCTCCAACGAGAAGAGCTCGGGAAAATACCTGGCGGTCATGGCCACACCATAAGCACCGGCGGCAAAATAAGCGCCATGCCCGAAAGACAGAAGTCCCGTATACCCAAGAAGAAGATTGAAGCCGAGCGCAACAATCGCGAAAGTTATGCCGTATTGAAAAAGAATCAAGTTAAACGTGGATACAATCCGGGGAAGAAACAAGAACCCCAATATAATGACCAGGTAAATGATGAATCCGGGACGGACAAAAGACCTTAACTGAGCCATAACTCATCCCCTTACGTTTATCTCCCAAAAAGTCCCTCAGGTTTGGCGACGAGAATTGCCGCTGCAATAAGGAACAGCACGGCCAGCTCTATTTCAGGAAAAAACGCGATGCCGAGGGATCGCGTTTGACCCACCACAAGGGAGCCGATCAAAGCGCCTTTCAAACTTCCCAGACCTCCCATCACCACAACAATGAATGCGAGAATCAGCGGCTCCATCCCGAACCCCAGCAAAGCCGGTGTCGTTGGAACGACCAACGCGCCGGCAAATCCTGCCAGGGCCGCGCCAAGCACAAAAGCGAAAGTTCCCAGCTTGTTGATCTTAAGGCCCATCGCAGTGGCCATCTCCCTGTCCAAGGATATGGCGCGCAACATGACGCCGGTCCTTGTTTTTGCCATAAAGAGCCAGATCAGAACACCCGCCACCAGAGCCAGAAGCATAACCAAGAGAAAATAGGCGGGATAAGGATTCCCCAGGATGTTCACCCTTCCGAGCAGAACAAAAGGCGTAGAAGCGTACATGGCTTCCCCGCCCCAGATCATTTTGATCACATCTTCGAAAAGCATGAGTGCCCCGAAGGTGATTAGAAGCTGATACTCCAGTGCCCTCTTGTACATGGGACGAATAAGAAAATACTCCATGAACAGACCGAAAAGGGCAGCCAGGACAGTGCCGGTCAGAAGAGCGGGGAGGAGGATAAAGACAGATGCACCTTCGGCCAGATGGATAATCGTCCATGCGGCCATAAAGGCGCCGATCGCATAAAGAGAGCCATGGGCCAGATTTAATAGTCCCATGACACCCAAAATAATGTTCAGGCCCAACGAGATGAGAAATATGAAGGCCGCAAAGTACAGTCCATTCAGAATATAGATTGGCCACATCTTCTGATTCCTTTAACAAAACATGGAATGCATAGGAGATCCGCATTTAAGAGAGGAGATGATCCACGCATCCCCTCTCTCGAGTCAAATCTAGGATTGCCAGCTATTGATCCAGTCCACTGTGCGTATGCCGATCGGCGCGTTGACCATATGGGCCGGGTAAACCTCCATGCGTTTCGGGTCGAGAATCGGAAATGGAAAATCAGGTGTCAGTTTGCTGATCCCGACAAGCACATCCTCTATGCCGTTGTGGTCTTCTCGCATCATGAGATGGCCTGAAGGGGTTTGGATGGACAATCCCACCACTGCCTCGGATATCTCTTCGATTGTCGGCCAGCCTCCAACCAAGGCGCCCGCTTTTTCAACAGCTTTCTTGTAGATTGCTATCGCCTGGTACGCATGGTAGCAAGGATAGGTGGGATATTTGCCATATCTCTTCCTGTATTGTTCCACAAAATACTTGTTCAAGGGCCACTTATCGTGGGGAGGATAAAGAAAATAGTGTGTCCCCGCGCAACAGATGATTTGTTCTTCCGGGTACTCTTTTCCCACCTCTTGTGGATAGGGTTCGCCCCTCGACCAAGCCATCCTGCTTCTCTCGAACAAGCCCATTCCCTGAGCCTGTTTACCGAAAGTTACCGCATCGCCTCCCCAGAGCGAAGAATGAATGATGTCAGGCTTGGCGCCCATTAAGGCGCTGATGTGTGCCGTAAAATCCGTGGTAAAGAGAGGGGGCCACCACTTGCCCACCACCTCGACATGGGGCATCAGTTTTTTCATCGCAGTTTCAAAGATTAGCCAGCTTTCTCTACCCCATGCATAGTCCTGGTTTATGCCGGCTATGGTTTTAATATCGGGGAAGTATTTTTTGATGTACAGGGCCAACCCAATATTGTCGATGCCCAAATGGGCCTTGGTCCTGAAGCCCAGTGAGTATTTGGGGGTCTTGTAAGGGGATGTGGTCCCTTCCATCAGCTCATGGGTTCCGCAGTCATAGGCCATGATGAGACCGCCGAGTTCGTCGGACAAAGGCAGCACCGCTTTGCAGTTGGCCGAGGAGATGTATCCCAGGGTCACGTCGACCTCATCGTCGAGGATAAGTTTTCGGGAAAGCTTAACCTGGGCATCCACGCCGCCGGATTCATCGTAGCTCAACAGCTCAATCTTCCTGCCCAGGATTCCCCCTTGCTTATTATATTCTTCAGCCATCATCTGGTAGGTGTTCATCCCCGGGATGCCAAACGGCGATGCTGCGGCGCCTGTCAGAAAGCTGACAGCGGCCATCCGGATCGGCTCCTTAGGGACGGAGCGCTTTTGAGCGAAGGCTTTGCGCGGACCTAAATACCCGCCTGAGATTCCCGCCGAGCCCAACGCGACTCCGGTTGCCCCGGCAGTCTTGAGAAAGTCTCTTCTATTCATTCTTTTTTGTCCCATTCTTAGGCCCCTTTCTTTCCGTTGATCCTTGTGTAATTTCGACCGCTCCTTTTCCAAGACAAGATGCGCTCCTGCCGTTGTTTTCTGCATCACCTCCCTCCCTCGGTAATTCATGAAACTCAAGCAGCAGTAAGGAGATTTCCCGGCAAGAATCGGCTTGAGATCCATGAGCGTGTCATGAAATGGTTGCTGTAATGGCTCTCAATCTCGGCAATGGACGGAGCTTCTTGGATTAAGAAAGCGTGAGGGCAATGGCAGTCGGTCCGGGTGCATTGGAAAGAAGGGATTTGAGCGGGAGATACAAGATGCCGAGTCGGGCCCGTGCGACTCTCTTGTGCGTTTCCGTGTCCGTTGGCATTGGACTCCGGCACACCTCTTGCTTTATCGAGGGGATCAGGTATCTTTAGGGCCTTCGATACAAGTCGCATCTGCGAGCCCTTTCACCAGGGAAATGCTAGGTCACCCGGCCTCAGTTATCAGCCGAGGGATCTCACAAGAAGTGGTGAGTATAGGTTGCAGAGTTAACATGGTTATGGCTCCGGCGGTGCTCCGACTTCTGCGAGGTCAGAGCCTCGGCCGATTCCATTCTAGATTTCGGTTAACAGTATATTGAAATTTTGTCAATCTTTTTTTTCAGGGATCCGATGGGTTGAGCAAAGACCGGACGGTGAATCAAGAATCAGGGGAGGTGTTATACTGGCTGCAAAACACCTAAGTTTTACGTGAACTGCTTGAACTGAACTTTGTTGGTCGGGGCAAAAAGGCAGAGGGTTTTTTGGCGCAAAAATCGAATTTGAAATCATGGACAAGTCTTTTCGAGTTTGGTATTTTTTCAATATCTTGAACTTTGATGAACACTGAGGTAATTCGATGGATGGTCTGGGCCCCAAGCTTCGTTTATTGAGGAAATCGAAGCATCTTTCTCTCAAACAATTGGCTGAGCGCGCAGGCTGTTCTCCTTCCTATATCTCCATGGTCGAGAACGGAAAAGTCGATCCCGGAGTCTCTCGACTCAAAAAGATTGCGGACGGGCTCGAAATGACCATCGTGGATCTCTTCTCCGTCCGGAGAGGGGAAACGCTTATCATTCGTAAAGACGAGCGTATAATAGCCGAGTTTTCCGGTTCAAAAACCCGAATCGAGATCCTGGTTCCCCAATTACCAAAAAAAGAAATGGATGCTCGATTGGCCGTGGTCTATCCGGGCGGGAACTCCCAGGGAGACTATTGTCATCCGGGTCAGGAGTTCGGCCTTGTGCTCAAAGGCCTTCTCGAACTGAGGGTCGACGGAGTCGATTATTTGCTGAGGGAAGGCGACAGCTTCTATTTTGAATCCATCAGAAAACATCGCTTCAGAAATCCGGGAGACGAAGACACTCTTGTGGTTTGGGTGAATCATCCTCCCAGTTGGTAGGCGACACGTAAGGCCCTCTTGGCAAGAAGATATCCCAGATGGCCCACCGGGGAGGCTGCCGAAGAGGCGTTTGTGCACTGGATCATAGGTCATTACTATCTCGGGGCCATGGACTTGAGACACGAGATCTAAAGGGACCACGGGCCGGATGGGGCATGCAGCGTGGAAAAAGGATGCGTTGGGTTAAGGGAGATATTCCGGCAAGGGTCATCTCGCGAATGCTTTATGTGACCTTGCCCGAAAGGGGAATGCTGCCACTGACCAAGCATGAGCTAATGGGCAATGGCCGAAAAGGCCTTTCGAGCTTCTTTGCCGGCTTGACAGGTCGAGACAAGCGCACTACAATCATATCAAGACATGTGGTAACCCCGGAGCGATATTGGGTTTTCGTCTTGGCAAACCGCCGGTTCCTTATTGACTCCTTCTTAACAGCAGTGATTCACGCTCCTCTGTATTTCTCCTTCATACTCATAGTTCTTAAAGGTCCTGACTATCATATCCAATATCCCGAAAGGTAGACCACCTTTGAAAACAAAGACAATGAAAGGGGGTTCTTATTATGAAAACAATTGGACGTACTCTCTTAGCCGTTGCATGTGTCTTGGCGCTGATTATACCTGCGGAAGGAGCCGGTAAAGAGATAAGCTTCTGGACCACTGAAGATGAAAAAGACCGTCTCCAGGTTCAAGAGGGCATTGCCGCGGAATTCCAAAAGGAGACCGGCATCCGTGTCCGAGTGATTCCCGTGGGTGAGAACCTTCTCCCGGAGCGCATAACCGCGGCCTTCGCGGCAAAGTCTCTGCCCGACGTCATCTTTCACCCCATTGACTTCACAATCGGGTGGGCAAAGGCCGGGATCCTTGATACCAATGCCGCAACCGAGGTTATTGCAGCCCTTGGAGAGGAGACTTTTTCTCCGGGGCCGCTGAACATGGTTCGTGTTAACGGCGTCTACGGGGCTGTTCCTGCTGATGGCTGGGGTCAGCTCCTGCTTTACCGCAAGGATCTTTTCGCTGAAAAGGACCTTGCCGTGCCTGATACTTGGGCAAATATCCTTGCGGCCGCAAAAGCCCTTCATGACCCACCGCTATTGTGGGGATTTGAAGCCGCCACGGATCCCAGTCAGGTATATACCCAGCAGGTCTTCGAGCATTTCGCGCTTTCGAACAATGTGCACCTGACAACAGCACAAGGGGAAGTGAACCTGAACACGCCGGAGATGGTTGAGACTCTCGAGTTCTATAAGGCCCTTGCGGAGTTTTCACCGCCCGGAAACCTCTACTGGCTGCACACCAGGATGGATTACCTCTCAGGCCGGGCAGCCATGATCGTCTGGTCGCCTTTCATCCTGGATGAACTCTCGGGTCTACGCCGGGACCAGCCGGTGGTACCTGATATGGCAAGAGGAGAACAGGGGTGGTTGGCCGGGAATACGGGCTTTGTCACCACCATTCGCGGTCCTGGAGGGGCGGCCCAGTATGGACAGACCAACTATTTCGGTATTTCAAGTGACGCGGACAGGGAGCCGGCTCAAGAGTGGGTGAAATTTCTGTTGACCCATGGTTATCTCAAATGGCTGAGCATGGCCGCAGAAGGAAAGCTCCCGGTTCGCAAAGGAACGCGCAACGAGCCCGATCGTTTTGTGGAAGGCTGGATGAATCTTGAGTTCGGTGTCACCACCCGGGCAAAGATTTCCCGGTTTTATGGCATGGATGTGGTCAATGCCATCATCGAGGGTGCGGATAATTACGATCGCTGGGGATTTGCAGAAGGCAAAGGAGCCCTGGTGTCCAAAATCTACGGGACAAAGGTGATTCCTGAGATCCTCAAACGATTTCTGGACGAAGAGCTGACAAAAGAACAGGCCGCTGAGATTATTGATCAAAGGGTAAGAGCCATGCAGTAGGCGCTTTGCACCCCCGTTTCAGGAAGCCGGAGCATGGACCACAAAGCAAGCACTCTGATGGAGAAGGAGAGACGCCTCGCCTTCTGGATGCTACTGCCTACCTTTTCGGTGGTTTTTGCTTTTGTTGTGTTTCCTGTGCTTTGGAACGTGTGGCTCAGCCTCAAACCCATCTCCCTTGGTGATCTTCGGGGGCCGGCGCTGCTCAGGTTCAACCTGACGCTTGAAAACTTCCGGACGGTTTTTTCAGACCCCGATTTTGCGCAGATTATCTTTGCCACCTTGGCCTACACCTTTGGGGGAAGTTTTCTCTCCATTTTTCTCGGGCTGGCCGCCGCGCTGCTGGTTAATACGGAATTCAGGGGGCGGGGCCTGGTGCGCGGCATCCTCATTTCGCCCTACATCGCACCTGTGGTGGCGGTAACCTTCACATGGAGCTTCATCCTGGACCCGCAACTGGGAGTGCTCAATTGGCTGGCCGTTGACAAGGGTCTCATCAGCCAACCCATTGCATTCTTCTCTCAGCGGTGGCTCACCATGGAGATACTCGGGATATCCTTTCGCATTCCCCTGGCGCTCATTTCGGTAATTCTATTTGAGGGTTGGCGCTATTTCCCCTTTGCCTTTCTCTTCATACTTGCGCGCCTTCAAAACATCCCTGAAGAACTATACCAGGCCGCCTCGGTGGATGGCGCTGCGCCGCTACAGAGATTCATCCATATCACCATTCCCCAGCTCATACCGGTTCTGAGCATCCTTTTCCTTTTTCGTTTCATCTGGACCATAAACAAGTTCGACGACATCTTCCTCCTCACAGGCGGCCAGGCCGGCACCAAGGTGTTGACCATCAAGGTTTACGAGTATGCCTTCGGCCGACTCGACATAGGTGCCGGATCCGCAGTGGCCATGGTGCTTTTCCTCATTCTCTTGATATTCATGGTTGTCTATTTCAAATGGATTATGAAAGAGGAAAGAACGGAGTGATGGAATGGGAGTCATAGGGCGAGTGGACACAGGAAAAACAAGGGACAAAGGAAGATGACCTGGCGAGGACGGGAAAGCATGGAGGCGTCGGCCGTCAGGATCCTGAGGATCGCAGGGATCCTCTTTTTCCTCGTGATAGTCGCCTTCCCTTTCTACTGGATGATCGTGTCGTCATTCAAGGCCCTGGAAGAACTCCTTTTAAAACCTTCCGAGCTGACGATCCATCTGTCTGAGATCAGTTTCAGGGCTTACCGGGAGGTGCTTTTTGAGCACGGATTCGTTCAATACATAAGCAACAGCGCATATGTATCCTTGATCACGGTGATCTTGTCCCTCTCCCTGGCGGTCATCGGCGGATACGCGGTCACCAGGCTCCGGTTCCGCGGGCAGGCCTTCATGTCCTATTCCATTCTCATCATTTACATGTTCCCTGCCATTGTTCTGGTGATTCCCCTGTATGTGGTCTTTTCCAAAATGGGACTGAGGGACTCCATCCACGTGCTCATACTGGTTTATCTGGCCCAGACCCTACCTGTGGCCCTTTACATGCTGCGGAGCTATTTCCGAAGCCTGCCTGTGGAAATCGAATACGCCGGGCTCACCGATGGATGCACCCGAATCGGGGTGATCTGGCGGATTGTGCTTCCACTTTCCGCGCCCGCACTTGCAGGGGTCGCCCTTTACACCTTCATGATTGCCTGGAACGAGTTTCTGTTTGCCTTCATGTTTCTGGACACCCCCGGGAAATTCACCCTTTCCCGGGGGGTGGTGCAGCTTGCCGGCAGCGTCCACCTCTCCAAACAACTGGTTATGGCGGCCTCGGTCTTGGTCACATTTCCTATTGTGGTATTGTTTCTTTTTTTTGAACGGCACCTGGTGAGAGGACTCACGGCGGGTGCTTTGAAAGGCTGAAGTGTGGCATCCCTTGTTGTAGAACAAATCACCAAGCGCTTCGGAGAGCTAGCGGCCCTGTCCGACGTGAGCATCCACGTGGAGGACGGAGTTTTCTGCGTGCTTCTCGGACCCTCGGGATGCGGGAAAAGCACGCTTCTCAATATAATTGCCGGGCTGATCCCTCAGGATGCAGGAAGGGTGATGGTGGATGGTAAAAGCGTCGATCATCTCAGCCCGAGGGACCGGGATGTGGCCATGGTGTTTCAGTCATACGCCCTGTATCCCCACATGACCGTGGCCGGCAATCTCGGCTTCGGCCTCAAGATGCGGGGGGTCTCAAAGGCACTTATCAGCGAGCGGATCACGGAGGCGGCTCGCCTGCTCGGGATCGAGGACTTGCTGGCTCGCAAACCACGCCAACTCTCCGGCGGGCAGAGGCAGCGGGTCGCCATGGGAAGGGCCTTGGTGCGGCGCCCAAGGCTGTTCCTTTTTGATGAGCCTTTGAGCAACCTTGACGCCCGCCTTCGCGCCAATGTGCGGCTGGAGCTGAAGCGGATCCACCGGCAAATCAAGGGCACGGTGGTCTATGTGACCCATGACCAGGTGGAGGCCATGACCCTGGGTGACATGGTTGTGGTAATGAGGTCCGGAGAAATCCGCCAGATAGGCTCACCTCAGGCCGTTTACGACCGGCCTGCGGACAGTTTTGTTGCGACCTTTATCGGCTCTCCGGAGATGAACCTTTTGAAGGGAAGCCTCTTGTGGAAGGACGGCCGATCGATTTTTCAAGGCAAAGGCTTTTTCCTGGACTTTGGACAAGGATGTGTCGGAGAATTCGGAGAAGAGTGTGAAATGGGCATCCGGCCTGAGGACCTGGAGGTTCTTCCCCGCGGGAGCGCCGGACCGGAAGCCGATGTGGACCTTGTGGGGAACATCGGCTCGGAGACGGTCGTGCAAGCTCGTCTTGGAAATGAGACCATAAATATACTGACCCCAAAAAATACGGGGTTGAAAGCAGGGGATAGAATCTCCTTGAGAATTGCGCCTGAGCAGGTGCACTGGTTCAAGAACGGGCTTAGGGTCAGAGGACTTGGACAGTAACATCAAAAGAAGCGGGAATAAATGAGGATCATATTTTTTGCCGGAAAGGGCGGGGTTGGTAAGACCAGTGTGGCCGCCGCCACCGGGGTTCAGGCGGCACAAGGGGGACGCAGAACCCTGGTTATGTCTCTGGATGTGGCACACAGCCTTGCGGATATATTTGACCTGGAAAGGGGCCTCGTCGACCAAAACAGGGGAAAGCCCATAAAGGTGGGCGACGAACTCTGGATACAGGAACTGGACATACAGGAAGAGATTGAAAAGAACTGGGGAGACATCCACAAGTATTTATCAACCCTTTTGAACACAACCGGGCTGGATGAGATCCTGGCCGAGGAACTGGCCATCCTGCCCGGAATGGAGGAGGTAAGTCTACTTCTGTACATCAACAGTTATGTGCGGACAAACAAGTTCGATGTCATCATCCTTGATTGCGCACCCACGGGGGAATCGCTCAGGTTCATAAGTATTCCAACCACCCTCGAATGGTACATAAAAAAGATATTCAAGTTGGAAAGGACCATTGCCAGGTACGCCCGTCCCATAGCCAAGCGACTCTATGATGTT
>CAYPSZ010000090.1:0-15107 GCA_964413125.1 uncultured Desulfobacterales bacterium
ATTCCGCTATCCTGCGGAATTGTCCTTGATCTTGCGAAAAATATCTCATTTCTGAATTGGAAACTTGCCAGTGCCCGAAAAGCGTTTCCGGATGGGCACTATAGTTACATACACCAATTCCCCAAGGCGGGCCATTGCCCGCAACCCAACAGTGTCGGAGTCGGCCTTGGAGGCCGGGGACCGCCTCCTGCGCCGCCAACCTCGGTACAGGATCAAAATCATCACCGTCTTGACCGCCCGGCGCCCAAACTCCTTGTCTTAGCTCAACAGCTTAACAGCTCAACAGCTTAACAGCTCAACAGCTAACCCCCCGTCAGGGAATCCCCCCGAGCTTTCTTTGGTCGTAAAGGGTATGCATGACGCCCGCAATCTCATCCGGAGTAGGGATGGTACCCCCGGGTCTACCGTAGAAGTGTATCTTCCCTCGTCCCTCAAGGGCCAGCCTCACGTCTTCGATCATCTGCCCCGTGCTCATCTCGAACGTCAAGAAATCGTGTACCGTGCGGCTCAGGTCTTGAACCACGCGGTCGGGAAATGGCCATAGTGTCACCGGCCTTAAAAGACCCACTCTAAACCCCTTTTCCCGTAAAGTCTTGACGGCGCCTTTGGCTATTCTTGCAGCGGTTCCGTAAGCAATGACCACCAGGAGGGCGTCTTCGGTGAGGAAGGTCTCGGCGGAAGGGATCTCCCGGGAGATGGCCTCATATTTTCGGAAGAGCTTCCAGTTAAGCTCTTCCTCGACGGCTGTATCCAGCAGAAGGGAAAGGATAACCCTGCTGGGCCGATTATGGGCGCCGTCCAGTTTCCAGGGTTTGCGTGGGAGTTCGGACGGATCAAGGGGGTCGGGAAACGTGACCGGTTCCATCATCTGACCCATCATGCCGTCGCCCAGAATCATGACCGGCGTCCTGTAACTGTCCGCGTATTCAAAGGCGATCCCGGTCAGGTCCGCCAGTTCCTGTCCCGAAGCCGGAGCCAGGACTATGTTGCGGTAGTCACCGTGTCCTCCCCCACGAGTGGCCTGAAAGTAGTCCCCCTGGGAAGGAGCGATATTTCCCAGACCGGGTCCTCCCCTCATGGTGTTGACAATCACCGAAGGGAGCTCTTGGGCCGCAAGATAGCTGATACCCTCCTGCTTGAGGCTGATGCCGGGGCTCGAAGAGCTTGTCATAACGCGGGCACCGGCCATTGACGCTCCGATTATCATGTTTACCGCCGCTATTTCGCTTTCCGCCTGGACAAACGTGCCCCCTTCGGTTCTGTCCATAACCTCGGACATATACTCGGTAAGTTCATTCTGTGGAGTAATGGGGTACCCGGCATAGAATCGGCAACCCGCACGAACCGCAGCCTCGCCTATCACGTGGCTTCCTCTCATAAGCTGTTTTTCAGTCACGGTAAACCTCTATGGCAATGTCAGGACAAATGACCGCGCACTGGGCACAGGCAATACAAGGCTTTTCCTCAGTTTGATTAAAATGTGCTGGATAATACCCTTTTTGATTCAATTTAGTAGAAATTTGGATATTATTATTAGGACACACTTCTATACATAAATGGCATCCTTTACATAATTCTCTGTCTATTTTGATGCTTCCTTTGGAATTCTTCTTTTTCATGATATCATCCATTGTGTTGTGCCACGGGGGACATGACGCAAAGAGGGTTTCATATTCCGTGTCACGGTCTTTGTCAACCCCGTTGCGCGCTCGTTCGGAAAAAAATATACCAACAACTGTGGACCTGACCGGCTCAACCGCAACCAGCGCTCTAAAATGCCGACTTCCCCCTTTTTCACCGGACTGGGCGAGGCCCGCTCCACTTCCCGGTGGTTTCACGGCATCCCAGACAATGAACCGGCCCGGGGTTTTTCAATTTGCATGCGCCCCTTCTTCTGGTATAACATCGTTTTCCTCAATCTGTTACACGAAATGTTGCGGCCCCTCTGACCCTTATTTTTTCGGCTGAAGATTTTCAAAAGGAGCTCTAACAATGCAGCATGCCAAGAAACTTGAGCAACTAAACCCGGACCTGACCCCCGACCTGATGAGCCGGGTGGATGAAATCATAGACAGGTTCAAGGGAGTTCCCGGATGCCTGATTCCAGTGCTTGAAGACTGTCAGGAGGTTGTTGGATACCTGCCGCTTGAACTTCAGGAATATATAGGAAGTCGATTGAACATCGCGGGCAGTACGGTATATGGTGTGGTCACTTTTTACTCCCTTTTCTCAATGGTGCCCAAAGGAAGGCACTCAATCAAGGTTTGCATGGGGACGGCCTGTTATGTGCGGGGAATCAACGAGGTGATGAGCCGTCTTCAGACCGGCTACCGGTTGGATGTGGGTGGAACCACCGAAGACAGGCGCTTCTCACTGGAAGCCGTGCGCTGCGTAGGGGCATGCGGCCTGGCTCCGGTGGTGGTGGTGGATGATGACACCCACGGGGGCGTCACACCCGACAGGATCCTGAAGATACTCGAAAGATACGAGTAGGAGGTTGATTTCGGAAAACATGGCCTATAAACCTTCCGAATCGGCGGATTTGCTGAATGTTGAGATCCTTGTAAGGTCCGAAGGTGAAGCCCCATCTTTAGTATTCAGGAGGCGTCGAAAGACGTTATGGTCGGCAAGGCTTCACCGGATAACTGCAATAAACACTTGGAAGAACGTAAAACTATTGGAGATTCCTTTGAAAGTTGAAGATCTGGTGGAACGGTTCGACCTGGAGCCCATTGCTGGAAAACAGGGCCTGAACCGGGAAGTGAAGAACGGTTACTGCGGGGATCTGTTGAGCGATGTAATGGCGAATGCGGGTGCCGGGGCAGTGTGGTTGACTATCCAGGCCCACAAGAACATTGTAGGAGTGGCTGTGCTGTCTGAGTTGGCGGGCATTCTCCTCGTCAATGGTCACCGGCCGGACGAAGATACCTTGTCTAAAGCCGATGAAGAGGGGATTCCCATACTCGGAACCAAGAAACCCGCCTTTGAGACGGCCGGCATTCTTTTCAATGCCGGGATCGGCGGGACCCGTTAATGAAGCGATACCCGGATCGAGGGAACCGGAGTCACATTGGCGTCGGGGAGGTGGGAACTGAGGGATTTTTCGCTGCACATAATGGACGTTGTGGAAAACGGATTGGAAGCCGGGGCCGATCTAATTCGAATCACCATCATAGAAGACCGTGAAGCAAACCGTATGGAGGTTGCCATTTCCGACAACGGTTGCGGAATTCCTGAGAAAAACCTGCCGGAGATCCTGGATCCTTTTTACACTACACGCACTACGCGCCGCGTGGGGCTCGGTTTGGGCCTCTTTCGCGAGACCAGTCGCAGGTGTGGTGGGGATCTTGAGGTTCGATCGGTCGTGGGTGAAGGAACGGAGATAATCGCAACCTTTAAAATGGACCACATCGATCTTCCTCCTCTTGGGGATATGGCCGGAACCATGGCGGCCCTGATGGCGGGAGCCGGTGACAGTGACTTCGTGTATGTGCATACGGTGGATGGAAACCGGTTCGAACTGGACACGAGGCAGATCAAGATAGAGCTTGAGGGCGTGCCGGTCAATCATCCTAAGGTCATTAGGTACATTACTCGGATGATCAGGGAATTCCTGGCGGAGCGTTGATACGGAGGTGAAAACAGTATATGCCGAAACTTACCATAGAAGATCTTAAACGAATAAGAGAGACCACCAAGAAGTCCACTGCCCTGAGGGACGGAGAGACCACGGTAAAGGTTACGGTCCACATGGGTACCTGCGGCATTGCAGCCGGAGCAAGGGATGTAATGGATACCCTCCTGGAAGAACTTGCCGAGAGCGGAAGAGACGATGTGCGAGTCTTGAATTCCGGTTGCATTGGAATGTGCAGTAGCGAGCCCAACGTGACTGTGGAGGTCTTGAACCATGAGCCGGTGATCTACCAGCATATGGACCGCAACAGGATGCGGCAAGTCTTCAAACGTCACATCATGCACGGCGAAGTCCAGTCCGACTTCGCCTCGGGCCGAATCGATTGATGCCGGTACGCCGTTTAAGGGACTGAACAGGATCAAGCCGGAAGGCTTTTAAAACGCTGACTTGTAAAAGATAAGGGGACCCAGATGAGCACCTACAGAACCGAAATTCTTCTATGCGGCGGGACCGGATGCCGTGCCTCAGGGAGCGAGGAGGTGAAAACGGCGCTTAAGACCCAAATCGAGCTCCAGGGGCTCCAACAGGAAATCCGAGTAATCGAGACAGGTTGTAATGGCTTTTGCGCCCAGGGACCGCTGGCTGTAATCCAGCCTGAAGGGATCTTTTACCAGAAGCTTGATCCGGAAGGGATCCCTCACCTGGTGGAGGAGCATTTTCTTAAAGGGCGTCCGGTAAAGAAGTTTTTCTACACCGACCAGGCGAGTGCCGAGACGATTCCGGTGATGGGTGATATCCCTTTCTACTCCCGCCAGGAATTGATCGTGCTGAGGAACAGGGGGGCGATAGATCCCGAGCAGATCGACGAGTATATAGCCCGGGATGGATACCTGGGGATGGGCAAAGCTCTCTTGGAAATGACTTCGGAAGACATTATCCACGAGGTAAAGACCTCCGGACTACGGGGTCGAGGCGGAGCCGGGTTCCCCACAGGGCTCAAATGGGAATTCGCAAGCCGGAGCGAGGGCGATATCAAGTTCGTTCTCTGTAATGCGGATGAAGGAGACCCCGGTGCATTCATGGATCGGAGCATTCTGGAGGCCGATCCCCATGCGGTTTTGGAAGGCATGGTCATAGCGGCTAAGGCCGTCGGGGCCCACAAGGGTTATATTTACTGCAGGGCCGAGTATCCTCTTGCGCTGCATCGTCTCGATGTGGCCATTGGGCAGGCCCGGGAGTACGGGCTCCTGGGTAACGACATCCTCGGAAGTGGTTTTGATTTCGACCTGGAGGTATACAGAGGTGCGGGCGCCTTTGTTTGCGGAGAGGAAACCGCATTGATGTTCTCCATTGAGGGCAGGCGGGGAATGCCGAGGCCGCGTCCGCCATACCCCGCTCAGCAGGGCCTGTGGAAGCGGCCCACTGTGCTCAACAACGTGGAGACATATGCAAATGTTCCTCAGATCATCCAAAAAGGAGGGAACTGGTACGCAGGCATCGGCACCGAAACCAGCAAAGGGACCAAGGTCTTCGCCCTGACAGGCGCAGTCAGAAACATCGGCCTTGTTGAAGTGCCCATGGGAACCTCCCTAAGAGAGATCATCTTTGAGGTGGGAGGAGGCATTCCCAAGAAACGCAAGTTCAAGGCCGTACAATTGGGGGGGCCTTCAGGCGGGTGTATTCCCGAATCTCACATTGATACTCCTGTGGACTTCGAGTCCATTGCCGAGGTGGGCGCAATCATGGGATCCGGCGGCATGATCGTCATGGACGACAGGACATGCATGGTGGATATGGCGCGGTTTTTCATGGATTTCATCCAGGATGAATCCTGCGGCAAGTGCCCCCCGTGCAGGGAGGGAACCGGGCGTATGCTCGAGATTCTGGTGAGGATAACAAAGGGCTTGGGCGAGCCGGAAGACATCCACATCCTCGAGGAATTGAGTAACATGATCCGGGGCTCGGCCTTGTGCGGGCTGGGCCAGACAGGCCCCAATCCGGTTCTCTCCACCCTCAGGTATTTCAGGGACGAGTATGAAACGCATATAAATGAGAAACGTTGTCCTGCTAAACGTTGCCCCGATCTTGTGGAATTCGTAGTGGACACTGACCGCTGCAAGAAGTGTGGGAAGTGTTTCAAGAGTTGTCCCACCGGTGCGGTTCATTGGGAAAAAAAACAGGTAGCCTTCATAGACAGGAACACGTGTATAAAGTGCATGAGTTGCATCGTGAACTGCCCCTTTGATGCGATCGATTAGGTGACAGAGGTTGGGTTGCCCTGCGGCTAAGTCATAAAGGGTGTGAATAGGCAAAACAACCTTGACATCGGGGAAGCTTCAGTATAGAAACCCTTTCATTCGATCCGGGGTCCATCCAACCGTGAACTTAGCCGGTGAATCTTCACCGTAGGCGCGTGCAGGGACGCCGATCGTTCGGCCGCTGTCGGCTTCAGACCCCAAGCCGAAGTGCTCTTTTCGCTGCGGGCTCTTTTAAGCCCCGTGCGGAAAAAGCGCTCAGACAAGAAAACGGTCGAACGCGGAGGCCGCCATACCTTGAACGCGCTCGAGGTTCGAGCAGAAGCGACCATGAAACGACTCAAGGGAATACGGGTTCAAAAGACTGATACCGGAGACCTGACCCTGGAACCGAAGCGGTTGCCTCCACCTCCCCGTGTGGTTATTCCTCTGGAATACCCGCAGGGCAGCGTTGAGCCCTTGGTGGGTGTAGGGGATTCCGTTATTGAAGGTCAGTGCATTGCGCGTGACGAAAACGGGATTCTTCCGGATGTGAGGGCTTCAATTGCAGGGAAGGTTTCGGCCATTAGACCTTGGCTTGGTCCTTTCGGGCGGGAGCCCCCCTCCGTTATAATCGAATCGAACGGATCCTCTGGTGAGCCGGAAAGGCTTTTCCAGGAGGGCCACAAGCCTCAGGACTTGATGGCCCAGTTGCGGTTGATTAAGGAAGCGGGAATTCGGGAGGCCGATAGCTATCCGTGGCCCCTTTCAGTGCGCATAGCCCAGCCTTCGTTGACGCCGCCGGTACTGTTTCCGTTTGTACCTCACCTCAGGCGGCCCATCGACTATCTTATCCTGAACGGCATGGAACGGCAGCCGGGTGTCATGGTGAGGAAATGCGCCCTCAAGGTCTTTGAAGACGACATCCTGGCCGGCATCCCTTTTCTCAAGACCCTGACCGGGGCGTCCAACACCATCCTGGCCGTGTCATCCGCAGAGGCCCTTACCGACACCATGGAGAGAGGGCTTCGAATGGCCGGCGTGGAGACAGCGGTTTTACCTGACCGCTATCCCATGGGCCTTGAGGCGATCCTGGTTCAGAATGTTACAGGGAGAGAGATTTCTCAGCCTGAAGGTGATGCGCGCTCAGTGGGGGCGGTTGTTGTGGACGTATGCACGGCCGCCCGGGTGGCGGAAGTAATCTCTAACGGCCGACCCCAGTGCGAAACTCTGGTTCAGATTTCAGCGCCTTCTCAGTGGATACACACCTTTGTGAGGGTCCGCGAAGGCGCTCTTCTTGAGGACGTTCTCGAACATTTGAGCCCGGCCCCCAAAAACCCGTCCCGGGTCATTTGCAGGGGACCTTTCCTGGGGCACGCCATGTACGGTCTCCAGGTACCGCTGATCCAACAGACCGAAGCCGTCTTCTTCCAAGGGGAAGGGGATTTCGCACCGTATGAGGACGAACCTTGCATCAACTGTGGCCGTTGCGTTCAGTCCTGTCCCATGCGTCTGTTTCCAAACGAACTGAGCAGGGCGTGCGAGTACGAAAGATTCGATGAAGCCGAGGCAAATGACTTGTTCCGCTGCATTGAGTGCGGTATCTGTTCCTTTGTTTGCCCGGTCAGGAGGCCCATGGTTCATCTCATGCGGTTTGGAAAGCATGAGCTGTCCGCTTCGAGGGAGGAACGATGAAAAGCCCCGACCTATATGTCTCCATGTCCCCTTTTATGCACTCCGGGGACTCCGTTCGAAAAATAATGGCCGATTATCTCCTGGCTCTTGTGCCCATACTCTTTGCCGGGTGGTTCTTTTTTGGATGGCCGGCCATCAAAATCGTGATTATCTGCGCTTTGACCGCCGTTCTCACCGAAGCCGCATGGCAGAAACTGATGGGACGGCCCATCCGTGTATTCGATGGGACCGCTTTGGTGACGGGAATTCTTTTGGGGCTGGTTTTTTCTTCTATGATACCTTGGTGGATGGCCGTTGCCGGGGCCTTCACCGCCGTAGTGGTTGGTAAACACCTGCTAGGCGGCTTCGGTAACAGCCCGTTCAGCCCGGTGGTGGTGGGATGGACCTTTATTCAGGTTTCCTACGGAGCACGGATGGCGGATTACCCGATCCCACACCCCATGTTCGGCATGGAGACAGGCCGGTTTTTGTCCGACCCCTTCCTTATGGCCTTGTCCGAGGACATGGAGATGGCTTACTGGGTTCCGTGGAGAGACCTTCTCATCGGTAACGTGCCGAGCGAGATAGGGACCGGCTGTATCCTTGCCATACTTCTGGGCGGGGCCTACCTTTTGGCACGCAATCGCATAACCTGGCACATACCTGTTGCATTCATTGTATCAGCCTGGCTGTTCGCCATGATATTTTATCAAATCGATTCGAGCGTTTACGCCCACCCCACTTACCATGTGCTTTCGGGGTGGATGATGCTTGCGGCCTTGTTCCTGGCCACGGAAAAGGGAACCGCACCTTTGGGCGTGCCCGGCATGCTTATGTACGGTGTGGGTTGCGGGGTTTTGACCATGATTATTCGCACGTGGGGGGTGTACATGGAAGGTGTCCCGTTTGCTATTCTTTTGATGAATGCTCTGACCCCGCTTCTGGATCGAGTCAGGCCGAGGGCCGTAGGGAGGAGGGTCGAAATTGCGTGATTTATTAAGGATGGTCATGGTTGTTACCGTGATCTGCGGGTTTTCGGGGCTTGTCCTTTCTTACGCGAACCAGGCGACCCTCGAAAAGAGGGAGAATCAGATTCTAACATACGTTCAGGGTCCCTCCATCCAGGCGGCTCTGGCAGGCGTTGAGTTTGACAACGACCCGATTCAGGACCGATTCTCGGTGGACCTCGGAAAAGACGACAAGGGGGATCCCCTGGAAAAGACCGTGTTTCCCGCCAAGAAGGACGGGGACTTGGTGGCCTTTACCTATGCCTCTTCGGGAATGGGTTATGGGGGTGAAATCGGGGTCATGGTGGGGTTCCACAAGGATGGTAACCTGTCCGGCATCGGTATTATGACACATGCCGAGACCCCCGGCCTGGGTGCGCGCATCTCTGAGCCTGGATTCACCGATCAGTTCCGTGGACTCGATTCCGAAGGCGGGGTTAAGATGTCCCAGGACGGCGGGAAGATCGACGGCATCAGCGGGGCGACGCTTTCCAGCAAGGGCGTGGCGTCGGCCGTGGATAAGGCGGCTTCGCTGTTCCCCAGGGTAATAGAGGAGGTGAGCTGATCCATGAGTAGTACTATAGCCAAAGAATTCACCAAGGGCCTCTGGAAAGAGATCCCTCCGTTTAGGCTGGTGCTTGGGCTGTGCCCCGTACTTGCGGTTACCACGGCCGCTGAAAACGGCATGGCCATGGGGCTTGCAACCACGTTTGTACTGGTTTGTTCCAACGTGCTTATCAGCCTTCTTCGAAAGTTCATACCCAAGAAAGTGCGAATAGCCTCGTTCATCGTGGTTATTGCCTCTTTTGTTGTCATTGTTGAGCTTATGATGCAAGCTTATTATTATCCTATGTACCAAATTTTGGGTCTTTTTATTCCTCTTATAGTAGTAAATTGTATTATACTTGGCCGGGCCGAGGCCTTTGCATCCAAGAACCCCGTGCTTCCTTCTTTGGCTGACGGCTTGGGGATGGGATTGGGCTTCACGCTCTCTCTCACGTTCTTGGGGTCGGTACGGGAGATCATTGGCAGCGGTACATGGTTCGGCATGCCTGTTATGTGGGGGTCCTATGAACCCTTTTCCGTTATGGTGAAGGCCCCGGGAGCTTTTCTTTGTCTAGGGGTGATCTTGGGGCTCTTGAATTGGATCAGCTCAATGCAAAAAAGCCAGAGCTGATGAGGCTGGTTAGGGCCGCCATCTTTTGATAAAACGCGGGGCTCCGCATGGGATCCCCGAGGGGGTTATCAAGCAATGACCGATTTCCTGCTCCTGTTTGTAAGTGCTGCATTCGTAAACAACGTAGTCCTGGTACGGTACCTGGGCCAGTGTCCGTATCTGGGCGTAAGCAATCGCCTGGACACTGCCATAGGTATGAGCATGGCTGTCATTTTCGTTATGACACTTGCGAGCGCCGTTACCTGGAACGTCCAGCACTACCTCCTGAACCCGCACGGCCTGGGCTACCTCAGAACCATTGCTTTCATCCTGGTAATCGCCACCCTTGTGCAGCTTGTGGAGATGTTTTTGCAGAAATCTTTGCCCGCTCTGTTCAGGGTACTGGGGATATTCCTTCCTCTTATCACCACTAACTGCGCTGTCATGGGCGTGGCCGTGCTCAATATTCAGAACGAGTATACGTTCGTCGAGGCCTTGGTTTTCGCATTGGCATCGAGTATGGGATTCGGCGTGGCTCTGGTTCTTATGACCGGCATTCGGGAGCGTCTCAACACAGCGCCCATACTTTCAAACCTTTCCGGGACGCCGGCGGCGCTCATAACGGCCTGCATGCTCGCACTCGCCTTCATGGGGTTTGCGGGCCTGGTTCAGTAGTCTGCCCTCGATGATATCCCGGTTCATGGAGTAATATGATGCTCGAAGCGCTTCTGACCATTGGAGGTCTGGGACTTGTTGCGGGCGCAGGGCTCGCCGTGGCCTCCAGGGTCTTTTACGTTTATGTGGATCCCAAGGTCGTGGCCGTCGAGGAGGCCCTGCCGGGCGCCAACTGCGGCGGTTGCGGGCATCCCGGATGCAGCGGTGCGGCGGCCGCCATTGTAAATGGTTCCGCTGAACCCAATGTCTGCGTGGCTTCGGGTAGTGCGGTTCATGCTGAAATCGCTTCCTTGCTGGGAGTGGAGATCAAGGAAAGGGAGCCGGAGATAGCGGTTTCCGGGTGCACTTATGGTCTTGATAAAGCCGATCTGAAATATCTCTACGATGGGTTTCAAGACTGCCGGGCGGCGGTCCTCTTGGAAGGCGGGTCCAAGGTGTGTCCCATCGGATGTGTGGGTCTGGGGACATGCGTTAGATCATGCCCGTTCGACGCCCTGTCCATGGGGCCTGATAATCTTCCCGTCGTTGACAAGGATTTGTGCACCGGTTGCGGTCCTTGTGAACGTGTATGTCCGAAGCACATTATCACCTTGACTTCCAACTCGAGACGCATCCTCAATGAGTACACCACCGCCCAGTGTTCCGCCCCTTGCCAGCGTTCCTGTCCGGCCGGCATTGATATCCCGGGCTACATACATCAGATTGCCGAGGGCAATTTCAGGGAAGCCCTTCGCGTTATTAAGAATACCAACCCCTTGCCTTCCATATGCGGCAGGATCTGCGTGCATCCCTGCGAGTACGAGTGCAGGAGGAACCTGGTGGACCAGGCCGTGGCAATTAATCCCCTAAAGCGTTTTGTAACCGATCAGGAGCGGCTGTCAGGGGAGCGGGTGCAGATTTCCAGGGCGCCTGATACAGGAAAGCGTGTCGCTGTCGTGGGAGGAGGGGCCGAAGGGCTTACTGCGGGCTACTTTGTGAACCGGCTGGGTCATGAGGCGACCATTTATGAAGGGTCCTCCCGTATGGGCGGGCTTCTTCGCTACGGCCTCCCCCAAAACCGTCTGCCTTCAGATGTGCTTGAGTGGGATATCAACGGCATTCAGGATGCCGGAGTGGTTTTTAGGACCGGACAACGCCTGGGCAGAGACATTACCGTCAATTCCCTGCTTCATGAGGGTTACGATGCAATTATTGTTGCACTGGGAGGGTGGGACACGCAGATGCCTCAACGGGTTCCGGGGGACGTCCTGAGGCCTGTCCCGGGCGTCTATATCCTTTTGGATTTCCTTCTTGCGCACAGAGAGGGAAAGCACAGGGTTCTCGGCAGGCGCGTGGTCATCCTGGGTGGTGGAAGCGCTGCGCTAGAGGCGGCTCGTATTCATATTTTGGAAGAGGCGCTGGAAGTCCACATGGTATTCAGGGAAACGCGCGAACAGGCCCCTTTTTCCGAAGAGGTGCTCCAAGACGCTGAAGAACAGGGTATTCAGCTCCATTTCCATACCGCCGTCACTCGAATGATGGGGCGGGGCGACGAGCTGACCCACCTGGAACTTACCGCCATTGGGCCTTCGGGTGATGCCGGACTTGAAATCGTTGAAGCTGATGCTCTTGTCACCGGTTCCGGGCGTTTTCCGGAACTCGTTTATGTCCCTGAGGCCGGCAGCCGAAACGGTGATATTGAGTCGGATGAAGGGGAGGGGGCATGGGAAACGCTTATTCCTTATGCAGGCCCATTTGCGCAACATGTAACGGGTGTTTTTCGACCCGGGGAGACCGCCGGTGATTATCGCGCCGTTGTGGAGGCCATCGGTTCCGGCCGAAGGGTGGCAAATACCGTTCACCGGTACCTGGGAGGCAACAGCATTGAAGGCCCTGCCGACATGATCCGGGCCAATACTACCGTCCTCAATTTGGCGGAGGTGGAGCCTATTTCAGCAATTCCTCGTGAACCGGTGCCCATATCCCCGGACGAGATACGAAGGGTGGATCCATCAGCGGAAATAGAAATGACTTACGGCGAGGATCAAGCGGTACGGGAGGCAGGACGCTGCCTGCAGTGCGGGCTCATCTGCTATCGCAGGACAAAGGGGGCTCTTCACTAGCCGGGTAGATACGGCTCATTCGGGGCCGGTACTCCGACGAGGGTTGAGAAGCGGCTTGATCGAGGTTTTTTATAAGCAGGAACGTTGCGATCATGGCCAGGACACCGGCCGCGACAGCGTAAAAAGTCGGATCCGATCCTCTCCCTTCGGCCCAGACGTTTCCTGCATAAGCCCCTGCCACGAGGGCAACAACGGGGACCAAATAAACCAGGAAAGAGAGCTTCAAAACGGACGCGGCGGGGATAGTGATCTCGACGTGATCCCCTTCCTTGGCACCGAGTTCGTTTTCGACTTCGATGCGCGTGGTCCGCCCTGAAAGAACCTCGCAAGCCCCCCGGCTTCTGCAATGGTCGCAGGCCGAGGATCGCTCCACAAGGACCACGGCCGTTTGAGGAGAGGCCTTTTCGACAAAACCTTTTTCAAGCAGCATTGGAAACCCTTTTCCTTGATATGATTGAGACAGCATAGCCGGGACGGCCGAAAAGGGCAAATTCTTTCTGCATGCTCATTAAACCACGGTGGGAGTCCTTTTATGGAAGCGGAAAACACGATGATCATGAACAACCGGGAGGTCTCTTTTACACCTGGAGAGACAATTCTTCAGGTCGCCCTCAGGAATAATATATACATCCCGACCCTTTGCTATTTAAAGGGGGCTTCGCCCACAGGTGCATGCCGGGTCTGTCTGGTCGACATTACGGGCCCTAAGGGTCTTGTTGCCTCCTGTGCGGAGCCGGCCGCTCAGGGAATGGTGGTGCTGACGGACAGCCCTTCAGTGATCGAGGCCCGGCGATTGAATATTGAGCTGCTGCTGGCCTCCGGACAGCACAACTGTCTGGTAAAGGAACCCGGAATTGACGACTGGACGGACTTTCAATTAAAGGCTCTTGGAGTCGAATTGCATAAAGACATCTGCCCGGCATATGGTGATTGCCGGCTTCAGGACCTGGCCATCCAATACCGGGCCCGTTCAGACAGGTTTCCTGCCGCGGACGTCGATTTTCCTGTGGAAGATGTCAATCCTTTCATTGTAAGAGATTTTTCCCGCTGCGTTCTTTGCGGAAGGTGTGTTCAGGCCTGCAACGAGATACAGGTGAACAACGCCATCAGTTTCGGGTATAGGGGGAAACACTCCAAGATAGTTGCCAAGGGAGACCTGCCCCTCAAGGATTCGGATTGCGTCTTCTGTGGAGAATGTGTCCAGGTATGCCCTGTGGGCGCTCTGGTGCCCAGGGCCGATTTGGAGCCCGGAGGGCTGAAAGAAGAGGCCTCCAAGGTCAGGACCACCTGCTCATACTGCGGGGTGGGATGTCAGATCTTGCTGCATGTCAGGAACGGCCGGGTTGTTAAGACCACAGGTGTGGAAGAGGTGGGCCCCAATTTCGGGAGCCTGTGTGTGAAGGGCCGTTTCGGTAACGATTTCATCCATGATAAGGATCGTCTCTCCAGGCCTTTGGTCAGAGAGGACGGCGGTTTCCGTGAAGTTGAATGGGATGAGGCTCTGGACTTGATTGCACGGAAGATGGGCGCCATTCGAGACGAGTCAGGGGGGAGCGTCATGGGCGTGCTTGCAAGCGCCAGGGTCAGTAATGAAGAGAACTATCTGGCCCAAAAATTCGCACGCGCCGTTCTGGGAACAAACAATGTGGATCACTGTGCACGGCTCTGACACAGCTCAACTGTGGCCGGTCTGGCCGCGGCGTTCGGCAGTGGCGCAATGACGAACCCCATAGGGGATATTGAAGACGCGGAAGTAATACTCATAACCGGATCCAACACCACAGAGAACCATCCGGTCTTGTCTTCTTATGTAAAACGAGCTGTTTCCTTCAAAGGTGCAAAGCTTATCGTGGTCGACCCGCGTAAAATTCCCATCACTTCCTTTGCCACCTTATGGTTGAGACAGAACCTGGGTACTGATGTGGTGTGGATCAACGGGATGATGCACGTAATCATCGAAGAAGGTCTGTTTGATGAGGAATACGTGAAGTCAAGGACCGTGGGCTTTGACGATTTGAAAAAGGCGGTAGAACCCTTCACTCCGGAATATGTGGAGAGCATAACAGGAATACCAAAGGACGATTTGATGGCCGCGGCCCGGCTTTTTGCGGGTCACAAAGCAGGGTCGATCCTCTATGCCATGGGAATTACCCAGCATATTTCCGGAACGGACAACGTGAAATCCCTGGCTAACCTGGCCATGCTTTGCGGTAAGGTGGGGGTGCGGGGAGGGGGCGTCAATCCGCTGAGAGGACAGAACAACGTTCAGGGGGCCTGTGATATGGGAGGGCTTCCCAATGTCTACACCGGATATCAGAAAACATCCGATCCGGAGATCCGGAGGCGAATGGCCGAGGCCTGGGGTGTACAGGCCCTCCCTGATCAGGACGGTATAACGGTGACTGAGATGATGGAGAAGGCCCACCATGGCGACTTCCGAGCCCTGTACATTATCGGAGAGAACCCCATGGTATCGGACCCCAACCTGAATCATGCCCGGGAGAGCCTGGAAAAACTGGATTTCCTGGTGGTTCAGGATATTTTCTTCACGGAGACGGCCCGAATGGCTGATGTGGTGCTTCCTTCGGCCTGCTTTGCTGAGAAGGACGGTACTTTCACGAACAC
>CAYPSZ010000091.1:0-3123 GCA_964413125.1 uncultured Desulfobacterales bacterium
TCATGCTCATATCTCCTTTGCTTGATTGGGCAGTGGCACATTATTTACGCTGCCCCTCCCGCACCTGAGGGGCACCTGTCTATGCGTATTCATTCATTCTCAACTACGTCCGTTGCGGCTCCCGGTTGATGCCGAGTTATGGCCTGGGTTTGTCTTTGGTGCGGTCCTAGTACTCTCTATCTTCCCGACACAACGGCTGTTTCGGTGCAGACCACGCCAGGGACGGCCTGTTTCACTATATTGACGTACCGCTTCAATTGTCCCATATTGACATCAATGACGGTCTCCGGCACCTTCCCGGCGGCAATAGCTTTCAGGAGGGTGGTCTTGTTCACGACCTCTGGTACATATTCATATCTCGTGGACACCCCCTTGACTTTTGCCGGTTCCGTCCTGGGCGTATCAGGCACCACAAACACCGGTTCTTCTGCTCGTGCCTGGGCCTCTTCGACAGCCGCTTGATTGTCGTCCCGGCGCGCCAGCTCGATGTCAAGCTGTGATTCCAGCTTCTGCCGTTCAATGTCGGTCAGATCAAAACGCTTGAGTTCCATGTTGATAAGTTCGATGGTTTCATCCACGTCGGCAGCAGTGGAGATCAGGGAGTCAATCATCGTTTGCGCCTCAGCAAGTCGCTCTTCATGTATTCGCCGGGCTTCCGCAATCCGCTTCCGTTCCGCTATCTCGGCCAGCCGTGTCTGCTCAAGATCGTACTGACCAATCTTTTCCCTGATCGTCCGTTTTGCCTCTTCCAACGGTTCCAGGTGCCCCTTCTCCTGGGCGACTACAGTCTTCCACACTTCATGGGCCTTCTTTTTCGAGTCAGAGAAATCATCCACGACGCGCTTGATGAGGGCATTGATCGCGTTCAGTTCAAGGGCAGCCACTTCCTTGTCGGCCCTGTTGGTAACAGTAAGTTCATTGGCCCGTCTCAGGACGGGGCTTATTTCCTCGGTCAACGATTGTTCTATAACAGCGAGATTGGTTTGCATTGTTATTTCCTCCCCTGTAAATAGTTGTATTGATAAAGCCTCGACTCAAAAAAGGTCCAGTCCTGCCGCCCTTCCATTGGTACCCATTTCCAGTGTTCGCCATCTTTCGGCAGGTAGAGGACCGCTCGTTTCCTCGGGGGGTGTCTGGCGCCGTTCTCTTGATCCAATTTTTCGTATGCCGCTAACTGCGGCCCTGCCATGTCATACCCCCCTGTCTTGTAATCAACGATCCATCGGTCACGACCGATGGTGCAAACCAGGTCTATCGTCCCGGCGTAGCGGTATCGTGCCGAATACAGTTTCTGCTCAACATAGAGCGGTTCCGGCCTGAAGATTTCCCGCCACGCCTCAAACTGTGTAAAGATCATAAGGAGATCATCAGTCAGGAGACCAAAGTCCAGGCTCCCCTCCAAATAGTAGTGCAACATCCTGTGTACGGCTCGCCCGAATCGTCCCGCCGCCTCGAATTTGTCAGCCGGTATCTGTGTGCCGGTGAAGATAGAGACATACACGCCGCCGCACTTCACCCATTCCCCTATAACCTGGGTTACCGACGGGACCGGCTCATCGTGCCAGCAGTATTGGTGTGTTGCGTCGTCGAACGTCAACATAGCGTCACCCTTCGTTTTCAATCATCCACTCATAGACGGTCTTTAATTCCCTCTCGTTGTACTCATCGAGACTTGAGCGGGGGGTGCCGCGGAGTATCGTGCTGATCTGCATACGCATTTTATCGTCGTCATACCCCGCATGTTCAAACATGGCCCGCACGTCCTCGGGAGTAATAACGTCCTTAGCAGGATCGTCGCTTGCTTCAGGTTTCTGCTTCATCAATACTTCCAGGAGGGCCGTTGCCTCTCCTTTTGTGAGTTCCTTGGATGATTTCTGCTTGGTCCCGAGCAGTTTTGCACAGTAGGCACGCCGCTGATTGTCGGGCACTTTAAGCCGGGTGAGACTCGCTTGTATCGCCTTTAATTGTCCCGGAGTAATAGACCCATCGTCATCCGGAGGGGTCTGCCCGTTGCCGCCTTTGCTTTTGCGAGTCACCGTGAGAGGCGGAGGAGTATCCGCTTGGTCGGCTTGGTGCATTTCGTCGTCAATATAAAGTCCTTGTAGCTTCTGTGGGAACGCCTTCCGTAACGCCAGCGCCTCCGCACACTTGGATAGTTGATTGTGCGGCATCTTGCGCCACATAAAACCGATAGTGTCCCCAGGGTAGTATTCTGCCCATCGGGCAACGCCGACGAATGGGCGGCCTATGCCCTTCCGATACACGCGGACACGGGCGATTTCAGGGTATCCATCTTTTGTGGTTCCCTCGTATTCCGGCTCGTCTTGACCATCATACTCACCAGATTCCTCGGCCACTGATCGGAAGTAGTCAATGGAACACTGGAAAGAAACCTTGTCGCCGTCCTTGCTTTGTCGTTTTACCGGGTGGATCATCCTGTCAAGGGGATGCACGCCCAGGCGCTTGCATTGGTGGAAGAACAGCACCAATTCCTCGTCATTGGCTTTGTCGAACACCGTCTGCCGTACTGTGTTCACCAGTTCCTTGTCGTTCTCATATTTAATAATGTCGTTCATGGCCTATCTCCCTATAGTGTTAAGGTAGGCATCCCACGCCTTACGTATGGCATCAATGCGCCCTTCCTGGCGTGGCATCCCTATTGCTGTTGCCAGGCGCATTAACGCCTCCCCACGTTCCTTCCTCACCCGGCGATATCGCAACCACCGCATGAGTTTACGCCACCACGGTGCGTTCATTTTCCCCCTCCTCCCCGTGCCGACTTTATGAACGCATCGGTCACATATTGAGCCTGCTCCGCGTTGTATTGCGCACGGATTAGGCTTTCCTTGTACTCATCATCAGGGTCCGGCCCCTCTCGCTTACGATCTACGTCCTCGCCCAGCCACCGCCGAAAGGCGAGATCATCCTGTGCCTCTGTCGGTTCTTTCATTTTCCCGTCCCCCCTTCTACGAACACACGGATTTCATCAATGTGATCGCAAATTGCGTCGGCCTTCCTGCGACCGAAAGAAACCAGCGTCCTTTCTTCCCCGTCCCGCATGTAACAAATTGACAAAACGGGGTTCCCCTTGAACTCTCCCTTTTTCGTGTACGTGTTTTCCAT
>CAYPSZ010000092.1:0-25407 GCA_964413125.1 uncultured Desulfobacterales bacterium
ATACGGCCTCCAGCCTGGTTCTCCGGCTCAAGGCCAGTCAAGAACGAACCGGTATTCCTTTCCGCTGCTCACGATGATCTCCTTCTGGCCGCGCCTCAGGAACCTCATCTCAACGGTTATCTTTCCGAAACCTTCGTGATGGAAAAGATCAGCGTACAGTTCGGATATTTTCCGCTGGACCTGCTCATGTGTGTCTCCCGGTTCCTTTTTCATGGACCGCTTTCCGTCATGCCGCGCGCGCTTTGCGGGCGGCCAAGGCATGGAGCCGGGTGGCCCCGGCTTCCCATGCCGGCTGCTTCAGTTTAATCCGCATTATTCCAGACCATGGACCACCGCAGATCTTCGTGCACCGGGTTGGTGGCGAAATCCCAAGGTTCCATGGCTTCCAGCAGTTTGACCGTGCGCTCGGTAAAATTGTTGGGGTTATTGAGTCGAATCTGGCCGGGCTGAAAATCAGTGCCTCGGGGATAGCCCAAGGCCGTTACTTCGCCGGATGTCCAGAAATCAGCATAGATTGCCACGGATCCACCCCCGGTTTGGGTCAGTTCGTCCATCGTGCCCCCGGCCTTCAACCTGTCTACGGTTGCCTGCAGCCGAGGCATGACCAGGTAGTAGCCGCCCCAGATGAAGTCGTCCGCGGTGGTGGCCGTGGGCGAGATGCCTGCCCTGGTGGCTATGCCGCTGGATACCAGTTCCGACTCCGGGCCCAGCCCGAAGATGATCCGGCCGAAATTGTTATTGCTTCCGGACGGGGGCTTGCGGTTGCCGAGATAGATGAAGTTGTTGCTGTTGGTTGTGGACGCCCCGATGGTGGACATGATCACGCCCACCCCGGCCTGGATGGGGGCCTTCTCCATCCTGGGCCGCATGTCACCTGTATCCACCACCGTAACATCCTGCCAGTTGCCGGTCCTGTCGGTATGGTCTGCACCGCTTCTTTTCCCTACCGTGGCACCCGCGTTCACCGCGGGAGGGTCCAGGACATCGCCGTACTCGTTGAGGTTGTAGACGTAGGTTACGCCCAGGTCGCGCAACTCATCGGCCTCGGCCGCGTTAAGATAATGGAGCATGAACTTGAAGTTGTTGTTGTGGTTGCTGCGCAGCACTTCCCTGCCGTTTTCCGGGTCGTCGTCGCTGACATACGGCACCTGGTACCGGTACGTGGATACGCTGTCACCCACGCTGGAATCGCTCATTACCAGGTTCACCAGCCCGGTGGGATAGCGACCGTGCTTCTCGTAAAACGCGGACACCATCTGCGCGCCCCTGCCCTTGCTGGTGTTGCATACGGTCTGGGACGTGCCGCTCACAACCCCGGCGAACCTGGGCGCCACCATAGCCACCAGAAAGCCCATGATGGCCACCACCACCAGGATCTCCAGCAGTGTGAAACCCTGCACGGCCGTTTTCATTTGTCTTGCTTCCGATTTCATGTAAAGACCTCCGTCTCGTCAGAGCGGGCGGCGTCATCCCCCACGGACGGCAACACCGCAAAAGCCGCTTGTGTTTTCCTGTGTACTTCGCCGGCCCCTCACCGGCCGTGTCTATTCCCCTTTGCTGCGCTGCTTCCGCCTCAGTTCACGATTTAACCTGTCCATCTCTCCCGGCTGGATATGACCCCAGACCATGAGCTTGTAAACTTCCGGCTCTCCGAAGAGTTCCTGAAAGGATTTGCCCGGGAACTCACGGACGATTCTCTCCCTGTCCTTTTGACGCTTTTCCTGCTCGGCGGCGGAGATGGTGCCGTTCTTGCTCTTTTTTCGAAGCTCGAACCAATCCTCGGGCCAGAGGCCTTGCTTGAGCCTCACTGTGACCCCCTCCATGGTGGATTTCCTGTAGAACCGGAACACGAAGTTGTCCGCGCTCATGGTGATCCCTGCCGGAGGCCAGGTCCGCTTTGATTTGTCACCGCCCTTCATGAGCAGATCGATCACATCCATGGGCCCGCCCGGGGCTCTGGTGGTGATCACCAGGTCGTCCAGGTCCGGGGTCTCGTCTCCATAGAGCAGATTCAGCCCGTAACCGACGGCCATGAAGGTCATGGTGGCGCCGGGGCAGGCCCCGCAGCCGCCGTGAAAGTCAAACGCATCAGCCAAGCCGACCGTCCGCTTTTCGCCGGACTGCATAAACGTGATGGGTTCAAGCTTTTCTATTGAAGCAGGGTACTTTCTCTCCTGCGAGTATGCTGATGACACTTGAATCCCTAAGACAATGGTCAGACTCAACGCGATCACTCCGATTACACGAATTCTGGAATGCATGATTATCCTCCTGGCTCTTGTCTTGAGTGTTTTGTAATGGTCCTGAGTCGGCCGCTTCGCCGGAAGAGGCCTCGCTTTTTTAACTTTTTAACTCCACGGCATCATCAAGCGATTCTGGTTCGGATAAAAAAAGGCGTGACACGATTCATTTCCTGATCGCGTCACGCCTTCACTTGCCTTGCCAAAATCATCAAGGCCCGTAAGACATTCCGGACGACAATTTCCTCTATCAAGCCTTGCCGCTAATACTTAGTATCGGCAAGGACCTCTATGAGCTTCTTTCTAAGGGCTTCGAGTCTTTTGGACTTGAACGCCTTCCGCGATTCATCAAGCACCTTGATGGCCTCAAGGAGCGTATCCCTCAGTCTACGGTCCCGAGTGGACCACGAAGGCGATGGCAAGAAGTCCGGGAGTTCACCTGAAGGCGCAAGGGAATCAAGAAGGCGGCTTTGATCCTCCAGTTTGACGCGGATGTCTTCGATGTTTCTTTCCAACAGTTCCCGGGCTGTCATCTCTTGTCTTTCCGGCATAGAAATACTGTCAAATGTCTGGGTTGGCTGTGTTTAGCATGCCCCACAAAATAATCGGCCAACCACAATGTGTTCGTTTTGCACAATTAAATAAGGCATGCCTAAAAAGATGTCAAGCATTTTTTTCATTTTCGCCCGATATCAAGGTCCATACCGCCCACGGGAGTTTCGAGGGTCTGAGACCGGACAGACCGGAAACCGCTTCGCAGCATGGCCTCGCAAATCTCGCCCCGGGTGAAATGGATATCCAGGCCCATCCGCATGGCATACCCCAGATGGCCCAGCATGGTATCGGGACGGGTCTGTTCATGAGTCATACCATCCTGAAAACTGATAAAGATTCCACCTGGATTCAGTGCCTTGAAAACCTTCGAGATGACTTTATCCAGATCATGCCGTGCAAAATTCAAGGTCGAACAGGCCCAAACAAGGTCGTAACCTTCACCGATGTCGCCGGCCAGGAAATCCCCGGGCATGACCGACACACGCTCACCCATCTCCCATTCCCGAATGAAGCGCTCAGCGACCGGCACCACTCCAGGCCTGTCGAAGACCACAGCGGTCATGGTTGAATGGGCCTGGACAAAATAGAGCGCAAACATGCCGTGGCCGCCGCCCAGATCAAGCATTTTGCGGAAGCCGGGAAACTCAGGCAAAGCTGAAACAATATGGGCGAGTGCGTGCCCGACGCCCCCTGTCACCCATCCGGCACCGGCTCGAGTCGCTTCAGACCAGAGATCCTCTGCGGCGAAATCCTGTTCATTTGTTTTCGGCGTGGGGCCCTCTTTGATGAGAACATCGAGACCTTCCAGGGGCTCCACGCACATTTTTTGAGCCATTTCAAAGAAGGAGCCAAGATAGGTCGGCGAATCTCCCGCCAGGAAAGCCCCGGCCTCCGGCCGGTTCCTGTAAAGGCCGTTTGTTTTCTCAACCAGGCCGATTGTGGTGAGGGCGTTGAGGAACCTCTCGGTATTCTCAGGATGGAAGCCCTTTGAGGCGGCAATATCCGGGGCTGAACGAAACTCTTCCATTTCAGAAAAAACGTCCAGCGCCAGCCCGGTCATGAGCAGTCTGGATCGAACGGGCGCCATGACCATGTCATGCAGCTTTTTGTAACTGCTTTGAACAACAGGCAGCTTCTTCATTCTATTTCCTTTCCGAAGGCTTTTTACAATCCACTCCCGGATCCAAGCGCTTTGCTTCAACAGCAGTGGTTCGGAGTCGGATGCAAAGGGTTTCTGAGACACGACTCAATGTTGGTCCCGCTTCTTTAATGTGTCCTTCTTTGCTGTTTCAGAATCAGCCAATTAGGCCGTCCTCATTTATCAATTCCTATAGACTAACTGATTCCGGCTGTTTAACCTGCTTTACAAAAGAGCCCAGACCCTCAACAAGGAAGGAGGTGAATACAATGGCACACAGAATCAATGACAACTGCAACCTTTGTGATGCATGCCGCCTGCAGTGTCCACGGAATGCGATATCCATCGCGGATTCAGGAAAAATCTATGTAATCGACGGGGAACTTTGCAATGATTGTGCGAACCTTTCCACCGTTCGCTGCGTCCCCCACTGCCCCGTGGATGCCATTTCTCCCGCATAGGCTTTCAATGAGTGTGCATCAAGACCGCCGGTTCGGATTTTCCTGTCCGCCCCGGCGGTTCCCGTAATGATGCCGTATTGAGGAAGGATAAGGCTTTTTCACGGGCTTTCTTGTATTCCAGGCTTTTCCATAACGAGAACTCGGGATTTCCATAAATCCTCCAGCCGCAGCTCCCTGTGCAGGGCAAGGGAACAAGGCCCATGTATCCCATAACATCCTTCACGGGGTAGCCCAGTGCCAGTCCGATCTCGTTGGGAATCCGGCCTTCGGCTCGCCATCGTCTTCCCACTTCTTCCAGGAACTCCGCAGGTTCAACGCCCTGCGGATAGCCCAGTTTTTGAAAGAACCATCCGGGCGTTTCTGAAAGCGCCTTTTGGACCTTGGTCTTTTCGTAAATGAGCACGCGGGAACAGGACCTGTCGCTACAGAGCACCACGAATGAAAACTTCCACAATGGCGAAAGCTCCCGAATTTGACGGATCTGTTTGTCAGTGCCCAATTGGAACTGCCCCGAACTCAGCATGAGCAACTCTCCTGCTTTGTCTGAAAACAGCACACCGGCGATGTTGACAAACAGCCAAGCTTCGTAGGCGGCCTTTTTCCCGATAAAACTGCTGATCCGGTTTTTCCATGCCTGCAATTGCTGACCCATTTTCAATCCTCTCTATTCGCTGAAACGCCTTGTTCCACTACCGTTATGCTGACCTTTCGGGCCATGGATCGCGCTACCATAACCGCCTTGCCTTCTACAGTGAGGCTGAGTGGACCATCAAACGGGGCCACTTCCAGCACTGAAACCCTTGCACCCGGTACAAGATCAAGTTCTTTCAAATAGCACAGATGGTGCCGGTTCCGATCGCTTACCTGCTTAATGACGGCGGTCCATCCGGGCAGGGCATCGGCCAGGGATTGATATTCCGTAAAAGGAACATTTCCCTCCTTGGTGGGGATAGGATGACCGTGGGGATCTTCACAGGGATGTCCAAGGATGGCATCCACGGCGTCTACGAATCGCTCGGAGGCTGCATGTTCCAGCCTGCACGCTTCCTCATCCACCTCTTCGATGGAGTATTTGAGCACCTCGACCAGGAAGGTCTCGATGAGACGATGCTTGCGCAACACCCTGAGGGCGATGACCCGGCCCTTACGGGTCAAGGCCACCCCCTTTCGCCACTGGTGATCGAGATATCCCTGCTCCGCCATTTTCACTATCTTCTCCGACACGGTGGGCAGACTAACTCCCAGACTCGCTGCGATATCCTTGGTGCGGGCATAGGGAGCTTCGCGGGTCAGCCGATAAATGGCGGTAAGAATGTTCTCGGTCGGTTCCGTTATAGGGTCTTCTTCTTTCAATTCAACACGCTCATGTCAAGAGTCAAGGGGGCTTTCACCTCAGGGCTCTCCTAAGTGGGATACCCTTTGACCATTTGAATCACCCTTGGTTAGGCGCGGTAAATAATACTGCCAAGCCAATAATTAGTTGTAATGTAAAAACTAATTAAGGTACGCCTAAACAAATGTCAAGCTTTTTTCTGTGTCGGTTGTTGAGAATGGGGCTTGACTATTTCACGCTGGGTTGTGATAGAAGGCTCGGTAATACCAATTCATACTCTTGGAACTCACCTGAAAGCGGTTTAGACGGAAGGGATGGATTGCAGTCTCACATAGAAGTATCCAATAAAAACAAACCGTTATCTTTGCTGGGTTTCCCTGTGAAAACCATAATGGAGTTCGGGTTTCTTGTTTTTGCCCTTGCTCCTCTTATTCACTACGGACCCACCCCCACCATAGCCACCTTTTCCCTGATATTCTCAGGGATACTTCTGGAGGCCCTCCCCTTCCTTTTGCTGGGCGTCCTTGTGGGCGGCTTGATGGAGGTGTGGGTCTCCCGGGAAAAACTGAGCGCCTGGTTCGAGCAGCGAAAATGGTACACCATATTCCTGGCCGCAGGGTTGGGGTTTGTTTTCCCGGTTTGTGAATGCGCCATCATTCCCGTTTTGAAACGGCTCATGGAAAAAGGGATGCCCCTTTCCGCGGCTGTGGCATTCCTTTTGGGAGGACCCATCGTAAACCCTATCGTGTTTGCCTCAACGGTCGCTGCATACGGCATGATATTGGACATTGCGGTGATCCGGCTTCTTTTCGGCTACGGTATCGCCGTTTTTGCGGGCTTTACAGCGGGATGCCTGCTTGAAAAGCAAAGGGCTGTCCTGGGACAGGAAACAGCATCAGTAGGTGCACAAGATACCATATACACCGCCTGTTGCGAGGGATCCTGCAACCATACACGGCCCGGCTTCATGGATGCCGTAACCCATGGCGCTGAAGATTTCCTGGATATGTTCCGCTATCTGATCTTCGGCGCCTTTGCCGCAGCCCTTGCCCAGACCCTGATGGACCGGGAAGTATTCCTGATTCTTTCGGAAAACACGGTCCTTTCGATCGGCCTGATGATGGCCTTTGCCGTTGTCACCAGTCTTTGCTCGGAAGTGGATGCGTTTGTGGCCGCATCTTTTCGCTTTTCTCTTCCCCTGGCATCCCAAATGGCCTTTATGGTCCTTGGGCCCATGTTCGACATCAAGTTGCTGTTCATGGCTCTCTGTGTCTTCAAGAGAGGCGCCGTGGCAACAATATACGGTTTGACGATTTCCACTGTTCTTATCGCAATGCTGCTGTTTCACTTCTCTTTAATGTGGTTCGTATCATGAACAGATATCACGGCTTCAGGCTTGAATCTGCGGGGGTACTATTCATGTGGGCAGGCCTGATCGGCTGGCTTATTGGAAGCGGGAGTTATGAAAGCATTCTAAGACCGGGATTCTGGGTGCTGATGCTGTGGGCGCTTTTGATCCTGGGGCTTTTCTCGTGGGCCATGCTTCGGCAGGTATCTCTAAGCATCAAGGAGCGCCAGGAATTCTCAGCCTATGTAAAGCTGGGGACACTCATTGTGCCGATTTTCTTTATCCTCATGGCACAGGAACAATCCCTGGGGTCCTATGCCTTTGAGAAAAAAGGCGGTCCGGCATCTCTTGCGGCCGTGCAACCGGCGGTCAAGGACCCGACGCTCTTGCCCGACGATGGAAAGGCCTCAATTCTTCAAATCATAGAAAATCTGGACGACTGGAAAGGTGAACTTATAACCACGGAAGGCATGGTTTACCGTAACGAGGACCTGCCCGATCAGCACTTTGTCCTGTATCGCTTTCTCATGGTATGCTGCGCCGCTGATGCCGTGCCGCTGGGTCTTCTTGTGGAAACGGATAACGCCGGGGCATTTGAGCAGGACACCTGGGTGAGCGTGCGAGGGCTTTTGAGCATCCAGGCCATGGGAGGTGTTGATTCACCCCACATAAAGGCTGAACGGATAAGCCCCTTAGATGCACCTCCAAACAGGTACCTTTACCCTCGCTTCTACTGGTAGGGAGACACCCCATGTCCCTCTCTATGAGAGTAGAGGAGAACCAACGAGCAAAACGGGCATGATCTGAAAGGCAGGTCAGCCCCGCTCATGAGAACCCCCGATTAATGTAATCCTAACCACCTAACCACCTAACCACATAACCACATAACCACATAACCACATAACCAAAATCATAAAACGAGATGCCTTCACGCTGATCGCTCCGGCTGCGAGTGTGCCTATAGAACATTTATGAGCAACAGGGTTCCGAATCCCATGATGAGTAAGGCTCCGAAAATACCCAGGCCCTTTTGAACCAGGTGTTGCGCCCTTTCATTTCTCGACAAACCCTTTAGAAGGCCTTCCTGCCCCATGATGCTCAGTATGCCTGCGAGTGAGATGGTTGCCGCCATGCCCAGGGCCATGATGAAAGACATGATTATGCCTACGGTCAGCAGGTTGAAGGACAAAGCAAATAGCATTACAATGACGACTCCCGGGCAGGGGACCATGCCGACAGCAAGGGCCATGGGCAGAATCCCTTTACGGTCCCACAGCCTGCGGGTCTCTCCAATGTCGTTAAGATTATCGGCACCTCTTTTCAGGCCCAAAAGATTCCCTATAAGCAACCCAAAGCCCATTAAAATGATCAATATATAGCTTATAGCGCTGATTTTTAGGGATATAGATTCAAAAGAAGCCATATAAGCTGTCTTTAAAACATAATAAATCATGATTACAATTACAATTCCGGAGATCGCATGGAAAACGCTTATCAGATTGCCAAGCAGGAAACCCTTCCTTATACTTGACCTCTTGGAGATAAAATAAGAAAAAACAACTACTTTGCCGTGCCCAGGACCCGCCGCATGAACAACACCATAAAGAAAGCATGCCGTGATGAGCGGCCAAAGAGTCTGCCAGGTTTTTTCTTTTCTGAGCAGTCTAACTTGCTCTGATAGGCGGCTATTAAGCTTCTGCTGCCATATCATTATCTTACCAAATGCCTTTGATGCAAAAGCAGGCAGCTCTATGCGTTTTGACTGGCTTTTTCCAGAAACAAAGGGATTTTCTCTTGCCCCTGTTTGAGAATGGAGAAGTAAGAGCAATATGGCCAAGAACACTAAAACCGACTTATTCATGTTTTTTTCTAAACCTTAATATTATTTCTTCCGGGTAAACCTGACCATAATAATACGGTTCGTCTTTGTTGATTTCAATAGTGTAATAATAGTCATATTGTGAGGCATTCTCAAAAAAAATCTGATCTTCCAATACGGTAATGCTGGTATAGAAAGACTCATCATAGATGCCTATGCGAACTTCCTTATAGGATGGTCCTGCATTCACACGACAGGGTACAAAAAAATGATAGACAACCCTGTCTCTGATTATCTTTGCATTGAAGTCATTAACCGTCTTAACATGAAACGGTCTTCCATTGACCTTGACGTTGGTGAAATAGCCGAAGTTCTCGAGATTTGAGAAAGCTCCCTTGTAAACCTCTTCTACTTCCGAAGGATCAAATACGCCATTCTTGTTTTTATCATAATCGTGAATAATCATATGGCTGAACATCTCATCAAAAACCCACTCCAGCTTGAATCCGGCCAACCCTTCTTCGTCAAAATGCGCTACAACAGCGCTGTAGATCCAAACATGAGCATGCCCATGCAGATTACCTCTGTTTATAAGGAGAAACAGAATGCAAAAAAAGGTAATCCGGATCAAAACGGCTGTCGACAAAGGCGGCATTTACCTCTTCTCATCCTCGCAATCGGCAACCGTTGGAAAGGGCTGTCCGACTTTACAATAAACCGGGGAAGTGTAATGGGGCCTTGCTCGCACCACATTAAGAGGCTAGCGCACAGTGTTCCGGAGTGCAAGGCTCTTAGCATGTTTCCATAAGCCCTTGCAGCTGGGACCGGCTGGTTTTATCGGAGTCCGGATATGAGGCCGAAAAGCGCAAGCTCCAGTGCAGGCGGGGCAGGGTCTTGGATCACCATGGCCTGTGCGGCCTTCCGGAATTCTTCAATATCCAGGATATCCTGCAGGTGGCGGATGCGCCATTCAGGAGGCATGTGTTTGGCCCAGGGGCCTTCAGGGATGCGGCGGCGGAGTTTCACTCGGTGCCGGATCACCATGGTCCGGATTTCTTCGGTCGGGACCTCTAAAGGAAAAACCGGAGGCAGGCCTTTCAACAATAGGCAGAAAGCATTTGCGCCGGAGGACTTTGCGCCGGTGCGCTCTTCCATCAAGGCCCCCAGCAAGGCGCCCCAGAGGTCTCCCAGAAAATGAAAGAGCGCCACAGTTCCGTCCTTCAGGCGTACCGCAGGCGCTGTATCCGGCGGCAAACCCAGGAAACAGGCGAAATCCCTTGCCAGGCCTGCATGTATCAACGGTTTTGGGCCGGCCGGGACCTTGAGCTCCGCACGTGCTCCGGTATCGGCCACCAGCACCTTTGAAGGGCTCAATGCTCTCGAGATCCTGAGGCGCCGTCCCCCGAGGAGCATGGGGCCGCCAAGCGCGGCATGCCGTGGGACGGATCCAATCACCTGGAGAGTGTCCTGATCCACCAGTTCAGTCCCGCCGGGGCCGCTGTCGATATTGGTATGCACAAGCCCTCGTTCAAAGGCGTGTTCCAGTTTTTCTCCCACGGTATATCTGCCGCGACCGGCGGGAACCAGCCATGCCTGACGGGCCAAGTGCTCCAGCAGTTCAGACAAGCCGTTCAACCAACCGGTCTGTTTCAACCAACCGGGCATCCGGGACGCCAGGGCCTTGGCTGTAATCCATTTTCCGGGTGTCTGGAGGAGCAGTCCCATGCACTGTTGAACAAGTACGGACGGGAAAAAATGATAGGATCCGCCCAACAGGCGGCCTTTTATAGCGGCCTCGATCAGATGCTCGTATCTGAGACGCTGGGCTTCATCCCCGACCATACAACATACCCTGGTCACATGGGTGCGCCTGTTTCCACGGCCTATACGCTGGAGAAGGGAAGATACGTCCGGGGGCGGTTCGGCAAGCACCACCAGGTCTATGTTCCCTATGTCGATTCCGACCTCCAATGTGGAGGTGGCAAAACACAGGCCTGAGGTGCCGGTGAGCATCCTTCGCTCGACTGCTTCGCGCCTGGACCGGGAAAGGCTCCCGTGATGCAGGAAAACGGAGTCCCCGAAAGGCGGCCTACCCTTGAAGGTGGAAAAGAATCTCTCCGCGTCGGCCCTGCGCTTTACGAACGAGAGCACTTTCCGAACGTCCCCCTTTGCGCTTAACCGCTGCAGGGTCGAAGCCAGTCCGGATGGGCCTCCTTCGACGAATTCAGCCTCAATGTTTCGATCTCCCGGAACCTGAACAATCACAGCGTTCTCCCCCAGATATCGGCCCGCAATACCCTTAGGGTCGTCCACGGTGGCTGAAGAGGCTATCAACTGAATATCCCCGGAAATCGCGCGAATCCGCGAAACTAGGCATGCGAGTTGGTCCCCTCGCAGGGTGCCCGCCAGCATGTGGACGTCGTCAAGCACCAGGAACCGTGCGCGGGACAGCATTGAAGGAGTGCGTGTGAGTATGGAATCAAGCGATTCAGGGGTTGTAACAACCACATGGGGTGGGTCTGCGCCTGAGATCTCGCGCCGCTCGCCGGTACGACGACCCAGGCGAAGCCCCATGGCTGCCAGCGGCGTGGCAAGGCGTCTTGCAAGATCGTTCACCAGGGCCCTGGTGGGGGAAACGATCCAGGCCGTAAGGCGGTCCGGTCCGGGGCCGGCCAGGATTTTCTCCGCGATGGGGGCGGCATAGGACTCGGTCTTGCCGGTTGCCGTAGGAGCAATGAGCAGGACCGGGCCGCCCGCCATGATTGCCGGGATTCCCTTGAGCTGCACCGGGGTCGGCATGTTGAATCCGGCAAGAACTGCATGCCACGTCCTGGGCAGCGCCGACTTCAAGGCCTTGATGGAGGAGTGGTCCATCATTGTGCAACCGAGTTCAGGTGTGTCTCGAGGTCTTTGAGTGTGGGCTTCAACCTGTCCGGGGAATGCCTTGTGATATCAATCAGCTCGGTTATGAATTTGAGGGCCTGCCTGGGGTTTTCAATTAGCCCCTGCGCATGGCAGGGCTCGATAACCCTTGCCATGAGGGAAGCAAGGTCGGGACCGGGCGTAAAACCCTTATGGGCGAGGCCATACAATGAAAGCATGCGGCTTGAAAGGGCGATGTAGTCCGATGTGTCAAACGGCGTCAAATCCATGAAACGATCGGGCGTAAGGCTTTTTTGTAGAAGGGCCTTGCCCTCCGGGTCGTGAGTCAGTGCAAAGATGCAGTACAGGGGCTGTTCCTCCTTGTATCTGTATGAAAAGCTCTGATGTATGGCCTGTCCTCCCCTTGGCAGGTCTTTAGGATCGAAGCGGAGCAGAGATCGCGGAAGGCATGCCGCGGCAAAGGTCCGGAACATGATGTCCGAAAAGGTTCGATCCCGGCCCCGAAGCACGCTGTAGAACTCGGCCTCGTCCAGCATTATGGCGAGGCCCTTGTAACCCGCCTCCCGGGCCAGTGCGGCTATCCCTCCCAAAAGCAGGGTGTAAAGATGCGTCACTGTGCGGAAGTCTTTCAGCGCATACAGCCGCGTCCTGGCGGTGGTGACACGACGCAGTCTTGCTTCCAGCTCCATATTGCTTGCCACCTCCGACCCTTCTATCCAATCCAACAGGCGTTCTTCCAGATCATCAACGTACTTGGTTGCAGGCAGGACAGCCGAATAGAAGAGCGCAGGGCCCAGGTATGGATGGTAGTCCGGATTGCTTTTCCCGTTCCACCGGCGAATCAGCTTGACGTCCGTTGCGGCTTTCTGAAGCAGCGGCTTCAGACCGCGGCGCTCCAGGCTGGGATCGTCCGGATAACGGATACCGCGGGCAAGCCTGTGAAAAATCCTGCGGGGCCTGTTCGCCACCACCTCACTGCTGTCCAGGGTAGCCCTGGTGGCGAGAAAGCCGGCCTCCAGGGCCAGGAGCTCAGCCATCTCGAGGAAGTGTGTCTTGCCTGTCCCGTAGTCTCCAAGAACAACCCTGAGCCCCCCGTTTTCCTGTGCCGACTCGAGGTCCCTAAGAACAACGTAGAGCTCAAGATCCCGGCCTACCGTATATGTGTCCAGATGAAAGGCCGGCACCACTCCCAACCTTAGGGCCTCGATGGCCTGGTGTGCCGTGCTCCTGTCCGATCCCTGGACCGCTTCGGTTTCGTCTTCTTTTGGGGGCTTCTTTTCAGGGGGGGCTTTTTCGGTTTTTCCATGTGACGGCCCGGGGTCTGCTGCTTTTTTTTTCGGAGTCTTTGCACCCTTCCTGCGGGTGGAACCGGTAGGGTGGGCTATGGAAGGGAGGAACTCGATCTCTTCACGAGGAATATCCCACGGGGTTCCCGGCATTTCCTCGAACTCGACCCTTATGATGCGGCCGCCGCGCACAAATCCGAGCACTCTACCTTTTCCCCAGTCTTGATGACGGACGGGGTCCCCAACTCTTGCCGAGGGCGGATCAGGCATCCAGGAAGTCCTCGTCATCATACTCCGCCGATTCCAGGACTGCGTACCCACCCTGCACGATCCTTACGGCTTCTTCCTCGCTTATCATACGTTCGCTTTCCGACCTCTGAGAATAAAGGAAGTCCACGTAAGTCTTCACAAAAAGCCTTCTGTGGCTCACCTCGAAGGTGTAGGCAGCCATGGTCCCTGCGATCAAAGAGCGGTTGTGGGCTTGGATGGAGGGGTCCGATTTCCACCCGACGGCTGTCTCAAATATGGTCAGGAGCTTCTCGCCGATGGCTTCAAGGAACGCTGCAGGCTGCATATCCAGATTCTCCAGGTCGATGACCGCCGCCTGGGGGCTGCGTTCGCTCAGCGGCACAGGGCTCTTCAGGCGCTGATCCAGAGCCGGATAGTCCGGAACCACATTTCGCATGAATTCCGGCGGGACCGCATAAATAAAGAGAGTGGACGGAAGCCTTGCCTGACCGCAGAGATCGATGACCTGGCGGAGATTGTCACCCACGGCCAGCATCTTGCGGCTGGTGAGCGATAGGTTTCTGTCCACCTCGTCGAAAAGCAGGGCGATTCCCGGGAGGCCGTAGCCGGAGATGACCTGTGAGAGGCTCCGGAGCATCTTGAAACCGGTGGAGGAGTCCACGGCCTCGAATACGCCCACGGGCCGGGTATCGGTCTGGGGCACGGGTTCGCCCAGGAGCCAGGGTTCCAGAACCGTTTCCCTGTCGGCGTCCCCCTTTATGTGGGCCTCCATGAAAGCCGCTGCGGCTTTGCGAAAGGAATGGCTTTCAGACGCCACACGGCCCGCCGTCCGCCTCAGCCACATCGTGGCCCGCTCTTCGCCCATGGCTGTCACCTTATCATCCGCCAGGTCCCTCAGGACATCGGTCAGGCCGCGGGTGGGCTCCACTCCCTTGTTCACCGGCGGGCCCGTCAGGTTCACGGCCACGGAGGAATAGACCTTCACCGGATCGTCATAGGGGCACTCCCTGGGCGAGAGATTGATCAAGGAGGTGAGAAAGCCGTGCTTCCAGGCGAGATCCCGCACACAATAGAGAAAATGGGTCTTTCCACCGCCGTAATAGCCCTGAACCAGCTTAAAACCGGAGCCTCTCGGGTTATGCTTGAGCCTTTGCAGGTATTCCCGGTCCAGGATGCTTAGGTAGGAGTTGTTTCCCACGTTCAGGTGGGTTATGCCCTGTTCCGGGGGCTGGCCGGACTCCCCCACCCGCTGCAAAATGTGCCTCGCCAGTTCCGGCTGAAGATCCGCCTCGTTCATATTGAAACCCATGCCGTCATCCCTCCGGGGTGGAGAACCAGATGCTCAGGTAGTACTGCCCCTGTCCGGGGTGGTCCTCCACATAGAGCACCCCTTTCTTGTCCCGTGTGGTGGAACCGGTGGCTGTCCCCAGATTCAGGCGTCTGTCGCTTCTGTGGAGCAGACCGTTACGCCTCAATTTGGAGAGATCATAGGCCATGTGTACGCGCCCGTAGGCACGGTAGTTTGAGGCCTTAGGATCGGTGCGGAACTTTTCGTTCTGGAAAGCCAGGGCTACAAAAGGCAGAAGGCCTGCAATAGGCGCCCGTTCCCCCTTGGGGGCCTTCTTGTCGAAGAGCCACATTTCATATGCCTTGGAAAGGGCATCAAAGAACTCCTCTGAAGACCACCCGGCCTCCAGTCTCTTCAAGTTTTTCTCCACGGCCGCAATGATCCGCTCCGGTTTTGCCTGCAGCTCTTCCACCGGCAGCCTGGCATACAGGACCACGGCTTTGTTCTGCTCCAGGTCCGCCACCACAGTGAAAGGCTCTACGGAAAACTCCATCGGATCAGTGGTGATCAGCCTGCAGGTTATGCTCTTTTCCCCGGCACATTCCTTGAGCGATCTCCCGAATTCAGACCTCCTGTTTGCTGCGCGCTCCAGTTGGTCCTCCTCTGCTGCTTGCAGCAGTTCGGTGAAATCCATATCCAGGCCCACAAGTCCCGGATCAAATACTTCGAGTTGCCTGCATGCCTCCTCCACCTTTCGGGGGGATTCCAGGGAATCCGGAGATGCCAGGGTCTTAAGGGCTTTTTGCAGGACCGCCAGTTCCTTGTTCTTTTCGTCTACGCTGGATAGGAGTCGGGCCGCCAGTTCGTTTATCACAATGCCTCCGTCAGGATGATTTTTCCGCCCCTTTTGCCATGCCGAGCCGGGCCAAGACCGTCTCCACTTCGGTTGGAGGACGGTTACCCCGGCACCTTGGGCAGGTCTTTTGATTCGTGAACATCGCCAGGCATGATTCGCATAATATATGCAGGTTTGCGTCACAAAACCCCAGAATGAATGTGTCGTGTCCACAGGCTTCACATGCCATAGGATCGAATTCTTTGCTGAGAGAGTTGTATATCACACTGATGCGGCGTTCTCCCTTGCGGCGCTTCACCAGAAGATCACAGCGCTTTATTGGAATGCGGGCGAGAAGAACCGCCGTCGGATTGATGGTTAGACGCAACCGGTATTTATCCTTCAGAGCATTCAGCTTTCGATCCTTTTCTCCTTGAAGTTGTTGCATCTTTTCTTTTCGTATATCAAGTTCCGCCCCTTTGAGTTGCCGCTTTTGAATTTCCGCTTTCATCTCACGGTTGAGATCCTGGAAGTAGGTCTCTATGCGGCGGATGTCGCGGGCGTGGTGCCGTGTCACGGTTTCCTTGAATTGGGACAGGCTTTCGCCGGCCTGCCGGACGACCCGGTCACAGGCTACAACGAAGAGCTTATCCAGTAACTGCTCCTTGAATTCCGATTCCTTGACCGTCAGGGGCTCCCAGTTGAGAGCATGCTGGAAAATCAGTTCGGGCAAACCGGGGCTGCCGGCTCCCAGTGACGAGACACAGGTATGAAGGATGGCCTCGTGGCGCTCATCAGCGTCCGCCGCTACATCAAAGGTCCAGACCCAATAGTCGAGCCAACTGTCATATGTTCCTTTGATCTCGAAGGTGGAGTTCAAGAACCCGAAGGAATGGGCGGGGTCGGGACCGGCCTGTTTCCTGATGGATGGGGCCGGCATTCGCACGGAAGCGGTACCGCCCAGTTCTTTGGCCATCAGTATGGCGCGGTCGAGGAGTTCGGTCCCATAGCCTACGGGGATGATTCCCTCGCTTTCGCCTTCACTTGTCGTGTCCGAGATGGTCACAAAGGATTCAGGCAGGCCGAGCCTGTGGTAGGTATCATCTGAAAGCAGGGCCTGGAAGCTGTTTTCGGAGGGATTCCATTCCACCGCACCGCCGCTTTCCTCTATCAGGGCGCCTGCAAAAGAAAGGATGTCGTTCATGGATCTCCCCTAGAGAATAGTCCGGCGTTGAACAGGGTGTGATTGCCGGCGGCTGGAAGGATTATACCTCATAGTCATTGATAAAGATATCGCTTCCAAACTGCTTTATCTTGTCGTAACGGCGCCTGGCGGCCAGGAGTTCGTCACCCAGGCTTTCAAATGCCGTCTCAATGTCGACTTCGTTGCTGCTCCGGGCATATATATCGAGTATCCGGTCTTCGAATTCCGCCTCGCTTTTTGTCTGACCCAGGACGAGGTCTACTTCGCCTATGACGAGTTCGAACATGTTGATCCGCCTGTCCAGCACATCCAGGATATGTTGCTCCGCGGTGCCGGCCGAGCAGAGGTTATAGACATGTACCGGACGGGTCTGACCGATACGGTGGATGCGGCCTATTCGCTGTTCGATCTTCATCGGATTCCACGGCAGGTCATAATTGACCATGGTGGAACAGAACTGTAGGTTGCGCCCCTCTCCTCCTATCTCGGAGCATAGCATTACATCGGCGCCGTCCTGAAACCTGCGAACTGCGAGGTCCTTTTCCGCCGCGCTCATATTGCCCCGAAACATGGAAAAACCTATCCCCGCATCCGATAGCCTATGGGCTATTTCTTCCAGCGTCGCCATGAAACGTGAAAAGACCAGGACCTTTTCCTTGCTCCTCTCCAGCAATTCCAGCAGCCGGCCCGTCTTGGATGTCAAGGGGACATACTCACACAGCTTCGCCAGTTTGGCCATCTCTCTGCTTATCCCGTCGTTGTCCCGGGAGTGCATGGCCATCTTAAGCAATGTATTACGCACGGCCCGCGGGCTGGAGCCTGCTTCCTGAAGCAGGAGCCCAAGAGACAATCTCGACATATTCTGCTGAAAGCCTTCTCGAACGAGTTCAGTCAGCCTGGCGTACAGTTCCCGCTCAGCCGGCTCCCCTTCCACCAGCACCGTGGTGGCATGCCTGGGGGGCAGTTTGATATCGGCGAGGGCCCGGGTGTTGCGGATCATGACTTCCCCTATGAGTTCTCTGAGACGCTCCCGGTTCCGCGGCTGGGTGGGATCCCCCCTGAGGACGAAGTTCCGTCTGAAAGACGTGCGGGTGCCTAGCTGTCCGGGCTTGAGCAGGGTTATCAGGCTGAAGAGATCCATCAGGTTGTTTTCCACAGGTGTGGCGCTCAGCAACAGCAGGAAGCGGCTTTTCAATTCGTTGACAAGGGCCCATCCTGCCGTCTTGTCGTTTTTAACGTGATGGGCCTCGTCCACTATGATGAGGTCGAACCCGATCCGGTTCAGTAGGGGTCTGTGGGTCTTGTTTCGGGCCATGGCAAGGGAAGCCACAATAAGATTATTGGTCTTCCAGAAGTGTTCCGGGTCCTGCCGCAACCCGGCGTTTTCGGTGGATGTGGGCGCCATTCCGAATTTGGATGACAATTCTTCACACCACTGGCTCATGAGTGCCGGAGGAGTAAGGATCAGCGCTCTTTTCACCATGCCGCGCATAATATATTCCTTGAGCACCATGCACGCCTCTATGGTCTTGCCAAGGCCCACCTCGTCCGCCAAGAGCACCCTGCCCCTGAAGGAACGCATAACCTTGCGTACGGTCTCCACCTGATATGAGAAGTGTGTCACGTCTTTCAATGTGCCGAGGCATATCAGGTGGTCGAAATGCTCCGCCTGTGAGAGCCGGCACGCCTCGTGTGCGAGGAAGTATCTTCTAAGACTCGATGATCTTCCGGAAAGAAACCGGGCGTGGAGATCACCGGGGCCGCCTATCTGTGCGGAGGTCAGGATTTGAGGGATCTCTTGGGTCCGGGGGCCGAGGTCGTCGTTTGGGTCGGGTCCATCAGGGTTATCCTGTATCGGACTCCCGGCCGAATCGGGGCGATCGGCTTTCCCGGGGCGGCTCTTGCTGTCACGAGGTTCGGTCTTTTTCCGTCCGCTGGCCGGAGCAGTCTTCTTCTTTGACGCGGGGGAGGGGGCCGGGCGCCTGGAAGACAGGCCTAAATGGTGCCGGCACTCTTCGGCGTATACCCTTATCCTTGCCGGGTCATATCCCCACTCCCAAAGGAGTGATTCCGGGACCCGGGCGGCCTTTTCGAGCAGCGGCAGGGCCTTTTTGAAATGGCGTAAACGGAACTCGTTGAACGCATAGTCCACCTGTTCCTGTTCGTTCAATCGGCCGAATTTCTTGATGCGGTTGAGACACCATGCAATGTCTTTGGGGTTATAGTGCTCTTCCAGGAGTATCTCCAGTATAAGACGATACGCGGGCACATACTTGGGGAATCTCTCGGTCATTTCCATGAGCATGCTCAGGGCGGCATGGTGATCGCCCTCATCCCACTGCGCCTGGGCCTTAGTCAGTACATATGTGCAATATTCTTGGCCTCTTGAGCCTTTATTATTAACGGCCATAGTCTGTTTACACCGTGGTCCCCGCGTAGAATTATTCCATGGGAGTAAAACTGATTTAGCCCGAATCCTTGTTTTCCGTCAACCCCAAACCCTCAAGACAGTCTCTTGCCGCCCCCGTCCCAGTCAACCGGGAAAGCCCCGAAAAGACCACGGCCGCCACTTTCCGGTAGAAGGCCTACCCGTGTAGGGGCCGGTCCATGGCCTTTAAAGACGTCTCCGGCATGATCTTGGAAAGCCCCGGCAGATGGCACACGGCGCAGCCAACCGAAGCACCCGCCTCCATGCGCTGGTTTCCATCCAGAAATGGTTATTTTCAGTATTGTCGTATGACCTTGCCGTGCAGCCCCTTCAAGTCGCCTCTCAGCAGTGTAATCAATCCTTCGGCGGATCGTTCCGGACTGATGAGTTCCCCTCGTTCTTTCCAGGGCCTGAATACCCTGTGCAAATGAGCCGATGCACCCCCCCGGGCCTCCCTTGCCTGCTCCTGCATGCCGGTGTCCACTATTCCCGGCCGGTAAACGAATGTTACGATGTCACTGGTTTCAGCGGCCAGTTGCCTGGCCAAGTGCTCCTCAGCCGCTTTGGCCGCGCAATAGGCGCTGATCCCGGGCTGAGTGATCTCGGCCGCGCCGGAGCCGAAGAACACTGCCAGGCCTTGGCCCCTTGACAGAAGACGGGGAACTGCGTGCCTTATGAGAAGGTATGAAGCCTTGAGGCTCACATCCATGATTCGGGAAAAGGAGTCTTCGCCCAGTTCCCACAGAAAGGGACCGGGATTCAAGACTCCGGCCACATGGATGAACCCGAACATGTCTCCGTTTGATGCGGCCTCGGACACGCACTTCAAGACGGTCTCAGGCATGGAAACATCCCCAGGTACGACTAGGGCCTCGACTCCCTTGTCACGGCATTCGCCTGCCACCGCTTCCAAAAGGTCGCGGCTTCGGGCATTCAAGACCAGCTTGAATCCCTCCTCTGCCAACCCCACGGCCAGTGCTCGGCCGATTCCCATGGAAGCACCAGTGACTATCAAGGTCCTGTCGCTTGCATTCATCATGAGCAGCCCTCCCGGCATAAAGTCTCAAAAATATAACACACGCATCAAAAACCTGAAAACCGAAAGATGTCGGAATGAATGCTCCCTCATTCCACATTCGTATCCTGCACAGGGGACCTTTTGTCTACTATGAACTGGCGGATTACAGGGTCCTGGATATCATGTCGGTGGTTATTTTTTGTTGACACAAAAGCCTCTAGCCCCGTAACTTCCAATCAGAAAGGCGACTTCCTGTCGCGCAAGAAACGGCAAATAGACTTGGATTCAAAGGAGGGGTGCCATGGATTTGTTGCTCCGGCGAAGATATTTGCGGTCTTGCGTATCAAAGATATTAGACGGTTTACTCCTGTCTTTTGTTTTGATTTTGACCTTTATCTTGCCGGCATCAGCCTCGGCTTCCGAGCCTTCGGGAATCGAGGCGGGTAAGATTATCGACGCCAGGGGCGAGGCGTTGGTCAAGCCTGCAGGCAAAGACGAATGGCTGCCCGCGGAAAAGGGGATGTTCATTTATGATGGAGATACACTTGCCACCGGCGAATACGGGCGCATTTATGCATTGCTTTCCGACGAGTCCCTGCTTCAACTGAACAGCGGCTCCACCTTTGAGATCCTGGAAACCGCCAAGACCGCCGGCTGGCTTTCGTTTTCAGGGATCATAAAGGCCGCCCAAAGACTCCTCAGATCCGATTACAGGCTCTTGCAAGGTGAGATGTGGTTGAGGAACAAGAACCACCATGTCTTTATCGACATCGACACCCCCACCGCAGCTCTGGGTGTTAGGGGCACGGAGATGAACATCTTTACGGACGGCGAGAACCTGACTGTCCTCACGGTCCTTAGGGGGCACGTCCTGGCGGCCTCCGGCGATACCGGTGAAATCACCGCCGCCAGAGGGATGCAGGTGGTTGCCAGGGCGGGACGCCCCCTTGAAAAAACAACTCTTGTTTCACCGGAAGATGCCGTGCAATGGACCGTGCACATCCCCCATGGCCTTTTCGCGCCCGGACGCTTTGTTACTGAAGGCCCTGCCCGAGACTTCTTGGAAAAGGCCGCCGGGCAAGCGGTCTCCGATAGAATCGGTGAGGCGTTACGGACAGTGGATCAGGGACTGGCCGGGTTTCCCGAATCCGAGGACCTGCAGGTTTACAAGGCGGGGCTGCTAATTAAGACCGGAGATCTGCTTGAGGCCCACCAGAGGCTGACTGATTTGACTTCCATATATCCGGAAAACCCGGACGGCTCATCATTTTCTCTCTCTTTGCGCACTGCTCTTGAACAGAAAGGCCGAGGCCCTGGAGGCGGCCCGAAAGAGCATCTCCATCGATGAATCGGATGCCCAAGGGTATATTCTTAAGAGCTATGCACACCAGTCAATGTTCGACCTGGAACAGGCCTCCATGATGCTTCAAAGGGCGCTTGACATAGAACCCTCCAACCTCACGGCCCTGCTGAACCTGGCCCGAATCCGGTTCGGGTCCGATCTGCCGGATAAGGCCTGGAACACGTTGATGCGTGCAGAGTCGGTAGACCCCGGGTCCGGTCTTGTGCAAAACCTGAAGGGATTCATGCTCCTAGCAAGACAGAAGACCGATGAGGCCATGGAGGCCTTCCAAAAGGCCCTGGCAACGGACTCCGGCCTGGGGGAGCCCCATCTTGGCCTTGCGTTATGCCGCATGAGGCGGGCTGAGCCTGAGAAGGCCATGGAAGAAATGTCCGCCGCGGTCCTGCTGGAACCAAGGCGCTCGCTAATTCTCAGTTACTGGGCCAAGATGCTCTACCAGCTCAAAAGGTTCCGCCAGGCACTGGACATGCTGGATCTGGCAAAAGAATTGGATCCGAACGATCCTACTCCCCATCTGTATGAGGGAATAATCCAGCGGGACCTGAACCGTCCGGTGCAGGCGGTGGAATCGCTTCACAAGGCCATAGCGCTCAACGACAACAGGGGCGTATACAGGTCGCGTTTCCTCTTGGACAGGGACCTTGCCGTCAAGAACGTCAACCTTTTCATAATCTACCAGCAGCTCGGCCTTTCAGCCTGGGCCCAAAGCAAAGCTGTTGCCTCCATTAAGCAGGACTACGCCAATTACGCCGGCCATCTCTTCTATGGGAGCGCACTGCTTGATACGGGCATCAGAACGGTGGCAGGCGGCTCTGAACTCCTCCTGGCCAGGATTCTGCAGCCCGCCAATTTGAACGCGGTCAACACTTTCAATTCCTACACCCCTTTTTTCGAAGAGCCGGCTCTGGACGGACTGGCCACCGCCAAGGCCGGCAATCACAAGACCAGGGGGGGCGACATGCTCGTATTCGGGGGAGTGCCCAAGTACAATCTGGCATTCAACGCAGACACTCATCGTGATTCCACCGACGGGTGGAGAGGCGTCAATCTCGACAGAAACAAGGGTGTCGCCACGATGCTGAAATACGACCCAACACCCGTGGACAGAATAAGCCTCAGTTACCGTTATCTGGACCAGAAGCAAGAAGACTCTTCTTTGGGACGAAACATATATGACCAGGAGCCCAAACCGCTGGATGAAACCAATATCAAGACCGACATCGTGGAGCTGGGCTACCATCATCATTTTTTCCCGGGGTCGGATTTCCTTTTCTTTTATAACTATGTCAAGAATGATGGGGACTTTTTCGAGTCCGGTCGAGTCCCGGACATATGGGGTATAGGAGGACTGGATTTACTCTCTTACAGCGACAGTAAATTCACAAAGCGCTTCCAGCAGTTCCAGGTCCAACAGACTTATAAGGCGAAAGACCACCAACTCCTGGCCGGGGTACTTCGATATTCGGGGCGGACGGGGGCTTTAAACATCATGGAAGATGTCTTCTTGTTCAATGGTGTTACCCTTGCATCCTTCCTTTCTTCCTCGGAACACGACACCGCCGACCGCTTGACCGGCTTTTATGTCCGCGACATCTGGCAGCTTCATGAGGACTGGATTCTGGAGGGGGCGTTGTACTACGACCGGATGACTCGGTCCAACCCTTGGAACGGGACTCAAAGGGACATGAATGAACTCAATCCCCGGCTGGGAATAGTCTGGAGCCCGACCCCCTCCGATACCGTGCGTCTTGCAGGATTCCGCTATATACTTCCCTTTACCTCCAACAGGATTGATCCCATGGAAATCGGAGGGGTCCCTATATTCAGGAATACCGGAGAAGGATCCATTGCAAGAGAAGTGGATCTGGTGTGGGAACACGAGTGGGAAAAGGCTTTCCTGTCTGTGGGAGGCTTTTATCTGAAGAGGAAATCAACGTCCGTTTTCGTGGACGATACCACCGGCGCTGAAATCGAGACCAGGTATGACGGTCGGCTGAGAGGCGTGGAGACGGCCTACAATCAAATTCTGGGAAAGGGCCTGGCATTGGCGGCGGGTTATAGGCTCCAGAAGGTTAGGGACTCATTCATGCCCCATTACGACCGAAAGGATCATCTGGCGGGCGTGCAACTCAGATTTGTTCATCACTCCGGGTTTTCCGCAGGTGTGGCACAGACCTACAGATACGCCGATTTTGATTCGGAGACCATGGAGAACGAGGGCATGTGGATAACGGACTTGGGCATGTCCTATGAATTCCCGGGAAAAAAGGGCTTGTTGGACCTACAGGTGCGAAATGTTTTCAACAATCGTTTCAACTGGGTCGAGGATGTTTTCACGTTTCAAGGGAGAGCGCCTGCAAGGGAAATAGCGGGTAGTCTATCGATCTATTTTTGATCGGGGCGGGAGGTAGTTCTTGAAAGCCGTCGACTGATGGTGAACGTTTTTCCACGATCCGCCGAAAGGGACAAAAAAGGAATAAGAGGGGGTCAAATAATGGGTGCCTCTAACTACTTTGGTCTTGTTTTTGGAGTCTTTTTTTTGATTGTTCTTTGGGGAGGGCCTTGTTTTGGTGAGTGTACTCCGCAGGTGGCGGCGGGCTATGCCAATACGCTCGGGTTAAAATCCGATGGAACTGTAATAGCGACAGGTCTCTGTGGACATGGTAACTGTGAAGTGGGTCAATGGAAGGATATCATACAGGTGAAGGCAGGATATTATCACACACTCGGCTTGAAATCCGATGGTAGGGTTTTGGCTATCGGCAGAGGAGATGAAGGACAATGTGAGGTAGCCCAATGGAATGACATAGTGCTCTTGGCGGCTGATTTTTATCATACGGTTGGTCTGAAATCAGACGGCACCGTAACGGCTGTGGGCTTGAATGAAGATAATCAGTGCGAGGTCGGCCATTGGCGTGATGTCGTACAGGTTGCGGCAGGCACCTATCATACGGTGGGATTGAAATCCGATCGTTCCGTCATGGCGATTGGTTATTGCATCTCCGGTGCATGCGAAGTAACCCGATGGACGGATATAACTCAAGTGGCAGCCGGAGGTTATCATACGGTGGGGCTAAAATCGGATGGAACAGTTGTGGCTGTCGGTCTGAATGAGGATAATCAGTGTGAGGTCAGCCTTTGGCAAGATATTGTTCAGGTTGCGGCAGGGCGATATCACACGGTGGGATTGAAATCCGATGGCACGGTCGTGGCTGTGGGCAATGATGAGGAAGGCCAATGTCAGGTGGGTGAGTGGGATAATGTTTACAAAATTGCAGCCGGAACCGATCACACGGTTGGTTTAAGAACCAACGGGTTTGTGGTGGCGGTGGGCAGAAATGATTTTGGTCAATGTGATGTTGACCGATGGAGGACGAACATCAGCCAGGTGGCAGCCGGGGATTTTCATACTATCGGATTGAAATTTGACGGCTCGGTCTTATCCGCCGGACATAACAGCGATAATCAATGCGATGTAGAAGAATGGGCTGATATCCAGCAAATGACAACTGGATACTACCATACGGTTGGATTGGTTGCAGATGGCGCTGTACTGGCGGTAGGCTGGAATGAGCATTCCCAATGTGATGTTGAGCATTGGGATGATATTGTACAATTATCCGCAGGATACTCGCATACGATAGGTTTAGAATCCGACGGCACCGTATCAGCCGTTGGGGAGAATGAGTATGGTCAATGTGAGGTGGGTCAATGGCGCGATATCGAGTATGTGACGGCAGGAGGTTGGCACACCGTCGGGATCAAGGCCGATGGCACGTCAGTGGCGGTGGGATGGAATGAGAACGGCCAATGTGATGTAGGTCCTTGGAGTAATATCGTGCAGGTGGCGGCAGGAGGTGCTCATTCAATCGGATTGAAATCCGATGGTACCGTCCTGGCGGTCGGCGCCGACGGTGATGGTCAATGCAACGTTGATCAATGGACGGAAATCGAGCGGG
>CAYPSZ010000093.1:0-6051 GCA_964413125.1 uncultured Desulfobacterales bacterium
CGTAGCAAAAATGTTCGTCAACAATGCAAATGGCCAGCGCGGCCTTGTTTGCCACTATGATGTGGTCTGCTTCGACGAAATTTCCGGAATCTCCTTCGACAAGAAGGACGGCGTCAATATCATGAAAGGCTATATGGCCTCGGGAGAGTTTTCACGTGGCAAAGAGAGCATCCGTGCTTTCGGTGGCATTGTAATGGTCGGTAATTTTGAAGTTGATGTCGAGCAACAGCAACGGATCGGGCACCTGCTCAGTCCATTACCGATTGAAATGCGAAATGATAGCGCTTTCATGGACCGCATTCATGCCTATGCCCCGGGCTGGGATTTTCCCAAGCTGAACCCTGATAACCTGACCAATCATTTCGGCCTGGTAAGCGATTTTCTATCAGAATGCTGGAACAAGCTTAGAACCGGAAGCCGCCTGTCTGCTTTACAGGGTCGCGTTAATTGGGGAGGCGCTCTTAGCGGGCGCGATATTGAAGCGGTAAACAAAACCGTTAGTGGACTAATTAAACTCATCTATCCTGATCCGGAAATGCTGATTCCTGATGAAGATCTGGAATTGATTGTCCGGGTCGCGCTGGAATCTCGCCGCCGGGTGAAGGAACAGCAGAAAAGGTGTTTGAAAACCGAGTTTCGAAATACCCATTTCAGCTATATCATGGGTGTGGATGGCGTGGAGCAGTTTGTTTCAACGCCTGAACTTCACAGTGACGAATTGATTGACACCGATCCGCTTCCTCCAGGTCAGGTCTGGGCTATCAGTCCGGGTGGTCAGGAAGCATCACCGGCTCTATATCGAATTGAGGCAACGGTCGGCCCGGGAAGCGGGGTAAAGATACTCAATACGCCGGTCCCCCCCTCCTTCAGGGAAAGCGTTCGCTACGGCGAACAAAACCTGTATGTGCGGGCGAAAGAGCTGGTAGGGGATCGTGATCCCCGCAACCATGAATTCTCAGTTCAATTGCGATCTATGGACATGGACAGTTCTGGACAGGGGCTTGGCCTTGCTGTCCTGTTATCCCTCTGTGGGGGACTGATTGAACGGAGCGTAAAAGGTGGCCTCATTGTTACTGGTTCTTTAAACCTGGGTGGTTCCATTGAAATGGTGCCAAATCCTGTTGCAGTAGCGGAACTGGCCGTGGAAAAGGGAGCAACGACATTGCTGATGCCCATATCCTCTCGCAGGCAATTATTCGAGCTATCCGACGAAATGGCAACCAAGGTGAGCATCGAGTTTTATGCAGACGCCATAGATGCATTTACTAAGGCTATTATGGACTAAACGCGGTGAGAGCGGATGACGGCTATCCCCCTGCTTCGGTAAAAAAGACGGTGTTTGTCAGGTGGTTATCGCTGGATATGAAGGAGGACTTTATCTGCTTGCAATAACCGACCACCACAGATGCGAGAACGCTAAAGATAATAACGATGTTCATATCCTTAAACTCATACAATAAAATGTCCATATAAAGACCAAGTGAGTCGAAGAGCCGGCAGCATCAAAGGATCAAGGCAGTTTTGGCTTGTCCGGCCCGGTGCACTCGTCAACCAGAAACTTCATCAAGCCGACTCCGCTTCCAATGGGTGTTTTTTTCCTGGACTGATGAGGCCAATTGTCTTTTTGTGTTGGTTTTTTACCAGCTTAAGAGCCTCAGCCAAATCACTATCATTTGATACTATTACAGCACAATCATAAAGGTCCTTCCAAGCATCATTCAGTAAATGAAGAGCCAGATTAACATCTGATCCTTTTTCTTCTGTTTTAATGATGTTTGCAAATTTAATAGGCTTGCCAAAGAGGTTATCATCAGGAGGATAAGCCAGAGGTTTAAAAACATTATGACTCAAAAAGTCACCGTAATGGATAGAGATTTCAGGGATGTATTTCTCCAGCGCCCTCAGAAATGTTTTCTGGCGTATCGGCTGAGCCGGATCAATTTTACCGCTTACAATTGCAGTAAAATATTTCATTGATATTATTTGATTTTTCGAGCTTAAAAGGTTTTCAAATAACTTTTTGAAATCGATCCATTTGTAAGGTGTGTTTTTAACTGCACCGTAGTAAAAATTGAAGCCGTCAATATATATGTATGTTCGCATATTGGCTGCATATAAAAATAAGCAGGGGCCGCCGAAGCAGCCCCGCACCCTGGGTCGAAACCACAGGGGAAGTTTGTTCTGTAAAAGTTAAACCTTCTATGCCAAGATGTCAAGGGGGAAAAGATGGGGGAAAAAGGTGGTGAGTGCCTTTGGCGCAACCAGTTGACCGGCGAAGCACTCAGCGGGCCTGAGATCCCCGTTCGTGACGTCCTGGCCGGGTTTCCCGTGGCCCTTCTTTATAAGGAGTAAGCAATTCCACAAGAAAACAACCGTTTTCGTTTTTGGGGCAGGATTCCAGAATTCGAAGGATGTATACTTCGCGTAGTCACGCTCCGGGACGGAAAGACAATACACAACGCATTTCCAGACAGGGGATTAAAGGGATGAAGTTGAATTACTATAGAGACACGGACTCACTCTATATCGATCTCTCCTCAAGGCCGAGCGTGGATAGCAGAGAGATTTCGGAGGGCATTGTCCTGGACTACGATGCAGATGGAAACATCACTGGAATAGACATTGATAATGCCAGCAAAAAAATCGACCTGAAGGAGCTTATCCTCACCAGGATTCCCTCAGAAATTCAGACCCTCACGGCATGAACTCATACCATAAGAAGTCCATTAAAGACCAAGTGAGTCGAAGAGCCGGCAGCATCAAAGGATCAAGGCAGTTTTGGCTTGTCGGTCTTCGCGAATCGGACTTGCCTTTCGGTTACGATAAGAAAGGAATCTGCTATTCTGCTGGAATACTTTTCAAGAAGGTGATTCAGGACTCGAATTTTCGAAGCAGGTCATTCATCTTCAAGGCGAAGCAGTATGACACCCTTATGAAGGCGACCATCCCGGTACACTTTTTCCCCGAAACCCTTGTTATTTGTTATTAGGATCCAGTCATCCTCTAGAGCCTTTGTGATAATTCCTCCATCATCCATGCCCCTGGCCTCATCGAACACTGAGAATACGTCATGATCCTGATTTCGTAACCAGGATGCGACTCCCGGCCCGGTGCACTCGTCAACCAGAAACTTCATCAGGCCGACTCCGCTTCCAAAGGCATGAACTCAGTTTCCTTAAGGGTTTTGGTGGCAAAAAGGAAGCAAGCTCGGATATCTTCTCCCGTAAGCCCCCTGTACTCTTCAAGGATCTCTTTCTCGGTTGCTCCATGGGCAAGTAGATTCAGAATGAAGTCTACCGTCAAGCGCGTTCCCCGAATAATCGGCTTGCCCACCATGATTTTCGGATCCAGAACGATGCGGCCGAGTAACTGGTCATCTTTCATTTATATTCTCCTCTGACAAGGCATGATAGCAAAATCTGATAGGATAAGAAACACGGCAGGATAGAAACCTGCATTTTGAGTAGCAGGGTAGCGAAAGATTTCTTTGGAATCAACGAGAAACGCATAACAATATGTAGTGGCCAGGAAAAAGCCCTTTGGGGTTAGTGTTATGGACACGGGGAAGCGTAAGCCGTTTGATGGAGCATTTTGAGGCGTAGGAATGGGAAGGGGTTTGATCGGGCAGTACTTCACATCTGCCGGTCTGAAAAGCACTTCCCGGGCTATACCGACCAGCAGATGAGGAACCCCGGATCCAGGTTGAGATCGTCTTCCCAGGGAGGAGGCTGGTACAGACTGGGATCCAGGACAAGGGCCGGGGTGGAAGTCAGTGGGCGGTGGCCGCGTGCCGACAGCACCGGGATAACGGGTTACCCCCCTGCACATAGTTCCCAGGCTCAGAAAAAGTCAGCCACAGATATGATTCTTGCGCCGCCACCTGTGAGAAGGAGTAAGCCGGCAGACAGGAACCGCTGATCCTGCCTAGAATTCTTTTACTGCCTTGTTGTAAGCCTCGGACAAAGCCTCATAGCTGTCCAGGAAACCCTGCTTCACGTGTTCCCAGGCATTGGCTGAGCTGTGCCGCATGCCGCCATACCACTCAGCCAGTTCAGTTCGTTTTGTCCTTAGATTCCTCAATGTCGCTTGAGCCTGCTTGCGAGCGGATTGATCCATCTGGTTCCATTGTTCTTCAACCCTGCTTTCAATATCCTCAATCCGTGTATCCAGGTCATCGATCGCAATCCGGACCTTTTTAACGGCTTCATCCCGCTTATCGGCCGAATAGTCTCTCACCGCTTCAAGGGCCTCCTTGACCTCCTGCCCGACTTCCTTGCCGTTGGTTTTGTCTTCAGGCTTTTGTCCGGCAGAAGAATGTCCGGCAATGGCTAAGAAAAAGGTCCACATAAAGACCATGGATATAGTCATTCCCGTTCGGCTTTTCATTTCACTGTTCCTCCTTTGCTATTCTCTTTTGGTTTTTTTCTTTCCCTCCAGCGCCTAACAAGGCCGTGCACGAAACGGCCACACAAACGGAAGGGGTCCCGGAGATTCAGGACCAGGTGGTGATCAGCCTGCCGGAGTAGGATCGGGGATAGAATGGATTAATCATTTGATGAGTTCCCCCACGCCTTGTCTTGAACTTCGGCCCGGAATCTGGGCAACCCCTCCGGATATTTTTCCTGGATGAATTTGATGAGCTTTTCGCGGATCTCGCAGCGCAGGTCCCATGCGCTGGACGAGTCGCCTGCGCTCACCAAAGCGCGAAGCTCCATAGTCCGATCGGACGCATTGGTAACTTGAAGATTGCAAACATCCTTGTCCCACAAAGGGCTCTCACTTGCAAAACGTATCACTTCCCGGCGGATCGCATCCACCGGCACCCGGTAGTCGGTGTAAATAAACACGCTGCCCAGGATCTTTGCGGAAACCCTGGTCCAGTTCTGGAAGGGTTGCTCCAGGAAATAGGTGATGGGGAGAATCAGACGCCGAAGGTCCCAGATCCTTACCACCACATAGGTGAGCGTGATCTCCTCGATCCATCCCCATTCGTTCTCCACGATCACCACGTCATCAAGGCGTATGGGCTGGGTAAAAGCGATTTGAAGTCCTGCAATCAGGGTGGCAATGGATCGCTGCGCGGCAAAGCCGATAATAATGCCGATAATTCCAGCCGAGGCAAGAATGCTCGTGCCCAGTTGGCGGACCTGGGGAAAGGTCATCAACAGGGTTCCGAAAGCCAGAACCCCGATGATCGATATACAGATTTTCCTCAAAATCCCTATCTGGGTGTGGACCTTCCTTGCCCTCAGATTGTCGCTGACGTCCGTTACGTACCGAGCAAGAATGACATCCTGGATCACTCGGAGGGCTCGAATCAGAAGCCATGCGATCCCGATGATCATAAGCACGGCGAAGGCGCGATTCACGAAATCAAGCGCATCCTGGGGCATTTTGATCAGGGGCATAAAAAACCGCACGGTGAGAAGCGGTATAAGCAGCCGGGCCGGGCTTCTAACATGCCGGACCAGCACGGCATCCAGCTTGGTGTCCGCATTTTTTGACATACGTCCTGCGGCCCTAAACACGATAGCGTATAAGAGCAGACCCACGGCGGCGGCGCCCAAAAGAAGGCCTGCCGAATACATGAAGCTGCCCAAGTGGGAGAGTGTTTCAGTGAATTTGTCCATCAAGCAAATCCATAATCAGTGAGAAGTATCGAGAAGCCGGCCGGGAATATATTCGCTGGAGTTGTCAAACTTTTGTTTGAAGCCGGCTTCCTCACGATCAGCCGCCTTTCACGCCCTTGGTGATGCGGTCGCCGATTTCCTTGTCGATTTTGCGCCAGTATTCAAAGGCACGCTCCAGTACCGGCTCGGACACGCCTTTCTTGAGGTGGCCAACCACGTTGGACACCAGGCGGTCACGCTGTGCGTCATCCATGACCTCCCGCACCAGGGTGCCGGGCTGGCCGAAGTCGTCGTCATCTTTTCGCAGCGTGTAGGCCGCACGCATAAACTCGCCGTCGGCATTCCAAATGGCTTGTTCGGGATAGCGCTCGGGGTCGGCCTTGGGGCCGCCTTTGGAGTTCGGCGCGTAAACGGGATCGGA
>CAYPSZ010000094.1:0-12964 GCA_964413125.1 uncultured Desulfobacterales bacterium
CCTTTGCACGGCGGTGGCTATGGGCAGGTTGTACTGGATGGGTTCGCCCAGGATGTTCTTGCTGAAGACGCGCCATGGGCCTGTGACCGCCACGGCGAGTACATGGCTCACTTCCCCTCCCTTTTCAGCGGCAAGGTTTTCGTTATCTCTTTGGAGAAACACCATGGCTTCTTTCACCAGACTCTTGAGGTCCTCGGGCGCATCAGGTGCGTGCGCGGGGAATACGGCCTTGTCGATCTTTTCGTTCAAGGCCTCTGCATCCGCCTTTATCCATGCATCTATTTCGCTGTTGAAACTCTTGACCTTCGGGTGTGCAGGATCGAACCGGGCCGCCATCTGTCCCCATTCCTTGATTCTTGAATGCTGCTCCTGCCTGAAGAAGTCGTGGACACCCTTGCTGGTCCGATCTTTCATGTCCCCGGCCCTTCGAATGAGGTCTTCCGCCATGGCTGGTCGCGTCTTTTCCACATTCTCAATACCCTGGGCAAGTTCTGTGTAGGCGTAGCTGGCCCGGTAGTAACTGTCAACATAGCCCATTGCGTCGGCCTTCTTATCTATCGCATCCCTTGTGGTTCCGTATTTCTCCCCGAATGCCTGCATGTGTTTTCGCAATTCATCCAGGTCGTTTTGCTCGAAATTCTCTATCATCTCGATGAGTTCCACAACCGGCTTGAGATCGTTATAATGAACGGCATACCCGTTTGCGCGTTGAAATACGGGATTGACCCGGTCGTACTCATCTTTGAGGGCTTTGACATCAGCAGTCACCTCTTCGGCCTGCCTGGCTGCCTCCTCCTGGGCCGCCTCATAACTCTTGTGGGCTTCGGCGATCTTCACTTCCGCCTCTTTTATGCCCGTTTCCAGCTCATCAAACTCCGTGTGGGATGTGACCCCTCTTTTGGCCGCCTCTTCCCTGCCTGATGCCAGGTTTTTGCGCGCGCTGTCGAGGTAGCTTTTCATGTTTCCCAGGAGCTGCTTGTGATTCCACTTGGGGTCGCTCATCTTCTCAATGGCGCCGTCAACCCTCGAGAGGTCCCCCCTGGCGTTCTGAACGGGACGTCTTGCGGCGTGAGGCAGTTGATCCGTTGCCTCAGGACCGGGCTTTGCAGGCGCGGCGGCCTGCTCCGCAGGACGGGACAGGGGCTTGGCGGTGGGTTGAGGCGGCAAATCGGTTTTGGTGCCGGCGCCTGCAGCGGTGAGGCTGCCCCCTCCCAGGTCCTTGCCCGTCCGCCTTTCCAAGTCCTTCACCAGTTTCTTGAATTTGTTCTCCGAGGTCTTTACCTGAGGGTTGTTGGGGTCGGCCTCTTTGGCCTGGAGGATTTTCGCCTTGAGCGTCTCCAGGGAAGCAATGGCCTGCTCGGCTTTACCGCCGAACATGTTTCTTTCGGCCTGTCTAAGATCGCTGCTTATTTCTCGTAGAAGTTCCTTTACATCAGTGGCATGGCTCGGGAATGCAATAAACTGAAAAAGCACCAGAAAAAACAGTATAATAACATAGTAACCAGTATTGCGCGCCTTGACCGTCTTCATTTTCCACTCCTTTAAGGTGTCCATCAGGGACGTTCATATCATTTAAGGCGGGCCGGACGCCCGGCCTCAACAGACCTTTTCATATAGCACATCATCGCGATAATGAGTAAGAAAAAGAAAGGGTGAAGGTATGTGTGTTCAGGTCTCGCCATGGAACCCACCCACCCATGAGATGGAAGGCGCCGTCCCAGATGATCTCCGAGGCTCATGTCCTTTCATACACTGTCAATAAAGGTCGTCCCGGCCGTGTTTATTGATCTTCAGCCAGACCCTGTAAAGTGTCTCCCCGGACTCCTCAAAGCACCTGAAACCACCGGGGTCGACCTCTTCCACCTGAACCTCACCCAGTTCCTTGAACTGCTCCAGCCAGTTGCGAAAATGGGCCCCGCCCCCGAAATACACCTTGCGCCAACGATTCCCGTGCTCATCCACGCGTTCCGAGATACGGTCTTCTTGAGCGAAAAGCTCCCTTATGGTTTTGTCGCAGTCCATGTTCAAAGGATTCCCCTTTGCCGCATCAACCCCGCAAGCTGGGGGAGGCGGCCCTCACCGAGGACTTCGGAGCCCGTGCCCAAGCGATAAAACATACCTGGCAATAATCATTTCCGGCAGGCGCATGAATCGGTAATGACTATGGCCTGTTTACCCTGTGAGCGTCAAGGAATTTGATAAAAGGGAGGAACATCCATAACACTTCATACCTGCGGGGGAACATCACTCTGCCGGCATATCCTTTACGGGAATTATATTGACTTTGTCCTTATTCTATCGGACAATCTCATACTGAGCCGCGATCCGGCGCTTCCCCGGCTTATCCATCTCATGCGGGGTGCCTGCATGTCCCTCATCGAAACCAGAACCACGGTAGCGAATTCCAGCGGTAAGTGGAAAATTAAGGGCTTATTATCAATTCAAATCCAGTTGACGCGCCAAAGGCGCGCGCCGCTGATTTGCGGCGATTAGGCTTGAGGAAGACTTATGCAAGATGATATTATAGACAATATTACTTCTAATGAAGCTTTAGAAATAGTTAGGCTGTTAGCAAGAACAGACAAGGAATTAAAAAATAAAATCATTGAATTAGCTGAAAAGTTAATCAAAACCGTTGATGTTGACGAGATTTGTGAAGCTGTCTTTGATGATTTGGATTGGATTGATGTACATGAACTTTGGGACCGTGCAGGGCCAAATAGAGATGGGTATATCTCGCCAGAGGAAATGTCGTTGGAAATGTTTGAGCAAGCAATAGCGCCATATGTCCAAGAGATGAATAGGTTGCTTGATTTGAAAATGCATCAAGAAGCTAAACTCTATTGTATGGGAATCTTAAAAGGAATATACCAGTATGAACAGGACTCTGGATCAGAATTCAAGAATTGGGCTACTGATATTCCTGAAGAGACTTTCGGATCTATTTTAAGAGAATGGTGTAAAAACAGTAATAACAAAGATAAAAAGGAAATTAAGAATTATATACTTAAAGAGTGCCCTGATTGGTCTGAATGAGCGGTTAATCAAATTTGAACAAAACCCAAAACATTGTTACCCATGAAGGCAGCGTTATAACAAATATCGAATAGCAATGCTTGAAGTTATCGTTCAGCTGCCAACAGGAACAACTCAGCTCAAAGAAACCGTGGTGTCGAATTTGGGGGTGCTTGGCCATATGTCCGCAACCCGAGATATTCATGCATCATGGAATGAAGCAAAAAGGAATGCAGCAAAAGAGTATCCAGAAATAAAGCATAACAATAAGAATTTGTAGACACATGAAAAGGCGAAACATTCCTATAATTATGCCAACTTAGAGAGATAATCAATGTCATACTCATCTTTTCATAGTCGTTTTCCTGAGATTGCTGAGCGTGAAACTCGTACAGTCACATTGTTTAAACATGCCGATTTTAATCTGCCCCCAGCACATTACTCTTTTCTCGAAATGTTCTGTGATGAACCGGGGTGTGATTGTCGTCGGGCTTTTTTTGCTGTAGTGTCATCTCTGGAGCATGAGACAAAAGCAGTTATTGCTTGGGGCTGGGAAGAACGAGAATTTTATGCAAAGTGGATGGGAGATAATAGTCCTAATGTCATTGATGAACTCAAGGGGCCGGCGCTTAATCTTGCGAGTCCGCAATCAAACCTGGCTCCTGCACTTTTAGAATTGTTTCGAGAGGTTTTGCTCCAAGACATCACCTATGTGGAAAGGGTAAAACGCCACTATGCCATGTTTCGCAAGGCAATAGATGGTAAACCAAGGAAATTAGTTAAGGGAAAGAAACGAAAAAAGAAGAAACGAAAGGCATAAAAGTAGATATATTTCTTTGGCCGACCTCTCGCGAAATGGTAATGAGCTCGCGAACACCACCCTTCTGATCGCGGCCAACGCCTCCACCGTGATCCCGGTGAGCTGCGTGGAGCAGGGCCGCTGGTCATACAACACCCAACAGTTTCGCAGCGAGGAGCGCATGATGCCCTCGGACCTCATGGCCATGAAGGCAGGCCAGGTCCACGCCTCCCTCAGTCGCTCGAGCGAGTACCGTTCGGACCAGGCGCCATCTGGCATGAGATATCCGACGTGGCGCATCTGTATGGCCTGTCCCGGGAGGATTTCGCGTACATCCTGGACACCTTTCCCGTGCTCAGGAAAAAGGAGAAAAAGGCCTTTGGCGAGTTTATGAGCAAGCGGAAATGCCTGGAAGAGTATGACAGGATCGGAAAGGTACTGAATTCGGAATGAGGTCTGATGGACAAGAAAACCAAGAACACAAACACAGATAAAGAATACCTGCCGAAAGCCAGGGTCAACGACCTATTTGACAGTGTTGTGTTCATACTGGAACGGGCGAGATCAAAGGTTGTCCGGGCGGTTAACAGCGAAATGATCATCGCCTACTGGTTGATCGGCAGAGAAATCGTGCAGGCTGTCCAGAGCGGTCAAGAACGCGCTGAATACGGGAAGCGGATTATCGAAGACCTTTCCGCCCGGCTCAACAAGAAGTATGGCAAAGGGTTTTCAACGACAAATCTATGGTATTTCAGGCAGTTCTATATCGTATATCAAGACAGAGAACCTAAGATTCTCCACAAGGTTTGTGGAGAATTCGCTGACGATGAAAAACTCCACAAGGCTTGTGGCGTTTTGGACGATCTGAGTCTTTCAATTGAAAAAAGTGACTTAATTCAAGGGTTTTCTTCCGCACTGAGCTGGTCCCACTACCGGGTGCTCACCAAGGTTGAAAATAAAAATGAGCGCCTGTTTTATGAAATCGAGGCTGAAAAAGAGGGCTGGAGTGTTCCTGTCCTGGAGCGACAGATTCACTCTTTCCTTTTTGCGAGACTCCTGAAGAGCCAGGACAAAGAGGGGGTGCTTAGGTTGGCCGCAGAAGGCCAAGACATCAAGAAGCCGGTGGACACCATCAAGGATCCTTATGTGCTTGATTTTCTGGGTTTACCGGATCTAGAAAAACTCCATGAGTCAACGATTGAATCCGCCATTATCGATAACCTCCAAGAGTTTTTGCTGGAGTTGGGAAAAGGCTTTGCCTTTGTGGCGCGTCAAAAACGCCTCCAATATGAAGACGAGTTCTTTTACATCGATCTCGTGTTCTATAACTGCATCCTGAAGTTCTATTTATTGATCGACCTGAAGATCGGCCAGCTCAGCCATCAGGATGTGGGGCAGATGGATAGCTATGTCCGCATGTTTGATGATCTTTTTATTGCCGGCGATGACAACCCGACCATCGGCCTCATACTGTGCTCGGAGAAAAACGAGGCCATCGCCCGCTATTCTGTCTTGAACCATAGCAAGCAGCTTTTTGCCTCAAAATATATCTTCTATCTACCCACAGAAGAAGAACTTGAACAGGAATTAAAGCGGAAGCGGCGGTTGATTGAGGAAGCGCACATGACATCTTCGGAAGTGACTTAGGCACCAATTCGGCACCAAGTATTGTATCGGGGTTGCGGTCAAAAAGACATGGCTCACAAACGTCTGATTAGAGGATTTGACAAGGGTTATTACGTTCAGGCGCTTCGAAATATGCGCCAATTTTATCTGCTATTTGCAAAGCGCTCCGCAGTGCGGAGTGAAGTGAGAATAATGAATTCAAACCTTGGAGGCGCCCATGGCGGACCAACTTGAACTCAAGAGCATCGATCTGAAAGGGTTTCGGTCCATCTATGCGGAAGGACAAACCATAGAATTAGGCCCGGTAACCGTCATGCTGGGGGCAAATGGGGCCGGTAAAAGCAACCTGGTATGGGGACGCTGGTAAATAAGTAAAAAACTCAGCCTTACAGCGTTTGCCATAAAGTATCTCGTGCCAGGACAAGCCCGTCTTGACGCACCTGGAATGATCATCATATCATTGGCGAAAGGTCTCGACATGAGCGCCTCCGGTGTCCCCAATTTTTCACAATTATTCTTAAGGAGTTTCATTTGTGAGTAACACCTGCCCGCCTCCGCTGGCGTTGATGGACCGGATCGGCATGGTACTTTTCGTGGCCTGGCTCTTCTTCCTGGGATTCATTGCGCGGGTGGTTTTCAGCCCTTTATTGCCCTCCATGGAAGAAAGCCTGGGGCTGAGCCACGCAGAGGCCGGAGGGCTTTTCTTCATGGTGGCGGCCGGGTTTTTTTGCGGGCAGATGGGTGCAGGTTTCATAAACTCCCGCCTGCAACACCGGGGGGCCCTTATTGTGTCTGCTGCGGCGGTTGGCGCGGCACTGCTGCCGTTCGTGTTGGCGGACCGATCTCTTGCAGGCATTCGCCTGCTGATGTTCCTGGTTGGAGTAGCCTCCGGAATCCATGTGCCTTCAGCTATTGCAACCATTACCGCCTCTGTGCAAAGGTCGGATTGGGGCAAGGCGCTCGGCATCCATCAGACCGCCCCGAACCTCAGTTTCGTGCTGGCCCCCGTACTGGCCGAGCTGTTCATGCGAGAGTATGACTGGTCGGTGCTTCCAACGACCCTCGGCGTGGTTTCACTGGTTTCAGCTATTCTGTTCGCAAGAATGGGAAAAGGAGGCGAATTCTACGGTTCGAGCCCTCGGCCGGAAATCATAGGGGGACTCCTCCGGAATCGGTCCTACTGGGCCATGATACTGCTTTTCTGTCTGGGTATCGGCGGCGGCATAGGCGTCTACGCCATGCTGCCGCTCTTCCTGATCAAGGAGGCCGGGATGACCTCGGTCATGGCGAACACGCTCCTGGGGCTTTCGCGGGTCTCCGGGCTTGTTATGCCGTTTGCAAGCGGTCTGATCATGGACCGGATAGGTGAAAAGCGGGCCATTGGTTATGTCCTGGCCGCGGGGGGTGCCGCCACCCTGGTTCTTGGCCTGGTGAAGGGGCCGTGGTTGATAGCAGCGCTCTTTGTCCAGCCGGCGATCCTGACCTGTTTTTTCCCTCCGGCGTTTTCCGCGTTATCGAGAATTGTGCCGCCCCAAATGCGAACCGTGGCCACGTCCCTTACGGTTCCCGCCGCATTCATGATGGGCGTGGGCGTGGTACCCTGGCTTCTGGGTTATGCAGCGGAGATTCACTCGTTTTCCCTGGGCATCGCCTTGCTGGGTGTGTGCATAATGACCGGATCTACAGCGGTGGCCTTCCTTCATTTCAGGGTCGACCAGGAAGAGGGATGCTGATCTAAAAAAGTTGGGGACGTCCATCATATCACTGGCGAAGCGTATTGACATGAGCGCGTTCGGTGTCGGCTATGCTGCTGAAAGGGGCGCCGCCGTTTCTCGAGAGAACTATCACACCCTGATCGAGGAAGTTATTTACTTATTTACCAGCGTCCCCCGTTAATGTGTTATACTGAGGTTTCGACGCGGACCGCCGGGAAGCTGCTTTTTGCAGGAGCATGTTGATCGAATAAGGCGGGTCAGAGAAGACGAACCGCGGATGTCTGCTGAACCAAAACGGCCGCAAGGGCCCTGAAATCGGGCAGAGGAGAATTGAATGGATGTCACGTTTGAAGTGGGAGAGCGCTATCGGAACCGGAACGGCGAGTACGATGTGATCGAGTTGAGTGGGGATCATATGGTGCTCGAATACGTGAAAACCAGGGAGCGGTTTCCCGCCAGTCAGGAAATCCAGGGGCGGATCTGGTTGAACATCTGCCGGGAGGAGCGCGTGGAAGAAGAAAAGCAGGCCCCGAAACCCGCAAAAAAGAGGAAGAGCGTGAAAAAGCAGGCTGAAAAAGCGGTTTAAAAAGCGTCTCTTTTTTCTGTATTACTGGGTCCCCACATATACCGGCCTGAATGTCTTCTCATCCTTTTGAAGCGCTTCTTCAATGGTTGCAAGCATCCTGTCCCGGTCCCCGGGCATGACGCCATGGACGTCCACATAGTTTGTGTAATGGTCGCTTGTGATCTGAGAGCTTACCTCGAGGTTGCGTATGATCTGCCACGTTTCCCGGAGCGCCTCGTGAGGGGATAGCACCTGGAACCGGCCTTTCCGGATCTGGTGAAGGAGGAGCGTGTCCACTTTCGGGAGAAAGGTGCGCAGCCGAATGAAATCCGGGTTGATGGCGGTAAGGGCCTTTGCCGTATTTATGGCGTGGTCTTTTGTCCGCTCCTTTCCGCCGATGCCGATTATGACATACTCACTCAGCTCGATTCCCGCCTCCCGAACCCATTGACCGGCCTCTATCTGCTCCCTTGCATGGGTCCCCTTTTTTATCCTCTGAAGGACCGTATCGTCCCCGCTCTCGAGCCCCACATGGATGCGGGTCAGGCCGGCCTGTCTCAGCCTGATGAGATCAGCCAACCCCTTCTTGTGGATATATTGAGATGAACCATAAACGGTGATTCGCTCGAGTCCGGGGAAGAGGGCGTGTGCATGGGCGCAGACGGCGGCCAGGTCGTCCACAGGCATGGCAATGGTGTTTCCTGCGGGAAAAAAGACCGTCCGGATTCCCGGGCCGTAATGCCCCCGCGCCTCGTCAAGGTCCCGCTTGATGTCTTTTACAGGTCGCACTCTGAACGCCGGTCCCTTTTTATAGACCATGCAGAAGGCGCACTTGTTGTGGGGGCAGCCCACGGTCGCCTGAACAAGCAGGCTGTCCGCTTCACTCGGCGGCCGGTATATGGGACCTTCATAGTGCATTACATACCCTTTCGCGCGTCTTTCAGAACCATGTCGCCGTTTTTCGTGCTCAGGTGCCGGGCGATCACTGAGCACTTGGTCTTCAGGAGACAAAAAATGGGCGCGTCCACATCCGACAGCGTCTCGAAGTCTCCCTGCCCTTTGCTCACGATCAGGTCCGCCGCCTCAAAGACCTCCTCCCTGTCCATGACCTCGATCAGGAGACAGAGGAAATATACGTCATTCGAATCGAGGGACACCATCCCTATTTTTCAACCAAGAATAACCTGCATTTCTGTTCCAACACACCGCATGGCAGCAAGTTTCGGCAAACGACGTTTAAGTCTGCTCAGTTTATTGAAAATACAAGTTTAGTAGAAAAGGATGGACGAACGAGCGGATGAAAGGACCGAAACAGGTATGGTATCCCCGTATTTTGTCCCCTTATTTGCATAGGTCAGCACCAAGTCGGCACCAAGTTGAAGTCCTTCCATTTCCGAGGACACAATACCGGTTATTCCGCCTATATTTGACTTGATGGCCGAATGGTGCCGGCGAAACAGCGTTGACATATGGGCGTATTGCCTGATGCCGAACCACGTTCACCTGAAGAAACAGAACTGCTGAAAATGCGTGAAAGGACCGGTCGTCCTTTGGGTGGTAAAACATTTCTTGATCGGCTGGAAATGAAACTCGACTGCAGTCTTAAACCCAAAACGCCGGGCCGAAAGAAAAAGAAATCAAAATAGGTATGGTGTCCCCGACCCCTTTCTTTTCTTTGAAAGAGGATATCCTGCTGGAGGGGGTGAGCCCCCGGAACCGGCGCGCCTCGGTCGTTTGCCTCCAGGACCGACCCTGGATCATGGGTACGTCCATGCAGGCCGGAAGGGCCGCAAGGCCGGTCACGGCCTTGGGGTGGCGCAACATCATTGACTTGTAATTGCGCAACATAATATACTTGTTTTGAACAGCATGAAAGACGTGTAGCTGCGCACCCGCTGGAGACTCCATTGGCTGAGCCGCATGAGAAACTGGCCGCCTCACTGATGCCCTGAAGACCCTTCAGGCAGGAGGGCACTGCGTGTTCCGGTCCAGGGAGTTCGGGCGGACCGACCGCGAACGTCTGGTCGGCAACGTTGATGTCGCTGAGGAGATCCGTTCCGCCATGAAAGCGGCCGGCTTCACGATCCGGGAGAGCGACCCGTTCGAGACCCATCAGCAATTCGCGGTCATCGTGCCGTCAACCGCGCCCATCGTGGCCCGTCTTCAAGCGTTGTGGGAGACCCACAGAGGCGAAGTGATCAAGGTATTCCCCCCCGCACCCGGCCTGCCCGACGATCGCAAAGGGGACCTCTCGGCCGTTGACGACGTGTATCCGAGCGACGCCTATCACTCGCTTTCGATCGAAGGCTCTCGCGTCAGCCCTGAACTCATCGACCGGGTGCGATCGGGCGCATGGGACCCCGACCAATACGACACTGACCGCCAAAGGCGAGACGCGCTCGTTGCAAGGGGGTACTGGCAGGCCTTCCGAATCGTGAAAGAGGACGTGGCCAAGGTCATCGCCGGCACGGCGCCGGGCGAGCTCGTAAAGCAGACCCACCGGAACTGGTATCGGGAACTCTTCCAGCCTTATGTTGCCTCCGGTCTGACAGGCGCCGAGGTTCTTGCAGGCTATCGGAATGATGCCGTCTACCTTCGCACGTCCCGGCACGTGCCGCCTCGATGGGAGGCGGTGCGCGATGCCATGCCGGCCCTGTTCGACCTCCTGTGTCAGGAAAAGGAGCCATCGGTCCGTGCGGTGCTCGGGCACTGGCTGTTCGGCTATGTCCATCCCTATCCGGATGGAAACGGGCGCATGGCCCGCTTCCTCATGAACGTGATGCTGGCGTCCGGCGGATACCCCTGGACGGTCATCCGCGTGGAAGATCGGGACGCTTACCTGGCCGCGCTGGAAGCGGCGAGTGTCGAGATGCACATCGAACCCTTTGCCGGGTTCATTGCCGAACGGGTGCAATGGTCTATTGGGGAGGGCTTGATCTGTTGTTGATCCTGTGACGGCGGGTCGGAAGGCCCCGGGCCTTTACGCCGCCGCCAAGAAGGGGCAAGCGGTTTTCGACTCGGAATCAGTTAAAGACGTCCCTTGTTGTCCAAAGCTTCCAGAAAGGCCTGTACCGTAAGGATGGGAACAGGCGGGTGTTTAAGCGAGAGCAGGTGCATGTCTCCGGAGACAATCCCATCGGCGTGGCCTGAAAGCGCGCACCATATGAACTTATCGTCTTCAGCGTCGGCCTGCACGTATGCCTTGCCGGATTCAAAGGGAGTGATCTCGAACCAGGGCAGGATTTCCTGGTATAGAAGCGCCTGGATCTCCCGGTCGGAGAGCTGAAATTTGGGGTAGGCAAGCACCCGAAGGATCTCCTCAATCATGGGCTTGGAGCACAAGGGAACGATGCGGTTCCTCTTCCACAGCGATACCAGTTCGCCGGGACGCCCGCCGAAAAGGAGGCCGCTCACCACCACGTTGGTGTCGAGTACGACCCTTTTCACCTATCGGCCCCTGGCCCATCGAACGGCTTCAGCCACGGAACCTTCATCAAGCCCCAGGGATTTCATCTTCTGTCGCACCTCATCGAGATCAACACCTGAGACGCGGACCGGTTTCAGGATGATCGTCCCGTCCCGAAGGGTTACATCAAAATGGGTGGTCTCCTGAATCTGAGATAGAATGGCCTTGGGGATCGTGATTTGATTCTTACTCGTGAGCTTTGCAAGCATCACCATGCCTCCTTGTTTTACGAAAACAAGGAAATCTTACAATAAGAAATACTTCCTGTCAATGAGTCAGAATCGGGGGACACCACAACACACCCCATGGCAGCAGGTTTGATGAGCTCGCAAAAAGTCCCTCCATCGTCATCCCGGACCCCGGACTGGGTCCGGGGCAGGCTTTGGTCCGGGATCCAGAGGTTGTTGAAATGACTAGATTCCGGCCTGCGCCGGAATGATGAAAATGGGATGTTTTTGACTTTTTACGATGCCATCAAGTTTCGGTAAAAGATGTGTAAGTCTTCTCAGTTTATTGAAAACAGGTATGGTGTCCCCAATATAATCACCGCTCCATCCCTTTGAGCAGGGACAGCACATTGTATCCCAGCACATTGTGGTTGTAGCCTCCTTCGAGTACCGCAAAACATCCTCCTCCCCGGCGCTGGGCCGCCCCGGCCGCCCTGCGGCCGATCTTCTCGTAATCCTCCGTAGCCAGCAGACGCCCCCAATCCTGTATATGATTGTCGAATCCGGCCGAGATGCCGATGATGTCAACCGGTGTTTCGTCCAGGAGTCTTTCCACTTCCTGCAGGTATTCCTTGCGGTGGGCGGCAGAAGGGTTGTCGATCTTCACCCAGTGCCTTCCCCCGAGGATATTGACCGTGCCGTCTCCGTAGTGCAGATCGATGTCGAGAACAAGTGCGCTTTCGATCTTTCCTCTGGATCGCAGGTGCTGCAAGGCAACGGCCATGTTGTTGAAGTGGCAGAACCCCCATGCACCGTCCGCCGAGGCGTGGTGACCGGGAGGCCGCACCAGGGCCATACAGGGTTCCTTCAGCCCGATTTCCGCTGCCTTAATGGTTGCGCCCGCAGCCAGCGAGGCGATTTCATAGAGGCCCTGCCGACGGACCCTCCTTATGTGGGCTTCGGTGTGGACGGCGGCGATTTGCGCATCGGTTGCAACTTTTCCTCTTGCCCCGGCCCCATTGTTTTTCCCCAACCTGATTTTCAGGCGCGAGGTATCTGCTCCTTGATTTTACCGCGGTATGGAAAGACACTTCAAGCTGCGTTCTTCCCCACTGCTGCGATAGACATCAAGCAACGAACAAATTTATCAAGCCGGGCAGCAGAAAATCTATCTTTGACGGCCCGTTTCTGTTGGTATCCGCCTCAATCAGTCGACTTCGAGCCGAAAGCCCTCCTCCTGAATGCACTGCAGGAGCCGGTGGGCCTTGTTAATTCTCATTCTCTCAAAATAATTTAAACCTCTGCGACCGTCTTTGACAATTCCTCCTGGTGGGCTTCTTCCATGATACATGAAAAAGGAGGAACCGCCATGGAAAAGGTCATCAGAAAATACCTGTCGGGTTTGACCCCCTCCGCCCCCCAGGGCTACTGCAACTTGACCATGATACCGCTCACAAGCGGGGGCCACACTGACGAGGGCTACCTGCTCATGGACGAGGCCATGGCCCGTTACACGGCCTGAAGGCGGCACGCGGGAGTAGAGCGGCAGAGAGAAGAAGACCCATGATCGAACGAGCCATCCACCTCGCAGTCAAGTTCCATGAGAAACAG
>CAYPSZ010000095.1:0-17338 GCA_964413125.1 uncultured Desulfobacterales bacterium
TTGAGACCGGCCCTCATGAGGTGGTAGTCCCCCTCATCCACCTGAATATCCCTCTCGGCGCCGGTCAAATGGGCCTCCAGCACTTCGGTGGTATCGATACCATACTGGTCTGCTATGCCGCAGTAATAGATAACCTCGTCCATATCCACAATCGAAGAATCCAAAGCTTCGAGCACCGGCCCGGCCAGAAATGCACGAACATCTTCGCTGCCGGGACTCGATGCAGGGAGCGCCGGATATCCGCCATACCCAATGGGCAGGTCCGCCTCCAATGTGTCAAAATGGTCTCCAACGACCGTAAACCCGAACAGTTCCATAAGCTCCGGCAATGCGTCTACGGCATCCCCGTCGTTTCTCACCATCAGATCCAGCAGGCGTGTAAGAGCCAAATACCCGTGAATCAATGCCTTCTCCCTGGCCTGCCGGACGGTGCAGTCGCCAACCAAGGGCAAAAAGCTCGTACACCTTTGGCCGTAATTATCCTGCGCCCGGCTGAAAGTCTGGTGGGCGTCAAGAATACCCTGGATTGTTCCGGAGAAAAGCCGTTCCTTGCCTTGTTGGATCAGCTCTCCGGCTGTCTCGGCCCGGGCGGACTGCAAGGAACCACCCCATGCAGAAGCCAGAGCAAACACAAGGGCGATAAGAATGAGGAATCTCTTGCGGGAACTTTCACTACCCATGACGGCACCTCCCAGCTTCGCCGAACGTCCATGTCTTGATCCCTGGAGGGGGCGGAAAAGACACGTTCGGGCTTTCATAAGCAAATAAAAGGATAGGTATAACCGGCAAGCAGCCGTGCAGGGCGGCAGGAAGGCTCAATGAGATATGGCATGGTCGGCATCTGTTTGCCGGAAAACCGTGGTAGGCACGCTGGGATTTGAACCCAGGACCTCTACCGTGTCAGGGTAGCGCTCTCCCCCTGAGCTACGTGCCTGCAACATACTTCTTGTCTTGAAAACTACCAATGCCCGACAGGCCTGTCAAGGCCTAATAGCGAGAATCCAAGAGGTTGATATGATGCGTCTCAAAAGAAAAGCAACGCCGGCTGCAATAAGAAACCATTTCAACAAAGCCCTTCTGGTAAACCCCATATCAATCCCCGGCCCTCAGGGCGACCGTTCCTCCTGACCCATCATCTTGAACCAGGCATGCATATAGTGGAGACCGGAGGCGATTGTGGAGGCGGCGGTCACGCCGAACAAATAGTCATAAACGCCTTGGGGCGGTGACACGAATTTTGAAGCAAGCACCGCCACCACCGCCAGAAACTGGCAACAGGTTGTTATCTTGCCCAGGACGGAGGGTTGGATCCTGACCTCCATCCCATAGATCTGGAGAGCCGCCACTCCCAAAGCTATAAGCACGTCCCGGCTGAGTACGATCACGGTGAGCCAAACAGGGACGGCGCCCATGACGGAGAGGGCTAAAAAGGTGGAGACCAGTATCAGTTTATCCGCCATGGGATCAAGAATGGCCCCCAGCGAACTTTTCTGCTTGAGCACACGCGCCAAAAAGCCGTCCAGGGCGTCGCTCACCATACAAATGACAAACACCACGAGTGCAGCTACAAATTGTTCATCCAGGAGATAAATGATAAAAACAGGGGTTAGAATAATCCTCAATGTGGTGATCAGATTGGGAATGGTCATCCGCGAGAGCTCCGAACGGACTCAGGGGCGTCGCCCCCAATTGTATACTTGAATATTAGAAGTTATCTCAGGCCCAACATTCTCAAAGCGGCGAAACCACAATCTCGCCGGAATGGCTTTTGTGAGCGGCCATGGGGAACGGTGGTTCCGCCTGTTTGAGCAGGCTGTCCAGAAAACGGTCAGGGCCTTCACGGTATCCAATGGAAAACGTCACCGTGTCTCCTTTAAAACGAGTCTGCGTAACAGACTCCACGCCGGGTACGTCTCTTAACACGAATCTGGAAAAGGCCCGGAGTTGACTGAAACTCTCGATCCCCTTAAGTGTCAGTATCAAACGATCAGGCTCGGTTTCGACCCGCAGGAAGGCGTCCCGGATCAGGGGGCCCAATACCTCGCTGACGCTTTTAACAGCCTTGTCTATGCCCTCATGCAACCGCCCGGTGTCGTCCAGCTCCGGATCAAAAGAAGATTGGGCTCCTTGTTCCGCCAGCACAGAGGCCGAGGCCACATCCAATGCCCTGAGGTATATGGAAATCATGCCTCGGCTTTCTAAACAAGACCCCACGATCACCACATCCGCCGAACAGAGGCGGCCCCATTCCACGGCATCCTCCACGCCCAGATCAACAGATTGAAGCCGTTCATCCCCTCTTTCTCCGGGCGGCAGGAACGTACGCCCTGCCAGGCTGAAGCCCATACCCTCAAATGCCTGTTTCAGGGCCAGCTCAACGGGCAAAAGCACTCCGCCCGAGCTTTCAGGATCCGCCCACCAGTACACCGGTTTTTCATTCCCGGCAGTACGGCTGCTCACCATGAAGAGTACGCTTATGGGGCGGCCTTGTTCTTCGAGGAATCCCATCTCTTTCAGTATGGCTTCAAGAGTACGCTCATTGGTGCGAAGCCTCACGAGAACACGATAAACCGACCCGGTCTCCTCCTCCCCAAGAATATTGTAGTTTGCGATCTCGTTTCCTGCTGCAGGGACCAGTTCCTCCACAAAGCGGGAAATCCCGCCCGCAATGACTTTTCCGCCAAGACGTCTTAAAAGGTCCGCCTCCACACCTTTTCTCAGCGCCTCTTTCAAGGCTTCCCTTTTGGCTGCAGCCGGGTTTCCATCGCGCAGGGAAGCTGATCCGATGGCTAAAACGCCCTCTTCTCCGGTTTCCGCACGGGTCTCGCCCGAAACCGCCGGGACACCTGCCGCCACAATGAAAAGGGCTATCACCAGCCCAAAGATGATGCAAACAAAATACGGCCTTAAATGCCTATAAATCGTCGTTAGCATGTATATCCTTCGAATGCATCGGGCTCTCATAACCCCTTTTTTTGATCATTGCTGCATTTCGAGAGGTTTGAGGCTCATAAGTTCATTTTATCCAGTTCAATTTTGCTTACAAGGAGTCCAAGCCGCCAAGCCGGTTGAAACAACAAATCTTTCTTTGAGACCCGGCCTCTCGGGGGGATACAAAGCGCTGCAGACGTCCGAGTAGTCTTAATCCGTCCCAAGCAGTTCTTTGATCCTGTGAATGCTGCGGGCAGCTTCCATACCCGATAACGGCACGCCGGGCCTGAACCTTCCTTCTTCCAACTCCAGGATGTTCAGGTCCGTGCAGACCGCCGCGGCCCTGAACCACGGTGATGATTCAGGCACGTCGTTTAAGGCCTTGAGCTCGTTTTCATCCCTCAGGAGCTCTTCATCCCGGCCCATACGGGAAAGGATGTCCATTACCGCGGCGGCGTATTCGGCACGACGCATGGGGCTGTCCGGAAGAAAGGATCGGTCTTCGAACAGATTGAAGCCGTGTATATCGAGTGCAAGCATCACGCATACATCATCTCTTAGGGGATGCGTGTTCAGATCCATAGGCCGGGCAGGTCCCTCTCCGGGACAGGCAACGTCCCCAACCTTTGCACCCAAGCGATCTATGAGGCCGATTTCCCGGACGAGGAGCGCTGCAGCCTCGGCGCGGCTTACCCGATCCAGAAAGCCCACGCCTCTGGCCAATTCAGTTTTAGGGGCCTTCTCCCGGAGCATGCGACCTGCTTTCAGTTGGAAAGACGCTTTTTCCGAAAACACGGAAGTGAGTTCAAAGGCCCGCTCAAGAACCTCTCCGTGTCTCCCGGGATCACCGGCGAACTTGAACATAACTCCAAGCTTGTGGTATTCATTCATCAACTCCACCACAAAGAGCCGGGCCGAAAAAGCCGTCTCCATTTCCGCAGAAGCACGCCGCCAGGCACGTCGATCCCATCTTAACGATTCAATCCGGCTGAAAACATTCAGGGAAGGATCATTGATTTGTTCACGGGAAGCATGGCGGATTGCCCGGTGGCACGACTTGAAGGCCGAGTCAAAATCCAGCCGCATGGCGTACACAAGGGCATCTCCCTGATGCGCAGGGGCATATCTTGGGTCCAGGGACAGGGCCATTCGGAATTCCCTGTGAGCGGCGGCAAGACGACCTTTTTGCATGAGCTTGAGACCGTTCTCCACATGATGCGCCGGGGACCCCAGTATGCGCTCGGGCACGGCCGTTCCAGGAGCACACCCGGCCGTTGCAGCCAGCAGAACAGCCCCGGTGATCAAGGCCGACCATCTGAAGCCAAGCCTCATAGTTTTCATCAGATCCCCCATAAACCTCACAGCCGCCGAGCATCCAAGAAATCCGTATATGATCCGACAAAAAACCAACTTGGTCAAGGGGTACCGTACAAGAATGACGACACCTCTTTGCGGACAAGTTCGGGGTCCTCGGGGTCCCGCCAAACCACACCGGATTCCCTTCGAAACCAGGTAAGCTGTCTTTTGGCATACCTGCGTGTGTCCGCCTGAAGATTAACAATCGTCTCATCCAAACCCCGGACCCCTTTGAGAAAGGCTTGTGCGTGGCGGTAACCAATGGCCTGCATGGGCTTGAGATCCCCATGGTACCCTTGTTTGAGGAGCCCTTGGGTCTCTTCGAGGAGTCCGCACCTCACCATGGCGGTGCTCCTGAGGTTTATCCTTTGGTAAAGCCGGGCCCTGTCCATGGAAAGACAGATAATGAGCGCCTCAAAACTCTTTTCCCGGAATCCATGATTCAAGGCAAGAGAGGAAAAACGCCGCCCTGTAATTTCCATGACCTCCAGAGCCCTGGTCACCCGCACGCGGTCGTTGGGATGAATCCTAATAGCGGATTCAGGATCCAAAGTTCGGAGCTGCTCGTGAAGAGCCGCCCCTCCCCTTTCCTTCCATTCGCGATTGAGCCGGGAACGAATTCCCGGGGAAGACTCGGGGCAATCAAAGAACCCTCCCAGGAGGGCTCTTATGTAAAGGCCTGATCCGCCCACAACAAAGCAGGTCTTTCTCCTCTTGAGAATGTCCTGTATGACGGGAATTGCAAGGCGCCTGAAAACCGCCGCATTAAAAGGCTCATCAGGATTCACCACATCCAGCAGGTGATGGGGAACCCCTTGCATATCAGCGGCTGTGGGCTTGGCCGTCCCCACGTCCATATAACGATAAACCTGCATGGAATCGGCATTAACGATCTCCCCTCCCATGTCCAGGGCCAAGGATACAGCCAGGGACGACTTGCCGCTCGCAGTGGGCCCTGTGAGCACTACGATCGGCTGAAGACGAACTTCACTCATGGACCACCTATATCTTACGCTTGAACATCCGCTCCAGTTCCGCCCAAGAGATCTTTCTGGAAACGGGCCGTCCGTGCGGGCAATTCGTGGGCATGTCGGTCCGCTCAAGTTCGTCAAGCAGGGAACTCATCTCCCTCATGGAAAGAGGTTTTCCCGCCCGCACCGCTCCGTGGCAGGCCATAACCGAAAGGATCTCATTGAGGATCGCTCCGCCGTCCGGTTCCCCATGGTTTTCCCTCACCCGATCGATGGTCTCCTTAAGCAAGGAGTCCAAATCCGCGTTCACAAGCAAAGCCGGGACCGCTCGCAAAAGAAACGTCACCCCGCCGAAGTGTTCCAACTCAAGCCCTGCCCGAGCAAGTGAGTCCGCATATTCTTCAAGTGCGCCGGCATCTGCTGCGGACAATTCCATGCGTTTGGGAATCAAAAAGGGTTGGACTTGAAGAGGACCCTCCAAGATACCCTTTCTAAGGGTCTCATACACTACTCGCTCATGCGCCGCATGTTGATCCACGAGGACAAGCCCTTCCTCGCTCTGGCAAAGGATGTAAGTGTTGCCCAGTTGGCCGATTACAAAGAAGGCGCTCTCCCGGAAGCTCTGTTGGATCGGGGGGGCCTCAAGGGCCGAGGGCTGCTTTTCGGCCGGGTTTGGAGTGATGTAAACAGGAGGTTGCGACTCAGCTGCAGCGGATTCCTTCGGAAACACCTTACGCTCGAGACCGCTCGAAGCGGAGGAGCCTGACCGGATAATCACACCGCCTGTCCTGTGAAGGCCTTCATCAACCGCCGAAGTCACCGCGCGAAAAACGGTTGTCCCGTCTCGAAACCTCACTTCCTGCTTGGCGGGATGGACATTTACGTCAACCATACCCGGGTCCATAGCGAGGAATACGACCGCCTGGGGATATCGTCCCTTCATGAGGCGGCCGCCGTAACCTTCCATCACAGCCCGTGTGAGCATGCGGTCACGCACGTTCCGGCCGTTTATGTATATAAGAATACGATCTCCCCTGGATCGGCTCAGTTCCGGGGAGGCCAGATGCGCGCGAACGGTCACAGGACCTGAGGTATGTTCAACCGTTTCCAAACGATCCAGGCTTTCCCGGCCCAGGAGCATGGCCAGGCGTTCCTCTTCACTCTTGGACGCAGGATAGTGAAGAAGAGTGCGATCCCCCTGACGAACCCTAAAGGAGATCTCCTGATAAGGCAGGGCGATGCGGGAGACGGTTTCCAACATATGGTAGGTCTCCGTCTTTACCGCGCGCAGAAACTTACGACGCGCAGGAGTATTGAAAAAGAGATCCCTGACCGTCGTAACGGTACCCACGGGTGTGCCCACCTCTTCAATGGAACGAAGCTCTCCGCCGTGGATGCACAGCCTGTGACCTGAGATGCCGTTACGGGTGCGCGAGGTGATCTCCATGCGGGAAACAGCGGCAATGCTGGGGATGGCTTCCCCGCGAAAACCCAAAGTTCCTATGGAAATCAGATCTTCCAGGGTTTTTACCTTGCTGGTGGCATGCCTCTCCAGACTCAGCAGGAGATCGTCACGGTCCATGCCTATGCCGTTGTCGCTCACACGGACCTGTTTACGCCCGCCGCCCTCAATGTGTATCTCTATGCGATCAGCGGCTGCGTCGATGCTGTTGTCCAGGAGTTCACGCAATACCGACGCAGGGCGCTCCACCACCTCACCCGCAGCGATCTGCGTGGCCACGTTCTCAGGTAGGACTCGAATCAGGCTCATCTCACAACTCTAGGAGCTTTTCATCAACCTGGAAGAGGGGTCCCCGGTGCGGCCGTATGGTGTGATATACCCGATTCAAGAATCGGTAACGGCCGGCTATGAGCAGGTTTCGGGCTCCGATGGGATCGAAGTTCAGGCACGCTGATTTCTGCGGGTTTTTTAGCAGATCGCGGACCAGTCTGTAGGACAGACCCACGGTGAAGGAAATATAGTCAGGGGATATTCGGCAGTGCGACCCATTTTGGAACAGAGCGGGCGGCTGAAACCCATTCAAGTAATCGGCGAACTTCACGGACTGTGTATAGATTCTTCTCCTGGTCTTGAGACCTTGTCTGGGCTTTCCCACCGCGGATCTCAGCATCTGATCACAGCCGAGATGCTTCATGGTCAGCACTTCCTTTGCAATCCGGGTGTATAGCGGTCCAAGGTGCAGATCCACCCTGGCCTCCCAATAGATATGACCCATTCGCTTCCACGTTGAAGCCCGGTGAATAAGGTTGGGTACGAAATAGTTGTGGGCTACTACGTCAGCGGCCAGGTGTGAGAGGAAACCATAGGCATAACTGGCCTCCCGTTCGTCGGCGGACTCGGCGAGACACCTGTGGCCGGTCTCCCAATTATGGGAATGCCCGTTCTTTGCTTTTTGACCCTTGCCGACGAAGAAGTCCGCGGACAGGCTCCCGTAGAGAAATTCCAGCGGGTAGGTCCGAATCACTGTCCCCACGTTTGCAAGAAACAGTGTTGTGTTTTCGAGAATGTGGCATGCAATGGCCGTGTGGACTGCCGGACCCCAGGCCCAGGCGGCGCCGGAGAACATTAGATCCAGACCCAGCATGCAGGCGGCCAGGGTCAAAACCCTGCCCATCCCCTTCATTAAACGAGGGTTTTCGGTTTCGTTCCTATTTCTCATGTTTGGCCGGCAAGTGAAGCCGAGCAATTCCTCCTTTGTCCATTTTTCAATATGGTGCAAATATAGTCATTGTCTTTAAAAAGATCCAGCCCTCTTTTTGTAAAGGACCAAGAGTTCCACGCAAGAACCAAAGAGCCTGCAGAATAGGACTTTAAGCAAGATGCGGGCCGAATGAGCGCTGCGTTTGGCAAGGATATTGCATAAAAAACTGGATCGGAAGAATCCCCTTTGCTCCAGACGAGGCAAAGTGCAGATTTCATAAAAAGGTTCTTTTGGCGCCTCAGCGCATCGGAGGCTGGAAAACAGACCGTGCCTAGGGAAAAAAAACAACAGGATTCAGGAAATTCAGGGTCCTGGATAACCACCTTTACCAATCTCGTTCTCCTTCTACTTGCATTCTTTGTAGTTCTGGTGGTCCTTTCTGAGCCCAGAGAAGAGAAGTTCATGGCCGGCATGAGTTCACTGTTCGGAGCATTCGGAATACCGCCGCATGGAGTGTCGACAATCGGATCGGATAAGTTCTCGGATATAACCGGGGATGGACCGCCCATCATGAAGGCCCAAGACATACAGGAGAGCCTTCAACAGGTGCTGGCTGCAAACGGCCTGCTGTCGGACGCAGAGGTGAAACGGGAAGGCAGTCTGGTAATCCTATCTCTGAGCGACCGCTTATTGTTCGAATTCGGATCGAGTCGGCTTCATGCAGACGCCGGCGCGTTTTTGCAAGACATTTCAGAGGTCATCAAAAGGGAGAAGGGAAAGGTGGAATTGCGGGGTTATGCAGATCACTCGGAATCCGTTTTCGCCCAAGACCCTGTTTTGTCAGCCTACGACTTATCCATAAGGCGGGCGCTTGCAGTCGACCGATTTCTGGCCGAGCAGGGACGGATTAATCAGGAAAGGATCGTGGCCCATGGCTTCGGCGTTCGGTCCGGCAGAAAGCCGCTTTCGAATAAAGAGGCCTCTTGGGGGACCCAGGTGGAAATCATTCTCGACTACAACATACAGCTCCCTTACCGGATCAGGGCCGAGGATGGTCGCTCTCCGTTTCTTGAATACAAGGGTTTTCTTTTCAGGCGTTTAGGTGGTTGAAATGGCTATTTCCCACGGCAAGAAAAAATCCGCACCAGAAAATAACAGGGATCCCAACGGTTGGATGACCACTTTTTCCGACTTGGTTACCCTTTTACTTACCTTTTTTGTTCTTCTTTTTTCGTTCAACTCCATGGATGACAAGACACTGAAAGCCATGTTCGGGAATTTTGACGCCGGCTCCGGGGTCATGTCTTTTAAGGAATACAGGAAGATCGCCAGACCACAGGAATCGTTGATTGAAGGACTTCGAAGCTTTATTGACGGCCTGGAACATGTCGAGGACAAACAAGAAGCCATGGATAGGTCTGAAATCGTTCCCCCCGAGTTCGAAGAATCCGGCAGTTTCATGGACATGGTGCCTTTAAGGGATGGATTCAAGCTGGTATTCGGCGCCGAGATGTTCTTTCCCTCGGCCGAGGCCCAAATAAGAGAAGAGATGAAACCGGCCCTGGAGAAAATCGGTGATTTCCTCCGCATCACCAACTATCAGGCCTATATACAAGGTCATACGGACAACATACCACTGAGAAGCGGGCCCTATTCATCAAATGTGGAACTCTCAACCGCCAGGGCCCTCAGTGTAGTGGAGTATCTAATAAAAGAGGCTGAGGTTCCCTCCTCGGCCGTTGCCGCCATAGGGTTCGGTGAGAGCAGACCCAGGGCTTCCAATGCCGATCCGGCCGGCCGCAGCCAAAACCGCAGGGTGGAGATAATCTGCAAGAATAAGCGCTACTACCATTAAGCCTTTTGTTTCATGACCCGGCGCCCGGACGCTTTGAAATGAATCCCCATGATCAGCCCCGAATGAAGCCAATCCTACTCGCTTTGCATAATTCAAGCCTTGCAAACTAAGCCTGAATCATGATATTAACATGATGAATTTCATAACCATCATGTCAAGATGAGAAATCAGTCCATGAATGTGGAAATAGTTTCCCACAGGCGTTGATATCAACCCGGTCATTACTTGGTTTGAGAGGCATCAATGGACAACACCTAGCGAGGAAACGCCATGCAGGAAAGAGGTCAAGGTCATCGGGGCCGGCTACGCGACAAGTTTCTCCAGGGCGGAATCGAGCGTTTTTCAGACGAGGAGGTCATTGAATTCCTCTTGTCCCTCGGCACACCGCGCAGAGATGTGAAACTGCCGGCCCGGGAAGCCCTCAAGCGCTTTGAGTCGCTCTCCGGAGTACTTTCCGCTCCCATGGAGGAGCTCACGAAAATTCACGGGATCGGCGAACGTAACGCCCTTTATTTGCACCTGGTCCACCAGGTATCGGCCCGCTATTTGAGGGATCGTGCCAAAAACCGCCCCTTTTTTAGTTCGTCAAGAGCGGTCTTCGACTATCTTTTCCACAGCATGCGCGACCTTAAACGAGAAGTGTTCAAGGTGCTCCTGCTCAACCGCAAGAACGAGCTGATATCGGACCGGGACCTGTTTTTCGGCAGCCTCACAGGCAGTGCGGTATATCCCCGCGAAGTCATGACTCTTGCCTTGGAACACCGGGCCGCCGCCCTGGTTTTCGTGCACAACCATCCCTCCGGTGATCCAGGCCCGTCAACCGAGGATCGGAGGCTCACGCGGGAACTTGTCTGGGCCGCAAAACTGCTCACCATCCAAGTCCTTGACCACGTGATCATAGGGCACAACACCTATTACAGCTTTGCAGACCAGGGGTTGATCAGGTCCTTTCTGGAAGGCTTTGAAAGGCAATTCAAAAAGGCGGAACCGGTCTGAAAAGCTTCTACTTTGCCAAACGCAGCTCTAGAAGCGGCACTTCCCACGCGGCCACCCTGCAGCCATCCCGGTATGCGACATCACCTTCGTCTTGAAAACGCTCCACCATAGCCAACACACGAACTGACCGAATGTCGTCCAGCCTTTCAAGCCATTGTTCACAAGCGGTTTTTGAGAGCTTCGCCACGCATACGCCCCCATACGCCGGCAGGATATTGCGATTCCGAACAACTATGTGGAGCATCGCACCCGGGTGAAGTGACGAGAGGGCATTGTGGATGGGATGGCCCGCAGGAAAGCGTGCGGCGTAATTGAGATGCAGATCCTGAAGACCCAAAATGGCATACCCGCCCGGGGTCGGCTTGGGCACGGTTCCATTCTTTCTTGGGGGTGCAGCCCGCCTGCGCAGCATGAAGTCGCCGCGCATTTCCCTCAGCCAAGGGTTGGATACGCCTTCACGCTGAATCAGGCAGAGGGTCTCCCGAGCTCGGGTCATGGCCACGTAAAAAAGTCGTGCCTCCTCCTCACGGTGACCATTCGGTTTGCGCTCCCATCCCCCGTCCAGGATGAAGACATGTTTGAACTCCATGCCCTTGGCCGAATGGGCCGTGCCCAGAAACACCCCTCTTCCCAGGCGGCGATCCCGGCGCTTTTCACCCAGTGTTTCATAGAGGTATTCAATTGCGTCGCGCACCGGAACCTCGGCGTTCCCTGTCTCTTCGCACCAGGCCTCCAGGATTTCTCGAAGCTGAAGTATCCAAACATTGGTTGATTGATCCGGAAACAGTTCCCCGAGTCGGCTCGTCAATTGGGCGGCAGTCATGAAAGCCTGATCCCGGGCCTTCAGGTCTTTGATGAACCGGGAGTTTTCCCGGATGCGCACGGGGGGAGGCATGCGATCCGCCGGGAGAGCAATGGAGAACTGCATACGGTTATCTTCCAGCAGAAGGCGTAAAGGGTTGAGCAGATTCCACTCCCTCGCCAGCACTGCACAGTTTGCCCAGTCCAAGCGGGTGTCAAGTCGTTTTAGGCGCAGCAGCTCATTTAGCACCGCCTGGGCCTGACCGACCTCGTCAATACACTCTATAACCTGAACTCTGCCCCGGGCCATCATGTCCAGCCCGGTCCAGGGACCACCAGGGGGACGGTTTTTGCGTCGGTCGTCAATGCGAATAGGTCGCTTGGTTTTCATGCGGTCTCTGTTGCGGGCGATCAAGGCGTTGGCCGCATCGATTATGTGCCTTGTGGAACGATAGTTTTCCACCAGATAATGTAGTGAAGCGTCGTAGTCTTGTTGAAAGCGTCGTATGAACTCCACATTGGTTCCTCGGAATTGGTAGATATTCTGATCGTCGTCGCCTACTGCAAGTACATTGAGTTTTTTCTCGTCTTCCTGAAGCGATCTTCCTGCTATTGCTGAAACCAGCTTGTACTGGTCTTCATCGATGTCCTGGTATTCATCCACCAGTATATGGCGGTAGCCCCTGAGCAATCTGTCCCTGAATTCGTCTTTTTCAAGCCCCAAAACACCCATATCCCCCTGCAAAAGGGAAACCGCCTCCCGAATGATTTCGCTGAACCCGACTTCCGCTTGATCTCCCTTAAGATCCCGGCCCAGCATGGATCGTCCGGTGAGTCGTAAGGCCAGACCATGATAGGTCTGAACAGTGACTCCCATGGCGTCATTTCCAGCCAGCCTGCGCAGGCGCCGGCGAAGCTCGGTCACTGCGTTCCGGTTGAAGCACAAAACGAGGATGCTCTCGGGCCGGACCCTTATCACCCGGAGGAGGTAAGCACAGCGATGGACCACCACCCTTGTCTTGCCCGAGCCCGGGCCCGCAAGAACAAGCATGTTGTGATCTTCAGGAGCTGCAACAACAGCAGTCTGTCGTGGATTCCCGAGGTCATCCACAATGCGGCGAAACGATTCTCCACTGGTGGCTCTTTCGAGGATTTCAGCGCGGTCCCCGAAATAGCGCTTTACGAATTGGGTCTTATTCCTGGAAAAATACGCCATCACAAAGGCGAGTGCTTGACCGATCCTTTCCAGTCCCTTGCGGGCGTATTCATTGATGACATGGACCTGAAAGACGCGTTCACCGTAATAACGGGATAGGGGTTCATAGTCTCCCTTGGTATAACGGCGGCCCTTGGCTTCCTGCGAGACCCTTATGGTCATGGCTTGGCGAAAAACCGCCAGGCCCTTTTGAAGGGTTATGACTCGTTGTTCATGCAGAAAAAGCAAGGCCCGGTCCAGGGCTGCCAGCGGGTCCTTTATGGCGCTTGCCAGGATGAGGTCCTGCTTCAGGAAGGCGAGGAGGTCTTCGGCGGAAAACTCAACCAGCATGCCGGCATCAGGAGGTGTGCCTGTTGGGATGTGCGACAGGATGGCCTCCAGAACAGCCTTTGCCGTGGCTTGGCGGAGCTCGGCCGTAGCTTTAAGTGATGACCAGTCCCTTTGGAGTCTTATCCGATATCGGTCGCGACCTGCGTACCTGAAGGTGATGCTGCCCCGGCTCCCGGCCGGCCCCGGGCCGTCCCGGGCAAGGCCGGAAATAAGGTTGCGCAGGATTTCCGGATTGCTGCGTTCGAGACCCTGGTCAAGGAGGCGCTGGTTGAGACGTCTGAGGGATAGGACCTGTATTTCCCCGCCCTCCGCGTCAGGGGCTTCTTCCCTTAGGGCATTGAGCATGGCGGATTCCAGACTGCATACCTGATCGAGGAGCACGCCTGAGTGGCCCGCCACCTTGTAGCGCACAAAGGCTGACATAAGGAGGGTCTTTCGGATCAGGCCGGCTTCGGCCATTTGGTATAGGATGCGCAGTACCTGTTGCGTCTCTGTCTCGCCTTCGCCGGCCCGAGCCTGTGTTTGGGGATCGCGCCGAAACACACCCAGTTCCGCCAGCTCGTCCGCGCTGAATCCTTCGTCCGGATCCGCATTCATAAGGGTCTCCAGGATAGCAATCCACTGGGCCTTGCGGCGGGCGGAAAGACCGAGTCTTTCAACCCTGCGGTGGGCTTCGTTCAGGGTTTTCACCATGGGGCGGCCCTGAAACACCTGGGTGCGGTTTTCATTCCGCTCCACGAACCCGGCCCTTTCCAGCCACGAAATTGCTGTCACAACCTTGGTGTTGCTGTTTCGGTCATCAGGGCCTATTGCATGTTCCATGGTCTCATCACGCAACAGTTCCCCTGAGGTAAGCACCACGTTGCCTTCATTGTCCCGCTTGGCCTTGCGAAGAACCCGAAGGATAGAGGCGATGTCCTCTCTATCCAGCCTTGACAAAGCCGACAGCCTGAACTGCGTTTCTATATCCTCCTCGTCGTAGAAGAGCACGCATTCTGCTTCCAGCCTGTCACGACCGGCCCGGCCCGCCTCCTGTATGTAGTTTTCGAGAGATCCGGGGATGTCGAGGTGTACCACCAGGCGCACATCCTCTTTGTCGATGCCCATGCCAAATGCGTTGGTGGCGCAAATAACTCGGATACGCCCTTCTATGAAGTCGTTCTGAATATCTCTTTTGCGGGATGCGTCGATCCCGGCGTGAAAGGCTTGGGCTTGCCGGCCCTGGTTCAACAGATACCGGGCCGCGGTCTCAGCGCCTTTCCGAGTGGCGCAATACACAATGCAGCAGCCGGGAAGCTCCGGGGGAAAGCGTTCAGACAGCAGTGCGTGGAGGCGAGGGTGTTTTTCAGTCCCGGCAACGGTCTGCACCTCGAAATGTAGATTGTCCCGTTCAACACCGCCGCTGTAAACCTTAAGCTCCACGCCCAGATTGCTGCGGAAATGCCGGATGATTTCCGCCTTTACATCCTCTTTGGCGGTCGCACTGAAGCACTGGACCGGGGGAAGGAATCCCTGGTGCCTGGTTGAGAATTCCTTGATGAAACGGGCCGCGTAGAGATAATCGGGTCGAAAATCATGTCCCCACTTGGACAGGCAGTGGGCTTCATCGAACACCCAGCAGCCGATTTCGCGGTATTTTACCGCCTCCCTAAATGAACGGTTACGGAGTTGTTCGGGTGAGACATAAAGAATGCCCACATCCCCCAACCTAACCCCCTTGAGGACCTCTCCACGCTCAGGGGCGGTGAGAAGACCGCTGAGAGCCGCCGCGTTGGGCGCCCCGGTCTTGTTGCGAAGGTTGTCCACCTGGTCCTTCATCAAGGCCTGAAGCGGCGATATTACAACCGTCAGGACGGATCGCCGGTAATAGCGCGCCAGAGCCGGGAGTTGATAGCAAAGGCTCTTGCCTGCCCCTGTGGGAAGAACCGCGAACAGGGGCTGATCCCCCATGGATCTTGTTACAATAGCCTCCTGGAGGCTTCGGCCCTGTGCATCGGCCGGTTCCGGCCTGAACCCGGAAAAACCGAAGAATCGTTCAAGCAGTCTGCACGGGTCATGGGTCTTCGAACAATACAAGCAGTTTGAACGGCCGCATGGAATGTCCCGTAGATCCCTCAAGATGGACGCCACCTCGGGAAAACGCCTGTTAACCCAAGGCGGGAGAACCGAATTGCCCCCGGCCACACGCAGCCAGGCCAAGGCATATGCCAGGGACGCCCTTTGTGACGGCTCATGGAGGCATGAGGGAATCTTCTTATTCAGGGCCTCCCCGCAAACTAAATGGCGAGTGTGGAGGCGGAACACCTCAAAAGCCTCATTTACATCCACTGAAGATGCGCCCATGGCTCCAAGGGCTTCCTGCATACCAGTGAAGGCTGGATCCCCGGAAAACGCAAAATGATAGAACGACAATAAGCCGCTTTCTGTTTCCCCCATGGCGCTTAAAGTCTCCCACTGGTCCTTGAACAAGGATGCTGCAATGCGTGCGTCCGCCAATGGATCGTTAATGGTATCCTTTACCAGCTTATAGTCCTTGACCAGGCGGTGATAAGGGTTTTCCGGAAAGGCCACAGGGGAGAGGTAAAGGGTGTCAACCACGGGCATCTTGAGAAGAGGGGAGTTCGGAGCTGCAGCCTCGAGAATCGGCAGATCATGACTGAGGAGGTTGTGGCCAAGCAGGAATTGCGCATCCCCGGCCATTTTGTTCAATGTGTCGAGATATGACACAATGTTTTTGAGGCCTTTTTGAGAAAAGCTGTCGCTTCCGCAGATCGCACCCAGGGCGAGTATTTCCCCGTTAGGCCCGGTTTCCAGGTCCAGGCACAGGCAACGGTCCATGAATCGTGCTAATGCCATCGGAATACCAGCCTGATAACATTCCTTCCCTGGATTCCTGGTCCGCACTCTTGCCCCCAAATCCTCCACCGGAGTCTTCACAGTGGGAAACACTTCTGGTCCAACCTATTGAGACTGCTTTCTTATTGACACGCAATCAGTTATCTCTGTATCATAATCGCTCAAAAAGCAACCTCCTATCAAGAACGTATCCATACTTGCAGACCTTGAACTGATACTCGTTGAAGGGTTGTTCTCTGCTTGACCGTCTTGCGAGAGTGGCGGAACCGGTAGACGCGCTGGATTTAGGATCCAGTGGTTAACAACCGTGGGGGTTCGAGTCCCCCCTCTCGCACCACTTGTAACATCAAGGGGTTATGGCATACGGTCGTAAGCCTTTTTGTTGCGGTAGAAAAAAGTAAGCACCTGCAAGTAAGCACATTGGGGAAAAGCAACCGGCCTCCAGCCACTCCATCGAGCCTCCACCATGCCGGGGAGCCCATCCTGTCCAATATATGGCATTTCGGCGAGGTCTGAATCTGCCGGTATTCCGGAGCAATACTCTACAACGAAAAGCTCAGCCGCCGAGTTTACCAGGTCGGCTGAAGCGACCCGTTCGCCGAAGAATCTTGTTTCGTATCCATCCAATCAGGTAGAGGGGAATTCGTTGCTTCAGCATAAAGTGTTTCAGGTGCGATATCTACTTCATCCCCCCATGTCAGCACTCCAAGTTCCTCATTAATTCTAAAATTTTTGAAAAATCGACAATGCCAGAGGCACCGTCTTCAAATGTTACTTCGATTCTATATCCGCCTTTATAGTTTGCTGAGACTGCATCCCTAAGCATGATTTCTTCTCCCTTATTTCAATGGTTCAATTTTATGTGAGTTTTATTGCGGAATCGACCTTCATGCGAAAAAAATGTAACTCTGTATCCTCGATCAAGCAGGAGAGGTCAGGCTGCACCAGAACATCAAGACTGATCGTGAACGGTTCCTCATTCTTATCAGCCCGTTCAGAGAAGATATCGTGATCGCTGTCGAATGCATGTTCACCTGGTACTGGATCGCTGACCCATGCAAAGACTACGGCATCCCATTTGTCTTGGGCCATGCCCGGTACCACAGTGCTCGTGGCCCGCGGAATGTTTTTTCCCGCGCTCCGACGAGCTTCCCTTGGGCGCATTCTCGCGCGGGAAAAAACATCCCGCTACGCCGTGCATGGCCCCAAACTTGGGACCCCGGGTGGTGGAATCTCGATAAGTGTTTGGTGCAGGATCTGCTATCTGGCACCCGCTTTGAAATGAAGTCGGAATCGCTGTCAACGGCAATGGGACTCGCTGATCAGTCGTGCGAAAAAAAGAAATACATTTTTTCGTCAGGGG
>CAYPSZ010000096.1:0-2646 GCA_964413125.1 uncultured Desulfobacterales bacterium
CCTTGGACCACGCGGGGGGAGCCGATCCCGATATATTTCTTGGATCTGTTGTTCATTCCGTACTCCAGGAAAAGGCAAAGTGCATTTGGACGCTCGGCATGGGTGGGGGATCGGTCCCGGGTTCCGTGCTGGAAGGCGATGACGACCGGCCGAGAAGCTCGCGAATCTTCCCCTTGATGCGCCTCAGATTGAACTCCTCCACTGCGATTCCGGAACTCTTCAGCCTCACGGTTCGGGCGAGCCTCAGCGGCAAGGGGCCGTAGGTCAGAAAGGGGATGTCCATTTCTTTGAGGAAGGAGATCTGCCGGTCGGAGAGATCCTGTGAGCTCAGGAGGACCAGGCTCGGATTCTTGGCCGCCAGCTGACCCTTCAGGCGCTCGGGTGGTATGGCCACGACCTCGTACCCTTCCTCCTCCAGTTCCTGGCTCAGGAGGATGCGCAGGGCCTCTTCGGTTTCCGAGACCAGGATGCAGATCATGCGTGGATTCTCCGGGGTTTATGGGACGTCATTGGTTTTCACCTCCAAGGTTAAAGTCATTCTACGAAACAGGAGGCAAGTGCGTCTATCAGGAGAGCCTGGAATTTGGGTCAGGAAAATCAGGAAAACGGGCATGTTCAGCGGTCTTGAGGTTTCTCCGAGGCTTGTGCAAAGGCTTTGAGCGGATATTGGTCAAAGGCCGGTTTGACCGACCTTGTCCTTTCAGTGCGATATACATGTTTTCACCCATAGGAAAAAGATTGGTACCGTGTAACCTGGATGACACTGCAGATGTCCGGCCGGAAAGGAAGAGGCATTCATGATTTGCCTCGGAATCTTGGCAGAGGTTAAAGACTGTTCGCCGTGCCTGGAGTTGAATATCTCCAAAGGTCCATCGGCTATATACCCGGGGACCTGAAAGAAAGGAAATAAAAATGCTTCCAATCAAGAAAATACTATGTCCTACGGATTTCAGTGAGCCTTCTTTTGTGGGGGTCAAGGGCGCAGAGGAACTCGCCGCCCATTTTTCGGCTGAATTGATTATAGTCCATGTGGTCGTTCCTGTTCATATCTATCCCGGGCCTTATCCGGCTGCAGGTTTTGATCTCCAGGCCCACATGGAGAAGTTGATCGGGGTCTCTCATAAATCACTGGAAGAGGTGGTGAAAAACAAGGTTTCCCCGGATCTGCAAGTCCAGACAAGAGTACTTCAGGGATCACCGGCGGATGAGATCGTAGAGGCGGCCGGGTCTGAAGGAGTGGACGTAATTGTTACGGCAACCCATGGATGGACGGGGTGGCGCCGATACATCTTTGGGTCTGTAGCTGAAAAAATTGTGAGATCAGCTGCTTGCCCCGTGCTTACTGTACCTGCTCCGCAGGATTGAGAGGATATTATTGTTGAAATACCTTGAGGCGGTAGATCTGATCAAGCTTGGCTTCCCGGGCTTCATCCAGTGAATCGGCATCTTTCCGGTAGGCTCGGCCACCCCTTGACACACATCTTCGTTGAATGCTTCGAAAAGAAAGAAAGAGATACATATGAGGCGCATAGGCTCATCGATCGTATGCCCCAAGGGACTAAGTGGGATGATTTGACACACGAAATATACGTTCGGGAAACGATATGTCAATTTAAAAGCTTGCTTTTTTATGAAGTTTGCCATAAAATCTTACCGGTAAGATAATTAAACCAGAATGAGGTTTATCCTTGATACGAAATTATCCAAGATGACGGGACATTTTATGGCGAGATAAAAGAATGCCCTGGCAAAAACCTTTGGAAATATGTTTTTGATGGACCATACTCTGGAGGGAAGTATCCATGAGAGAGTATCCCAAGCGAATCAAGCGGCTGATATAGGAATGGATGACAGAAGCGTATGAGAGAGAGTTGCATCGCGAGAGCTGGGCAAGCTGGAAGAGAGCATGGCTGCGTGGCGGAGGGGGGATATCAGCAGTGGAGAGATGAGTCAACGCATTCATGAGTGGGAGACAGGTCCGTCGCGGGCGCTATTCAAGCAGTACAACCAAGGTCCGAAAGACATTGAACTATTGACGGCTAAGATAGACAAGGGCCTTCTCGCCGTTGCCTGCATCGTTGCAGTCAACCACCCACTGCCTTTATGAGTTCGATCGAAAGATCAAGGCTTATGAATTTAAAAAAGAAGCCAACAATTCGCTCCAGCCGATGCCTTCGCCACTGCGCAGTTCCGGCACGGCTGAGCTTCATCGTTGTGCGAGAGATGTAAAGAGCAACTTGGCCCAATTGAATGGAAATGATAAGATACGATTATGAGCAAACTGGAAAAGCTGTACGAGCACATTTTGATGCGAAGATCAGATGCGAATGTCCCATTCGAGACCTTATGCTCCCTGCTCAAACGGCTTGGGTTTGATGAGCGTATCAGAGGGGATCACCATATCTTCACCAAGGATGGTGTTGATGAGATTCTCAATTTACAACCCAAAGAGAGTAAAGGTAAACCATATCAAGTCAAACAAGTCAGGGATGTAATCCTGAAGTATCGAATTCGAATTGGAGAATGACGATGGAAAAAAAATACGAAATCATCATTTTTTGGAGCTCTGAGGACAATTCATTTGTGGCCGAGGTGCCGGAACTCCCCGGATGCATGGCGGACGGGAAGACCTACCAAGAGGCCCTA
>CAYPSZ010000097.1:0-21378 GCA_964413125.1 uncultured Desulfobacterales bacterium
CGCCCAGCCAGTACTTGCCTTATTCCTTATATCGGAGTTTTAGGTCCCCTTGCTCTCTGTTGACAAACAGGTCTGATTTCCTTACCATAAAGTAAGAAAACGATTAGGGGGATAGGCTGGAATGAAAGCCACCGTTACAAGCAAAGGCCAGATCACTCTCCCAAGGGGCTTGCTGGACAGGCTCGGCCTGTGTGTGGGAGATCGGGTGGAATTCATTTTTGAAGACGATCAAACCGTTCGACTGGCGGCAAAGCACGTTCCCATAAGCAGGCTGAAAGGTATGCTTCCGAAACCGTCAAAACCCGTTTCGCTGGAAGAAATGGAGCAAGCCATCAAAGCCGGGGGCGGGCCATCATGATCGGCCTGGATACCAACGTCCTTGTCCGTTACCTGACCCAGGACCACCCTGCGCAGTCAGCGCGCGCCAACCTCCTGATCGAATCCCGGTGCACACGGGAAGATCCCGGACGTATAGCACTCATGGTGCTGTGTGAACTGGTTTGGGTGCTGCGCGGGGCCTACGGGTACCAGAAGGCCCTGGTGATAGAAACCCTGGACCAGATCCTGGCATCCCGTGAGCTTGAGATCGAGAAAGCGAATATTGCGGCGGCAGCCCTTTCATCCTACAGAAAAGGACCGGCCGATTTTGCAGATTATGTCATTGTTTACTCCAATCAGGATTCACTGTGTGAGGCCACCTACAGTTTTGACCAGAAACTGCTAAAACACCGATTGGTGCGGATGCCTGGAGAGGGATGAGAGATGGGGACGGCGCACGGATTCCGGCTTTCGCCGGAATGACGTCTCGATCCAGAAATCGGGGTTTCTGGATGGGAGCCAGCCAATTCAACAATCAAACAACGTACTCCTCACCACGTCCCCCTCTGCATTAAGCCTTATAACTTAACAGCGTCCCCTTGTTTGACACATCGGAAATGTTCCGAAGGTACTCAAATACAACGTCTTCATCCAATGAAAAGTTCTTGAGGTAGGGTAGGCCGCCGAATCTCATAAAGGCCGTGAGGCCCTCCCGACCCCGGCCCAGCCCGTGAAAATCGAGGAGTTCATTGTATGTAAGCCCGTAAACCTTGACTTCCACCTAACGGCCGGACAGGTATGTGGCAAGCTCGCCCGAGAGCAGCTTTGCGTTGCTTCCTGTTGCATAGATATCGGTCTCTCCCCGGCGTTGAGGCTGCGGAGGGCATGTTCAAAGCCTTCTATTTCCTGCAGTTCATCGATGAAGAGGTAAAGCCTGCGGTCCGGTTCGCGCCGCCTCTCGACATATTCCAGCAAATCCCCGGCCTGGCGTATCCCGGCAAATTCATGCAGTTCTCTATCGATTTAAATCTGTTGCCCTTGCGGGTCCAGGTTTGAGATGCGATCCATCAACTGAAACAGCATGTAGCTCTTACCCCCCCGGCGCTGCCCCACGAGGATTTTCATTATCCCTAAGTCAGCAAGACCACGGTGCGCGAGGCCTTGCGGGAGCCGGAGTCGGAAGGCCTTATAGAGAAGCGGCGCGGCATATACGGCGGCAGCTTCGTGGCCGAGCCCAGTCTAGCCAAGTTCTGCGACCAGGTGAGCAACTACTACCACACGGGCGGGATCACGCCCGAGCAGCTTATGGAGTTCCGGTGCATCCTGGAGTCATCGCTCGTGGCCATGGCCGCGGAGCGGCGCACCGAAGAGGACCTGGCCCGCATCCGGGACAACATTGAACGGTTCCAGGCCATCCTGGACGCGGGCGAGGTGAGCCACCCCATAGGCGTGGAGTTCCACCAGCTCATAGCCGAGGCCTGCCACAACCCTCTCGCCAGCGCGGTCATGGCCTCACTGGCCGGCGTTTTCAACGAGATCCTCGAAACGGTACCCATGACAAGCGCATCTTCAGCCAGCTCGACGTGTTCGCCCTCATGGCAATGGCCCTCTTCATCCTGACGGGCGAGGTCATGAACCGCTCGGGCGTGACCCGCAGCCTGGTCTCCTTCGCCATGAGCATTGTGGGTCGCTTCAAGGGGGGGCTGGGCCATGTGAACATCCTGAGCAGCCTCTTCTTTGCCGGCGTCTCCGGCTCCGCCGTGGCCGACGCCGCCGCCCTCAGCAACACCCTGATCCCCGCCATGCGCGATGTGGGGTACAGCAACTCGTTTCCTGGAACACTCAGGCGGGCGAGATTAAATTAGCGAACAAGATGCGTAGGATTCTGGATGAGCAGAATGTTTTTGCCCCCCTTCCCTGAAACCATTAGACACGTCAAATCTCATAAATACTTTTTTCCCTGACTATCTTAACATAATGGCCCGCGCGGCACTCTTTTGGCACCGTTCTTGCTTTCTCAATAGGCTGCAACAGCAGGCTGTCAGAACGCTAAATTCAACCATTTCCCGGCCCTCATCATGAGCTTGGCAAAGGGATGAAGGAAAGGAGTCGCAGATGTTCAAGAACATGAAACTCGCTACGAAGCTGATGGTTGCCTTCCTGGCCGTCGGTGTAATCCCTTTTGCAGTGGCAGGCTTGATTTCGTTGGTAAAGTCCGGCGAGGCTCTCAGCCGGCAGGCTTACGGCCAGCTTCAGACCGTGCGGGGCATCAAGAAGGGTCAGATCGAAGAGTACTTCATGGAGAGGCAGGGAGACTTGGCCGTTCTGGTTGAAACGGTGGGCACCCTTCGTAAAGAGGCGTTTGCAAAGCTCGAGGCCGTCCGACAGATCAAGAAGGCCCAGATCGAGAAGTACTTCGAGGAGAGGCTCAGTGACGTGTCCGTGCTCGCGAAGAACGACACGGTTCTCATATCGATGGGGGCTTTTGGGCAGGCCTTTGAGTGGGAAGAGAAACAGATCGGTGGATATGCCTGGAAAGCGGCAGAGTCGGAGTTTGCACCGTGGCTCGAGCAGTATAAGGAGGAGTATGGATATTACGACCTATTGCTCATTAGTAAGGATGGTGACGTCATCTATACTGTGGCCCAGGAATCAGACCTGGGAGCCAACCTGCTGACCGGTCCGCTTAAGAACAGTCCCATGGGAAAGCTTTTTCCGAGGGCCAAGGAAGGTTTGGCCCTTCAGGACTTTGAACCCTACGCACCCACCAACAACGAGCCCTGCGCCTTTGTGGGCGCCCCCGTGGTCCAAGGGGGAGAGACCATCGGCGTGTTGGCGCTTCAGCTTTCGCTCCAAACCATCAATGGAATCATGCAGGAGAGAACGGGCATGGGCCGAACCGGCGAGGTTTACCTGGTCGGCGCGGACAATAGAATGCGCTCGGATTCCTTCCTCGATCCTGAAAGACACTCGGTCAAGAGCTCGTTCGCCGGAAACGTGGAGCAGAACGGCGTGGCCACCGAAGCCGCTGATGCCGCCCTGGCAGGGGAGACGGAAAGCCGTGTGATCGAGGGCTACAACGGGAAACCGGTGCTCTCCGCTTTCGCCCCTCTGGAAGTCGAGGGACTCGAATGGGCCATTCTCGCGGAGATGGATGTGGCCGAGGCCTTCAGCCCGGTGGACGAAGAAGGTCAGGAGTTCTACGCCAAATTTAAGGAGCTTTACGGCTACTACGATCTATTTCTGCTGAACCCTAACGGGTATGTTTTCTACACCGCGGCGCTGGAAGCGGACTACCAGACCAACATGGCGGACGGTAAGTACGCCGACAGCAACCTCGGTCGTCTGATCCGAAGGGTCATAGATTCCCGGGGTTTCGGCATGGCGGACTTCGCACCTTATGCACCCAGCAACAACAAACCCTACGCGTTCATTGCCCAGCCCGTGCTTCACGAAGCCGAGGTGGAGGCGATCGTCGCACTCCAACTCCCGCTCGACGCAATCAACACCATCATGACCCAGCGCGAAGGCATGGGTGAGACCGGCGAGACCTACCTGGTGGGGCAGGACAAGCTCATGCGTTCCGACTCCTTTCTGGATCCCGAACACCGCTCGGTCCAGGCTTCCTTTGCCGATCCCCGGAAGGGAAGCGTGGACACGGAGGCCGCGCGAAAGGCCCTGGCCGGAGAAACGGGCGCAAAGGTCATCACCGACTACAACGGCAATCCCGTACTCTCCGCCTTCACCCCTGTCAACGTGGGCGACGGCATCACGTGGGGGATGCTCGCAGAGATTGATGAATCCGAGGCGTTTGCCGCAGTGAACGCCCTGAAGCGGCTCATAGGCATCGTGGCACTGCTGGGCATTGCAGCCATAATCCTGGTTGCGCTTCTCATTACGCGCTCCATAACCAACCCTATAAACAAGATCATCGGCGGGCTGAACGAGGGAGCCGACCAGGTGGCCTCGGCTTCCGGTCAGGTCTCTTCGGCAAGCCAGTCCCTGGCAGAGGGGGCGGCGGAACAGGCCGCCTCCATCGAGGAGACGTCCTCGTCCCTGGAGGAGATGTCCTCCATGACCAAGCAGAATGCAGGCAACGCGGACCAGGCCAACGGGTTGATGGAAGAGTCCAAGAAAATAGTGGGTTCGGCCAATGCCTCCATGACCGAGATGGTCTCATCCATGCAGGAGATCCGCAAGGCCAGCGAGGAAACCTCCAAGATCATCAAGACCATTGACGAGATAGCTTTTCAGACCAACCTTCTGGCCCTTAACGCTGCCGTGGAGGCTGCCCGTGCCGGCGAGGCCGGCGCCGGGTTCGCGGTTGTGGCGGACGAGGTGAGAAACCTTGCCATGCGCGCCGCCGAGGCCGCCAAGAACACATCGGCCCTCATCGAAGGGACCACCAAGAAGGTCCAGGACGGTTCCTCCCTTGTTGAGCGCACCAACGAAGAGTTCAGCAAGGTGGAAGAGAGCGCCATGAAGGTGGCTGAACTTCTGGGCGAGATAGCAGCCGCATCCAGGGAGCAGGCAGAAGGCATCGACCAGGTGAACGTGGCGGTTGCGGACATGGACAAGGTGATCCAGCAGAACGCTGCCAATGCCGAGGAGTCTGCAAGCGCATCAGAGGAAATGAACGCCCAGGCCGAGCAGATGAAGGCCATGGTGGAAGATCTGGTCAAGCTTGTGGGCGGAGCATCCAAACACCGGGAAGGAGTAAAGACCGGGGATGCCAAAACAGGCGGCAGCGTGAGGGGTCTTCCCCGGCCCGGCAATGCAAGTCATTCGCACGCAGGTGCCAGGAGCTCAGCCCCCGCGGCCGGACATTCAGGTAAAGAGGTGAGCTCGGAAACTCAGCCGGCCGGCAGTGCCTGATGGAAGGTCGGCACCCAACAAACGAATCCTGGTTGTGGACGACGAACCCGCTGTCCTGTCCATAAGCGGACAAGTGCTTGAGCGCCTCGGTTATAAGGTTGAAACCTACTCCTACGGGATGTATACCCTCGCATCCTTTGAAAGAAAGCTGTGGAGTTTTGATCTCGTCATCACAGACGGGTACATGCCGTCGGTGACCGGTGAGGAGCTGGCCGACAAGATTTGCAGATACGGCCCGATATGCCGGTTATCCTCTGTTCAGGGTATGACGGAAACGGCAAGTAGGGAAACAGACCAATCCGTAGAGTACTGAGAAAGCCCTTCAGAATGAAGGAAGGAACTGGAGGATGCAGTACAAACGGTGCTGGAAAAAAAGGCCATACATGGACAAGAGGAGAGGAAATTAACTTACACGTCATAGAGGCACCCGGCAGATCCTCCGGGGTCTCAGGTAGAGCTCTTCACGATGAGAGACGATATCAAAGGCTTCGTCCCTTTGGTTGCCTCCTGTCAGAACCGTAACTTGTTCCTTGCCGGGAACCACCAGCACCGATGCAACGGAGAAAAACCCGGCCCCCGGCTCCACCCATAGCGGCCCATCAGGAAAAACCGACTTCAATTCCTCAAGGTTCCTTGCCGTGGAATCCAAATCCAAAATACCGGTCTCTCTTTCGAGAACAATGCCCATGCCCCTGGCCGGGACCAGTATGCCGTCCCTACCTGTGACGGTCCGCCAGCCCGGCAGTTTTTCTCTTGTGTCTCCCGATTCATGTTCATGCCCCCAACACAGGTATAGTCCCCTTATCCGGGCATGTACGCGATCCAGGGCCCTAAGGCACGAACCACCGGAGTTTTCGGTTCCAGGAGAGACCGGACGGTCAAGGACCACGAGCACATCCCTGTCCCGCAGCTCCTCGAGACAGCCTTCCGTTATTCCGTAGAGGGGGACCGCCGGTATCATGCCTTGGAGAGATCCATCCCGTCCGGAGGCCCGTGAGTCATCCTGAACCAGGAACACAAGGGATTCAGGGCCGCACCCCGGAATCTCTTGAACAAGGGCGACCTCTTCCGGAGTCCGGCACCCAAACCCGGCACCCAACCGTCCCAGGGCTTCAAGGAGCTCGGGACAGGAACTCAACTCCAAGTCAAAGAGCAACCTGTCCACACAATCCAGGCAGAGAAGGTCAAAAACGATATCGTTCAGGGTCTCGCCGTCGTACACCACAACCGGCCCTTGATTGCCCGCAAACCGTACCAGTTCCTCTCTTCGCTCTTCCCACCACACTGAATTCCCTTTTCCCACAAGTAAGCCTTACCGGTCTCTTAAGGATCAATCCACCAGCATGAGACCGTAAATATTCTGTGTCTCCTCTTTTCTTCTGAGGGGTTGAATAAAGAAGCCGTTGTTCCGGGCGGTCTGGTAAACATCAATTCCGCAAGCCTCCATGGAGGGCCGGGTCCTGTCACCGTGCAGGCAGGGCTCTCCCTTCATCTTGCCGCACTCCCGGCACAGATGGCACGGCCCGGAAAGAAAAACAAAGGCCTTGTAGTAGCCGTCCTTGAACAGCTCTCCTTCCATGTCGACCAGCAGGTCATAGAATCGGTGGCGGGACTTTCTTCTGGAACCTCCAGGAATCTCCACCGCCTCCAGGTGGAACAGGATAGCCCTGTGATAGCAGTCAATGATCTCCTGTGTCTCCGCAGGGGAGGGAGTATCCGGAGGGCACCCGTAGCTCCTGCCGTAAACCGGGCAGCCGAACCGGCACTTGAGACGGACCCAGGGAGCTGTGATCACAGAGGCCGGCTCAATCAACCTCGCGTGGGTGGCGCCCCCTTCCACGGCTCGGGCACAGTAATGCTCAAGTTGTGAGTTATCCAAATCCTCCTCCAAAGTCGATATGAGTGATTCTCACCTATTCAGCCGTTACGATCACCTTTGCCTCAACCTTCCGGCCCGTGGTCATGGCCGCCGACAGCACACCGGCAAGGCCGGCAAGATTACCGCACAGGAGCTCGATTCCCAGGAGGTATAATAGCAGAAAACTTTGTTGGCATTCAAAAAGAAATGCAGCTATAGTTTAACCGTCCATAACCCGGTTATCGCCGTTTGGGGAGATGAAGGCTCCCCATACGGTTTTTTGCTTTCCCCCTTCTCTGAATCATCTCTGTGAAAAAGCATCACCCACCGCTCAAGACCGCCTGGCTGATATGGGGACTGGCCGCCCTGTTCTACATGATTGGGTTTTTCCAACGTGTGGCTCCGGCCGTCATGACAGAGGAACTGATGCGGGATTTTCAAATCGGCGCAGCAGCACTCGGGAACCTTTCCGCGTTTTATTTCTACAGCTATGTGGCCATGCAGATCCCAACGGGAATACTCGCCGACGCATGGGGTCCGAGACGTCTATTGACGGGAGGGGCTTTTATAGCCGGAGTGGGCACATTGGTTTTCGCGTTTTCCCCCGGCATAATAACCGCCGCCTTTGGACGGCTTCTAATCGGAGCTTCCGTTGCCGTCGCCTTTGTGGGCATGCTGAAACTTGCAAGCAACTGGTTTCCGGTTCGCATGTTCGCCATGGTCACCGGCATGGCGCTTTTTGCAGGTGTCATTGGAGCGGTGTCCGGAGGACCTCCCTTGCGATTTCTCATGGAGCTATATGACTGGCGGACGCTAATGATAGCCGCTGCGCTTTTTACCTGGGCAATCGGTCTGGGTGTCCTGGTTTTCGCCAGAGACTGGCCCCATGAGAAGGGTTTCCGTGACTTCATGGAATCCGACGGTTCAGGCAAAAGGATACGGCTTTTCAATATCTATGACAACATCACCGAGGCTTTCCGCAACCGGAACACCGTATTTCTTTTTGTGATTCCAGCCGGGGTTGTCGGCTGCACGCTTACGTTTTCCGGACTATGGGGGGTCCCTTACCTCAGCACACATTACGGATTCACCACAGCCGAGGCCTCATTTGCCGCCTCATCTTTGCTTGTGGCATGGGCCTTTGGCGGACCGTTCTTCGGCTGGGCCTCGGACCGCATTGGAAGGAGAAAACCCTTTTATATAATGGGGTGCGCCATATGCATCCTTGGGTGGAGCCTACTGTTTTATGTGCCTCTTCCTGAAAACCGTCCCCTGTTGATCACGATACTCATGGTTACAGGTTTTTGCTCCGGATGCATGGTTATCACCTTCGCCTTTGCCAAGGAATCCGTCCCGGGCAGGCTCGCCGGCACCATATCAGGCATAACCAATATGGGTGCCATGATGGGACCCATGATACTGCAACCCTCTGTTGGGATCGTGCTCGACAGTCTGTGGAAAAAAGAGACCGCACATGGCGTCCGCATATATGACCTTACGGCATATCAGAGTGGCTTTTCGCTCATGCTGGCTTGGCTTTTTATATCCTTTTTACTGCTCCTTTTTACCCGGGAGACCTTTTGCAACCAGAAGCGATGAATTACAATTGATACCATTTTTCTTGCTCTTGCTCTTAACCTTGCTCCTGCTCTAATCCAAATAGTTGGAGCAAGAGCAAGAGCAAGATTAAGAGCACGAAGAAGTATCCACGAAGAAGTATCAATTCATTTGCGACGAACTATGGTCCAGGATGTAACGAACCGGAGCTGACCCATCCCCAAGAACTGCGGGGCCTCGCCTTTAGTCTCCATGTTCACCATGACCCTGAGCTTGTGATCGAACTCTCTTAAGTCCTGCATCTTCAGGGTTATCTGATCAATCTTTTGTGAAAGGGCCGCAACCAGAAGAAACGTTAAAAAACACCTGGGGACCTTGATCTGCCTTACTTTCCCGGCACCGTCGGACAGGACCATGATGGTGATCTTTTTCAAGGCCAAGGGTCTCTTCCTCCGCTCAGGTTGGGGTGCCGGATCCTTGAATCCGTGCAAAAGACGCGAGTGCCGGCTTCGGAAAGCCGCCGGCACCCGAAAACACTCAACTAAACGGCGTCGGCATGGAAACTTGGCACGGCACATAAAGTACCGATATTGGGATAAGTCGAAGCTCGTTTAGAATAACCGGAGTAAACCTGTCAACGGGTAATTCACTCCGGCCTTTTCTTGGTGGCAAGGGCGTGCAGGATGTTTTGGGCTGTCTTCAGGCTGATCCCTGGAAGCTCGGAAACCGCCTCGGGAGCGGCCTTTGAAAGGGCTTCCACGTCCCCGAAGCGGCTCAAGAGGGCCCGCTTTCTCTTAGGTCCAATCCTGGGTATGCTGTCCAGCAAGGACGCGGACATGGCCTTCCCGCGAATCTTTCGGTGATATCCTATGGCCCGGCGATGGGTCTCATCCCGAATCCTCATAAGCAGCAGGAGAACAGGATGGTCCGGACCCAGGTGCAAGGGATTCTTACGGCCCGGGATGAACACCTTGTCTGCAGTTTCTCCCCTCATGTCATCCTTTTTGGCAATGGCCGCCAGGGCGGGCATGTCTTCACCCGGCCCGAGTCTGCTCAAAACCCTTTCCACCGCACTCAGGTGCCCTCTCCCTCCATCCACCAGGAGGAGGTCGGGCAAGTTTCCTTTGCTCAAACGGCGCTCTGCTGTTTCCGCCATCATGGCATAGTCATCCATACCCTGCTTCATCCGGATTCGGTAATTCCGGTACAGGCTCGAATCAGGCTCTCCGTCCCGGAAGGCGGCCACCGTCCCGACAGCCCGGCTGCCTTGAATATTAGAGATATCGATACATTCAATACGCTCCGGCCGGCGGTCCATCTGAAGCGCATCCCTTAAGAGCTCCAAGATGTCCATATCCCCGGCTGCTTGCCTCTCCAGAAGGCTTTCTGCGTTTTTTACGGCCAGGGCCACGAGTCGTTGCTTTTCCCCTCGCTTGGGCTCATGAAGCACAACCCTTCTCCCGGCAAGGTTTGAAAGCCAGGACCCTATTGCATTGATATCTTCAACCGGATGTGAAACCAGGATATCCGAGGGAATGAAAACCCCTCCGGCATAATATTGCTTGACGTAGGCGGCCATGACCTCCTCTTGGGAAGCGTCACGACTCCTGAACCGGAAACTCAGGCTTTCGGCCAGAGCTCCTTTTCTGACATGAAGGTTAACGACCTGGAAAAAATCACCTTTAAAGGCCAGGCCTATGACATCCCGGTCTTCCATGGAACCGGATAAGACATTCTGTCGCTCCATAATCCGTTCCATGGCCCGGATCCGGTCTCTAATGCGCGCGGCCTTTTCAAACTGAAGGGATGCTGATGAGTTTTTCATATCTTCGGTGAGTCGTTTGAGGAGCTCCTTATTACGGCCCTCCAAAAAGAGCCGGACTTGCGCCAGGAGTTCGGCGTAGACATCTGCGGGAACTTCCCTGGTGCATGGGCCCAGGCAGCGTCCGAGCTGAAAGTTCAGGCAGGGACGGGAGCGTTTCGGCGGTCGGCTCCCACGGCATTTTCGAAGCGGGAAGACCGTTTCCATGAGCTTGAGCGTGTTCCGCACCGATCCGGCCGAAGAGAACGGTCCATAATACAGGGCCCCGTCCTTGCGGATCCGGCGCACGATCTGAAGCCGGGGATATGCTTGCCGGAGATCGAGGCGCAGGCAAGGGTACCTCTTGTCATCGCGAAGGATCACATTGTAGCGGGGCATGTGCCGCTTTATGAGTGTGTCCTCCAGTATGAAGGCCTCGTTTTCCGTGTCCGTGATGATGGTCTCAAGACAGTCGGCCTTCGAGAGCATCATTTGCGTTTTTCCGGAGATATCGCCTGATGGCTTGAGGTAACTCAGGACTCGCTTCTTGAGGTCCTTGGCCTTGCCCACATAAAGTATGCGGTCAGCCCCGTCCTTGAACAGATAAACCCCCGGTTGTGCCGGCAGGCTCTTTCGGAGAGATGCGGGGTCCAGGTCCTGGTGTTTGAGGGGCACCTGTTTCATGGCTGGAGTTTGTCGCGACAACATGGCTTGTAAGGCGGCACGGAGCGCAGCGCGGCTCAGACGTCCCCCGGGGACCACTCCCGGGCAAGTCGCTTGACCATCAGGTCGAGGTTGTGGAAGTTGCCTTCCATGTCCTTAACAAAACTCTTGAGCGTAGCTTCTTTGGTAAACCGCAGCTTCTCCACCCCTCGAATGACGGTGTCGTCACGGCCTTCCACCAGACGCATTACGATCCGCTCAATCCCCATGGACATGGCTGCATTGATTAGATCCAGAAGCATCCAGGTGCCCAGCCTTCTTTCCCGATAATCAGGTTCCACAGAGATATTGATATGGCCGACATGACCCTCTGAGCCGGGCCGTTCGCGGACCAGGGCGGCCAACGCTATCATGGAGTTCTCGAGCACGGCGGCAACGGAAAAGGCACGCTCGGTAAAGGCGAAACGGAGCCAGGTCTCAACAAAACCGGAGACATTGTCGCCCAGGCCCAGAAACCAGCGGTCTTCCTCGCTCAGCCTATAAAGGAGCCCTTCGATCAGAGGGCCGTCTTCAGCAGCTACGGGTCTTAGGGTGACACCGCTTCCGTCGCGGAGAAGAAGCTCCTTTGGATAGGCTTTCAGCGTTGTCAGCAATGGGCAGGCGTTTTTCAAGGCTCTTTTTCCAGCCCCCGGTCCATATTGCATGCTGCCGGATGTTGACCACCCCGGGAACTAAAGCGGTATAATGCTTTCCGGACTTGCACCGCCTCAGGGTAAGTGATAGGAAAGAATTCAGTCAAGCTAATTGTCCCGGGCGTGCCGGGTAAGCCGCTAAAGTTGTCTGAAACCCTTTGGGCTCACCCGGGTCTTGAACCGTACCCAAAGCCTCGGTGTCCACGGGGTCCCATAGCCCGTTATGAAACGATTCAACCACGTAACAGTTATTCCCCTGCTCGTGTCATTCCTTGTTGTGGCAGGTTGTGCCCCCTCCAGGCCGAAGGCGCCCCCGATCGCATGGATTCAAGGCGCCGAAGGCAGATTCAGCAGCGACGATATCATTGACCTCCATACGGCAACACACCTGGACTTTCAGTCCTTGATCGAAAAATTGGCGCCCAACGACCTCGTGTTTGTGGGCGAAATCCATAACAACGCCGAACACCATCTTATACAGGTCCAAATCCTTCAGGCCCTGATGGCGTGTTGCGGCCCGGTGGATGTTGCCATGGAGTTCTTTCGAACCCCCCAGCAGCCCGTCCTTGACAGTTACCTGGCCGGCGAAATGGATGAAAGGGAGTTCCTAAAAGCGGTGGAATGGGATACGAGCTGGGGGTACCCTTACCACCTCTATAGACCTTTGATCAGCCTTGCCAGGGAAAACGGTAGCCGCATACTGGCCCTTAATGTCCCGCAGGAGCTCGTGAAAAGAGTCGCCCGTGTAGGCATTGGCGGTCTGACCCCCGAAGAACGGGACAGACTGCCCCTGCAGATAGACCTGAGTGTCAGGGCCCATAGGGAATATGTCCGAAACGCTTATCTCATGCATCCCCGCACCCGCATTCCGAGCTTTGAGTTTTTCTATGAGGCCCAATGCGTTTATGAAGAGTTCATGGCTGAGAGCCTTGCTGATTATTTCATAGAAGCAGGAAGGCATCACCGGAAGGTGGTAGCCTTCACTGGAAACGGTCACCTGGTCTACGGTTTCGGTATTCCCAGCCGCGTGACAAAGAGGATACCTGTTACATCGGTGACCATACTGCCTTTTGCCCTCACAAAGGAGACCCCCCTGTCCAACGAGATCGCCGATTTCCTTTGGCTGACATCCTCAAAGGGAATCATGCCGTCTCACATGTCCATGAGGATCAGGGCGGCGTCTTGGAGTTCCAAAGATGCCCACCATTGCCGATTCTGAGGAGTTTCGTTTCTGCCCTTACTGCGGCGGCGGTCTCGAGACCGGAAATCTAAAGCCGGGCGAGCCTGACCGCCTTATCTGTAGCGCTTGCAAGAAGCCCGTTTACATGGATCCCAAGCTGGTGGCCTGCTCCATTGTGGAAATGGAAGGATCCATTGTGCTGCTGCGCCGAGGCATTCAACCCCGAAAAGGCTTCTGGGTCATGCCCGGAGGCTTTGTGGACCGCGGGGAAACAGTCGAGGCCGCGGCCCTTCGAGAGACTCAAGAGGAGTGCGGCCTTCGGACCAGCATCAAGGGGCTTCTCGGGGTCTACTCCTACCCCGGAGAGACTGTGGCCGTTGTGGTTTACACATCCGAGCCGGTTTCAGGCAGCCTCGTCGCCGGAGACGAAACCACCGAAGCCCGGCTTGTCCGGCCGGAGGAGATCCCCTGGGCCCGGCTTGCATTCACCAGTACGCTGGACGCACTCACCGACTTCTGCCTGAGAAGGAGAACACCCTCATGAACCTTTTCCCCTGCCGCATAGACGACCTGACCCCTGATGAAAGGGCCGCCATTCTCAGGCGATCCATGGAGGATGTCTCATCCGAGTACGACTATGTCAGGGGAATCGTGAATGATGTGCGCCAAAGGGGCGACATTGCCGTAGTGGAGGGACACAGGGACCTCGGTCTCGATCTGGATATGAATTCGCTGGAGGTCTCCCGGGAAGAAACCACGGCGGCCTATGACAGGGTGGAAGGCCGGGTTGTTGATGCCCTTGGAGCAGCGGCCCGGAACATCACCCGGTTTCACACGGCGCAGCTTGAGAGGGAAATGTGGTCCGTGGAGGTATCGAAAGGCGTTCTGGCCGGAAGGATCACCCGGCCACTGGATCGTGTGGGATGCTATGTCCCGGGTGGAAGGGCCGCCTATCCCAGTACCACCCTGATGACGGTACTGCCGGCCAGGGTGGCGGGAGTACGTGAGATAGTGGCCACAACCCCTCCGGGCGAGGGAACGGATATCTCTCCTGTCACACTGGTGGCCCTGGACATCGCAGGGTGCGATCGCGTGTTCCGTATGGGCGGTCCCTGGGGAATTGCCGCCATGGCCCACGGGACCGGGACCGTACCCAAAGTAGATAAGATCGTGGGCCCGGGCAACCGTTATGTGACCGCGGCCAAGATGATAGTTTACGGCGAGGTGGGCATCGACTCCCCGGCCGGTCCCAGTGAGTCTCTGATCCTGGCGGATGAGACCGGAGAGGTGGAACTTCTGACCCTCGACTTCCTCAGCCAGACCGAGCATGATCCGGACTCCGCAGCGGTACTTGTTAGCACCTCCGCGGATCTGGCCTCCCTGGTATGCGACCGGATCAACAAGATCGCCGGCACCCTGCCAAGGAGGGATATCATCGAGGCCTCAGTGAAGGCTCACTGCAAAGTACTCGTGGCCCGCGACCTTGACCAGGCTGTGGAGTTCGCCAATGAATACGCCCCGGAACATCTTCAGATAATAACCCGTGACCCTTTCATCACCCTGGCCAGGATCCGGCACGCGGGTTCCATATTCCTCGGGCCTTATGCCCCTGTCCCGGCAGGCGACTACGCTTCAGGGACAAACCATGTCCTTCCTACCGGACGATCCGCCCGCATGTTTTCCGGACTCTCGGTGGACGATTTTCTCAAGAAACCGACTTTTCAGTATCTCAGCCAAGAGGGGCTGGACAGCCTCAAAGAAACAATCATCACGCTTGCAGAAGCAGAAGGGCTGCCGCTTCACGCCCGCGCCGTAAAGGCCCGGTTCAACGGCGAGAATGCATGAGACCCTTGTTCTCAAGCTGCTCAGCGGACGAGCTTTTTGCGCCCGGGAAAGAACACCTTCATCTTGAACTGAAAAACCATCCGTGTTAAGGAAATCAACGCGGGTGCTGATCAGAAAAAATACCTGTGACGAACCGCCGTGCCGGAAGAGTCACCGGGCGTCGCCCGAGAATCCCCGCACTCCGGCCGCGGCTTTATTGCAACTTAGAAGGAGGATGCGTACCATGGCGGATATCAAGGGATATAACATGCCGGATGATCTCTATTATCATGAGGAGCACAGTTGGGCGCGTGTTGACGGCAAGAAGGTCACGGTTGGAATGAATGACTTCTTTCAGAAGGAAGCGGGGGACATTGTTTTCGTGGACCTTCCTGAAGAGGAAGATGATGTGAGCCAGGGCGAGGTATGCGGCAAAATCCAGTCCCGCAAATGGATCGGTAAGCTGGTGGCCCCGGTGTCCGGTGAAATACTCGAGATCAATGAAGACCTGGAGGACGACACAAGCCTTATTAATACAGATCCTTACGGCAAGGGATGGATCCTGGTTATAGAGGCCGGGGACTTGGAAGAGGACCTTGAGAATCTGATGCAGGGTGACGCCCTGGCCGCTTTTATTGAGAAGGAAATTCAGCGGGCCGAAGAAGAAAAGGCCAAAGCTTAGTAACATGACCGAAACATGGCGTCTGTTCCGAAACGCAACCAGGCCCCTCTCCACTGCCGAAGGTCTGGCCGTGGACGACACGCTGCCCCGTTCCGTGGCGCTTCACGGATCATGTCCCATACTGCACCTCTATAGCTTTGTCCCTTCTGCAATTGTGGGCAAGTATCAAGACGTGGAGGCGGCCCTGCGGCTGGACCGCTGTAAAGTACGCGGCATCGAGGTGAATCGCCGGAGCACCGGCGGAGGCACGGTGATCATGGGGCCACGGGTCATGTCGCTCGGGCTGGGAATCGAATTGGACCATCCGGGTCTTGACGGAGGCGGAGTAAGCGGCCTTTTCACCTCCATGAGCCGTATCCTGTCGGACGCCCTTGCGGGCTTTGGGATCAAATCCTACTTCCAGCCGCGCAACGACCTCGAAGTGGCGGGGAAAAAGATCGCGGGGCTCTCCGCGGCCTCGGAGGCGGGAAAAAGCCTGCTTTTTCACACAAGCCTCCTCGTAGACTTTGATGTGGAACTCATGCTGGACATCATGAACACCCCTCTCATCAAACTTAGCGATAAGGGATACAGTTGTTTCAGCCAGAGGATGACCACAGTGCAGGCGGCCTCAGGGGGACCGGTGCAGGTGACATCGGTCATGGATGCGGTATCAAAGGCCTTTGAATCGGGCTTCGGCATCCGACTCCGAGAAGACGAACCTGACGGCTGGGAAAAGGATACCATAAAGGATTTGATGGACAACCGCTATACCAAGCAAGACTGGATCTTTTCCCACAGGCATCCTCGGGCCCGTATGGGTGTCGGCCGCATAAAGACAAGGGGTGGTCTTGTGGAGATATATCTCTCCCTGTCCGGGGCTTCCATTGAGAACGTGGTCATAACCGGGGATTTTTTTTCCACCACAGAGGATGTTAACCGCCTGGAAAAGGCTCTAAAGTGGACCAGTGCCCGGGAGGATCGCATAATGCAAAACCTTATGAAAGTATGGAAGAAAGACATGATATACGGCCTGGACGTCCCCACCCTCGTCCGGGCCGTCTTGAAGGCCAAGGAAAACCAGGTGAGACTGTGAGAACCCAGAAGGAAATCAGGAGCCCTCAAGTTGCCAAGATCAGCCAGGCGTCGGCCATATCCCTCGGCTTGTTAAAGGGCCGCATGTACCGCGGCGCTTTAAACCGTTGCGTGAACCTCCTGGTACACTACCCTGAAGGGTGCGCGGCGAACTGCGCTTACTGCGGGTTGGCAAAGAAGCGGCCGGGTACTTATCGGGAGAAAAGCTTCATACATGTGGACTGGCCCGTGTTTTCCATGGATGAACTTATCGAGGCCGTCAAGCAAGGCCCCGCTTACGTGAAGCGAAGCTGCATCTCCATGATAACCAACGGAAAGTGCCGCACCGACACCCTCACCATGGCCCGGAGACTTTGCAGGGAAACCTCATTGCCCCTATCCGTACTGTGCAGTCCAACCATACTCTACAGGGAGGACTTCGAGGCCATGCGGGATACGGGAGTGGATAAGATCGGTGTTGCCTTGGACCTGGCAACTCCCGAGCTTTTCAATGAATACCGGGGGACCGGGGTCAACGGCCCCCACCGTTGGGACAGATACTGGGCGGCCCTGGAGGAGGGCCTCGAGGTCTTCGGCCGACCCAACGTGGGAGCTCACCTCATGGTGGGCATGGGGGAAACAGAGCAGGAAATGGTGGAACTCATGGACCGGCTGTTCAAGATGGGTGTCGTAAACCATCTTTTCTCATTTTTCGCAGAAAAGGAGTCCCTGCTCGCGGACAGGCCCCAACCCCCTTGGCCTGCATATCTTCGGGTTCAACTGGCCCGCTTCCTGATCGAAGAAGGATTGAGCACGTTCTCTGATATGAGCTTCGACCACCATGGAAGGGTTATGGACTTCGGTGTAGGAACGGGTGTCCTTGAAAAGACAATAGACCTTGGCCAACCCTTCATGACAACGGGATGTCTCGGACCGGACGGCGAGGTGGCCTGTAACAGGCCCTTTGGGAACTGCCTTCCCGATATTCAGCAGTGGAACTACCCTTACATGCCCGACAAAGAAGAGCTGGCACTGATCCACCAGTACCTGTTTGAGCTGGAAGGCCCCTGTTGGAAGAACAAAAAATCAGCGCCGGGATCACGCTGAAAACACCAATTTTCTTTGACATGACCTCATATGAATGATAGACTTCATCTTTTCAGGGCCGTTAGCTCAGCTTGGTAGAGCAGCGGACTTTTAATCCGTTGGCCACAGGTTCGATTCCTGTACGGCCCACCAAAACGGATCATCAAGAGGGCCGATTTGGGGCGAATGCCCCGGCGGTGGCCATGAATACGCAATTTTCCCTCTTTCTTGATTGCGTCCCCATCGTCTAGCCAGGTCCAGGACACCGGCCTTTCACGCCGGCGACAGGGGTTCAAATCCCCTTGGGGACGCCATTTTTATCATCGTTAGGGCACTTGGTATCCGATAAGGGACCAAGTGCCCTATTTTTTTGCGTTTTATTCCTATCTCCGTTCGTAGGGTTTCTTTTTCCATCTACCAATTTTTTGGCGACAGTTATCCCTAATCCTCAAAAAGAAGTTGGTTGCCATTATTCACCCGGATGATATAACATCCGTGATAAAGTTCATTGTAAATAATGGCTATTAAAATACCGGAAGGCCTTACATTGATGAAATATATTCAACCGGATTACCCAGCATTGGTTAAGGCGGTCCGTCGGCAGCTTTCAATCAGCCAGGAGGACCTGGCCCGGGAACTGGGTGTCAGCTATGCCACAGTCAATCGTTGGGAAAACGGACAGGCGAAGCCTTCCAAGTTGGCCAGGGCACAGTTGGATGCCTTTTGTGAGCGGATGCAGGCAGCCGGAATGCTGGATCTTGCAGAGAACGGCCATGGCTAAAGGTCAAATCAGATCAAAGGCCCTACGAAGCAATGAACGCAGGGCCATTAAGGATTGGCCGGAATACTCACCCAGGCCTGGGCTGATTTTGTGATCTGGCGCAGCTACTTCGCAGAAGGCGTATTGGGCATTTTTAAAATCATCCGCGGTTTTGCTGATTTGCGGGATCTGGCGGCGATTTCGATCCCCTATGAGCTGAGTGATGGTGCCGAGCCCGGGCAAGTGATCGGGCATCAGCGACGGTTGAATGAAAAGCATGCCCTGGACATCGAAAATTGATTGAGGATGAAGAGCAGTTCACAGTGAGGCTCTGGAACAAATGATCTAACTGTTTACAAAAGAAACGACCGTACTTTCTGTACTTATTGCATGACACTGAACCCATGAGTGAATACCAATACTACGAGTTTCTGGCTATAGAGCGGCCGCTAACAGCGGATGAAATTGCCAAGCTGCAGGCGCTTTCATCGCGGGCCGCGATTACGCCGGTGAGCTTCACCAACGAATACAATTGGGGCGATTTCAAGGGTGACCCTCACAAGCTGATGCAGCGCTATTTCGACGCCCATGTCTATGTGGCCAACTGGATGACGGCAATTTTCATGGTGCGGTTGCCCATAGAGGCATTGACCCGAGAGACGGCCAAGGCCGTGGCCGTTCCTTACTTGTTGGATATCAAGCCCACCAAAGCCCACTGGATCATTACCTGGAGCCTGGAGGAGTCGGAAAACTACGACCGCTTCGGCATGGAGGACGGTCGCGGCTGGATGGCGCGTCTGGCCCCGGTGCGGGATGAACTTCTGCGCGGGGACCTACGCAGCCTGTATATCGGCTGGCTGGCGGCCGTGGCCGGGGAGATGATGGAGCACGAAGAGACCGAGCCTCTATCTGTGAGCGGATTGGCTAGTTTGACCGCAGCCCAGCAGGCGCTTGCCGAATTCCTTGAGGTGGACCCGGACCTTCTGGCCGGTGCCGGCATGGGCAGCCCGGCTACGCAGGAGACGGAAGTTTCACGACGGGAAAAGGACAAGTGGATCGACGCCCTGCCAAGAGAAGAAGTCAATTCGATCCTGAAACAATTACTGGAGGGCAAGGGTCAGCAGGCCGAACGGTCCATCAAAAACCGATTTGCGGCATGGCGGCGCGGCTTACAGACTGGTTATACCGATGCACCCCGGCGTACGGTGGGAGAATTGCGGCAGAACGCCGAAAACGCCCGACAAATTCGGCTGGAAAAACAAAAGCGAGACCGCAAGCAACGGGAGATCAAACGCCGCGAGAAACGCAAGGCGTATCTGAAGAATCTGTCCAGCGATTTTCCCAAGGCCTGGGCGTTGGTTAAAGAGCCCGTCGAGCTTGGATCGGGGCGGGGCTATGACGAGGCCTGCCGCATACTCGTCGACATCGCCGAAGCCTATGCTTTGTATGCGACCAAGAATCAATTTCAGAAAGAATTAGAGAAGTTCATGGCCGGCCACCTGCGGCGCAAGGCGCTGATTCAACGGCTGGTGAAGGCCGGTATCTGGAAGGATCAATAAAAGATGAGTACGCGAAGCCCCAAAGAGGGTAAGGAACTCGAAGCCTTGGACAGACTTATTGAGGAAATCACCGTCGATGCATACGGCGATGATGAACAGCTATGGGCCTTTCTGCAGGCCTTCGAGGATGACGTTCCCCTGCCGGCCGACGGGTTCGTCATCGGGGAACCGGTTTCGGTGATCGCAATAGACTATGACGGTAACGAACGGCGCGGATTGACGGCCAATTGTCGTCGGGAGGACGGGTCGGGATATGCAATTGCGGTCTCCGAGGTCATATTGCCGCAGGCATCGGCAGGGGCGCGGTACATCGCCGCCTACCGCAGGTGGCTCAACCTCGATCCTTACCCTGCCGGGACGCAAAAAACCTCCCCGCGGCGCAGGCAGCACAAAGCTACAGACGATGACATCGACCTGAGTAAACCCGTTGAATTGGTTGTCTTATCGGTCATGGAGCGGGCCGCCCGGTGCCGTCTGTTGGGAAGCGACCGGATCATTACCCTGCGCGCAAGCCGCCTTTGGGAGGTGGTGCCTGGCGCAATCGTCACGGTGACACCCCGAAAGCAGTGGCGTTATGGCGGTCATCCATATCTCTCCGGTGATATTCAGTCGACCCGGATCGACGTGAAGGCCCTCGATCTTGTGCCACTGGGGCTTGCAGAGATGGGCATGTGGGACCCCAATGAAGAGTACTGGGGAGAAGAAGACGAACCCATCGAGGAATGGGCCGAGCCGATCATCGCTCACGGCCCCCGACCCATGTTCGAGATGGAACAGGTGCTGCCCGGCGAGGACCCTGACGATCCTTTCAATGACCCCATCACCCGATCCATCGATCTCAAAGATGCCGGCGAGCGGGCAGAGGCGGAAAAGATCTTGATGGAGCTGTGCCGGGCGGACCTGCGCTGCCTCGATGCCCACTCGCATCTCGGCAATTTTGTTTTTGACCACCATCCCAAGGATGCCATCCGGCATTACGAAGTCGGTCTGCGCATCGGCGAGCTGTCTTTGGGTGACGGTTTTACCGGCGTGCTGGCGTGGGGCTTTATCGACAACCGTCCGTTTCTGCGCTGCATGCACGGCTATGGACTGTGTCTCTGGCGTCTCGGGCGCTTTGACGAGGCGGAGAGCATCTTTCAAAAGATGCTCTGGTTGAACCCGTCCGACAACCAGGGCATGCGATTTCTTATCGACGAGGTGAAGGCAGAAACAGTCTGGGAGGATCGAGAAGTCGAGTAATAGAATGACAAAAACCTTCAAACCGAAATTCACGATCACCAACCGGATCACTTCCGGACTGACCCGCATCGAGCGAGCCCGGGGTTTCCTGGAGGCCGCTACCCTGTCAGAAGACTGGGTAAAGGAAATGGAACGGCGGGCGCTGATACTGGAAGCCCATCATACGACCCATATCGAAGAGACGCGGCTGACTTTGGATCAGGCCGAGCGACTCCTCGCAGGCAATCTTGT
>CAYPSZ010000098.1:0-6478 GCA_964413125.1 uncultured Desulfobacterales bacterium
AACTTTCGGCCGCCACAGTCAAGGGGCTTGTGGACGACATGAAGAGGCTGAAAAAAGCTGAATAAAGCCAGAAAGCTATGTGTGGAGGTAGTGCGGATGAAGTGGCTTCTATCCACTCTCTTCTCATCCCTCGGTAAGAAGCTGGTAATGGCGCTGACGGGACTCTCGTTTATCCTGTTTCTTGCCGTTCATCTGGGCGGTAACCTGACCCTTTTCGGAGGTGCCGGCCCGTTCAACAGCTATGCCGAGCATCTGCACTCCCTGGGGCCTCTGGTGTTTGCAGCTGAACTAGGCCTTCTCCTGCTTGCCCTGTTTCACATCGTCACAGGTCTCACTCTTTTCGTAGAGAACCTTCTGGCACGGCCGCAACGATATCGCGTCAAACGGAGAGCGGGCGGCAGAACCATCGGGTCTGCCACCATGCCCTATACAGGAGTCCTGATACTTGGTTTCGTGATCCTTCACCTGGTACAATTCCACTTTGCAGACCGGACCGGGACCACCCTGTATAGCATTGTTTCGGAGGCTTTTTCTAATCCCTTCATTGTCATAATTTATATTCTGGCAATGATAACCGTTGCGTTTCACGTCAGTCACGGATTCTGGAGCCTCTTTCAAACCCTGGGCGCCAACCACCCTAAGTACATGCCTTTTGTGGAGAAACTGGGAACAACAGCGGCCCTGGTTTTCGGCGTTGGGTTTGGGATGATCCCGCTGTTTCTAGCCCTCTTTGGCCAAGGAGGATGACATGAAGCTTGACGGACGCGTTCCGGAAGGTCCCCTTGAAGATAAATGGGACCGCCGGCGCTTCGAAGCAAAGCTGGTAAACCCGGCAAACAAGCGAAAGTACAGAATTATAGTGGTTGGCACAGGACTTGCCGGGGGCTCCGCGTCGGCTTCCTTGGGAGAGCTGGGCTACGATGTAAAAACCTTTTGTATTCAGGACAGCCCTCGCAGGGCCCATAGCATTGCGGCCCAGGGCGGAATTAACGCGGCAAAGAACTACCCGAACGACGGTGACAGTATTCGACGCCTCTTCTACGACACCGTAAAGGGAGGGGACTATCGATCGAGGGAAGCAAACGTCTATCGCCTGGCCCAGATAAGCAATAGCATTATCGACCACTGCGTGGCGCAGGGGGTTCCTTTCGCCCGGGAGTATGGCGGTCTCCTGGCCAACCGGAGTTTCGGCGGAGCTCAGGTATCGAGGACCTTTTACGCACGGGGACAGACCGGGCAGCAGCTTCTTCTGGGAGCTTACAGCGCTTTGTGCAGGCAGGCGGCATCCGGCAAGGTGGAGATGTTTCCCAGACGGGAAATGATGGATCTTGTGCTTGCCGACGGCAGGGCAGTGGGAATCGTAGTAAGAAATCTTATTAGCGGGGAACTCGAACGGCACGTGGCCGATGCAGTAGTTCTGGCCACCGGCGGGTACGGCAACGTATTCTTCCTATCCACCAATGCCATGAGCAGCAATGTCAGCGCCGCGTTCCAGGCTTATAGAAAGGGAGCTTTTTTTGCAAATCCCTGCTTCAGCCAGATCCACCCCACCTGTATCCCGCGTCACGGCGACTATCAGTCCAAGCTGACTCTTATGAGTGAAAGCCTCCGAAACGACGGCCGGGTCTGGGTGCCTTCCAAACCTAAAGACGCCCGTCCACCTAATGAGATCCCTGAACAGGAGAGGGACTATTACCTGGAACGACGTTATCCCAGCTTTGGAAACCTGGTCCCCCGGGATGTGGCGTCGAGGGCAGCCAAAGCCGTGTGTGATTCCGGATTCGGTGTAGGTCCAACGAGTTACGCAGTATATTTGGACTTTGCCGATGCCATCAAGCGGGACGGCAGGGAGGTCATCCGCAGGAAGTATGGAAACCTCTTTGACATGTACAGGAATATAGTGGATCAAGATCCTTACGACACCCCCATGATGATCTACCCGGCCACCCACTATACCATGGGAGGTCTTTGGGTGGACTATAACCTCATGAGCAACATACCGGGTCTGTTCGTGATCGGGGAGGCCAACTTCTCGGATCACGGAGCCAACCGTCTTGGCGCCAGCGCGCTCATGCAGGGCCTGGCCGACGGGTACTTTGTGCTGCCCTATACCATCGGCGGCTATCTAGCCGACGTAAAACCCTCCACAGTAACCACCGACCATGCAGCTTTCCATGCAGCAGTCAGCGAAGTCGAGAACCGCATCAAGGCCCTCCTGGAGATAAACGGCAACCGGAGCGCAGACAGCCTTCACCGGGAACTGGGTGAATTAATGTGGGAGCACTGCGGTATGGCTCGCAATGAGAGAGGCCTCAAGAAAGCTTCCGAGCTTATCTTCCAACTACGCGAAGAATTCCAAAGAAAACTCAGGGTTCCCGGAGGTGGCAAAGACATGAACCAGAGCCTCCAGAAGGCCTGCAGGCTGCAGGACTTTCTGGACTTTGCCGAACTAATGGTGCTGGACGGTCTTGAGCGCAAGGAGTCCTGCGGGGGCCATTTCCGGGACGAGTTTCAAACCGAAGAGGGGGAGGCCAAGCGGGATGACGATAAGTTCTGCCACGTAGCTGCATGGGAATACGGCGGTCAGCCTGGAACCTCTCCCCGCCGGCATGTGGAGGAGCTTTTCTTCGAGAATGTAACACTGTCGCAGAGGAGCTACAAGTGACGAGTGAAACACACACCATCCATATCAGTCTCGTGGTCTGGCGGCAGAAAAACACGGGAGACAAAGGGAGATTTGACACCATTGATGTCCCGGACGTGGAAACCCACATGTCCTTCCTGGAAATGCTGGACGTGGTCAACGAACGCCTGACTCTGGAAGGAAAAGAGCCCATTGAGTTCGACAGTGACTGCCGGGAAGGAATCTGCGGTATGTGCGGTGCGGTGGTGAATGGGGTCGCGCACGGCCCTGAACCCGCCACCACTTTGTGCCAGCTTCATATGCGCAAATTCAAGAACGGTGACGTGATCGTGGTGGAGCCCTGGCGTGCGAGGGCCTTTCCCTTGGTCAAGGATCTTGTTGTAGATCGCTCCGCCCTGGACAGCATCATAGAGGCCGGTGGATATATTTCCGTCAACGCGGGGTCCGCTCCCGAAGCCAATAGCATACCCGTGCCCCAGGGTAAAGCCGATCAGGCCATGGATGCAGCCGCGTGTATCGGTTGCGGTGCATGTGTGGCCGCCTGTCCCAACGCCTCTGCCATGCTCTTTACCGGAGCCAAGGTGTCACATCTCGCCCTTCTTCCCCAAGGGATGCCTGAGGCTGCAAAACGCATACTCTCCATGCAGCAGAAAATGGACGGTCTTGGGTTTGGAAACTGTTCCAACGAGCGTGAGTGCGAGGCCGTCTGTCCCAAAGAGATCAAGATAACCCAAATAGCACGAATGAACCGGGAATTTATTAAGGCCTCCTTTGGTTCAGATGAAACAGGGTCTTAAAAAGACCAGGTTTTGAGGCGGCACAAAGGAGATCCTATTATGTCGGAGTTCTTTTATCAGGAGCCTTTTCCCCTGGGTGAAGACCCTACTGATTACAAGTTGTTGACCACTGATTACCTATCTGAAGGGTTCTTTGAGGGAAACCGCATCACAAGGATAAATCCGGCCGGGCTTACCCGCTTGTCGGAAGAGGCCTTCAGGGATGTTGCCCATCTACTGAGGACCTCCCATCTTGCCCGGTTGGCCGCCATCCTGGATGACCCTGAGGCATCGGACAACGACCGATATGTCGCCCTGGAGATGCTAAAAAACGCGGTCATCTCGGCTGACGGTGTTTTTCCCATGTGCCAGGACACAGGCACCGCCATTATCCTTGGAAAGAAGGGACAGCAGGTATGGACAGGGGGATCGGACGAAGAGGCATTGTCCCTGGGTGTATTCAATGCTTACACCCGCAACAATCTCCGATATTCTCAGAATATACCTCTGGGACTTTATGAGGAGAAGAATTCAGGCACCAATCTGCCGGCCCAAATAGATCTTCAGGCTGTTTCAGGAGACTCCTACAAGTTTCTCTTTATTGCCAAGGGCGGCGGTTCTTCCAACAAAACCTTTCTGTTTCAGGAAACAAAGGCGGTTCTCCATCCTGATGTGCTGGAATCTTTTCTCGTTGGGAAGATGAAATCCCTCGGGACTGCTGCATGCCCTCCGTATCACCTTGCATTCGTAATCGGCGGAACTTCGCCCGAAGCAAATCTCAAGACGGTTAAGCTGGCCACAGCCGGATATCTCGAAACACTCCCCCGCGCCGGTAACAGCAATGGACAGGCCTTTCGAGTACCTGAACTGGAGGAAGCACTGCTAAAAAGGTCCAGAGAGATCGGTATCGGCGCCCAATTCGGGGGTAAGTATTTTTGTCATGACGTAAGGGTTATAAGGCTTCCGAGACACGGTGCCTCCTGCCCCGTTGGAATGGGTGTTAGCTGCAGCGCGGATCGGAATATACTTGGGAAGATAACACCCGACGGGATATTCCTTGAAGAGCTTGACAGGGACCCGGCTCGTTTTCTTCCCGTTCCGGAGCCCGCCGGCGGGCAGGCTGTGGGCATTGACCTTGATCGCCCCATGGAAGACATACGTGCAGAACTCAGCAGGTATCCCGTAGCCACGCGGGTGATGCTGAGTGGTAATATCGTCGTGGCCAGAGATATAGCACACGCCAGGCTAAAGGAGCGCCTGGATAGAGGCGAAGGGCTGCCGGCCTATCTGAGGGATCACATCATATACTATGCCGGTCCGGCCAAGACACCCGAAGGTTTCCCTTCGGGATCCTTCGGTCCCACAACAGCCGGTCGAATGGATTCTTATGTGCCCGAGTTCCAGTCCCTTGGAGCGTCACTGGTCATGCTGGCCAAAGGGAACCGCAAAAGGATAGTCACAGAATCCTGCAAAAGATATGGAGGGTTTTATCTGGGGTCCATCGGCGGCCCGGCCGCAAGGCTTGGAAAAGAGTGTATCAAAGAAGTCCAGCTTCTGGAATACCCTGAGCTGGGCATGGAGGCTATCTACCGTATCCGAGTAAAGGACTTTCCTGCCTTTATCGTCATTGACGATAAAGGGAATGATTTTTTTGAGACCATAATGGATTCATAGGCTCGCCATTTTCGATGTATTGATGTATTGAGGTATACATGATGCTCAAAGAGCTGTTCACCCCTTTTACCCTTAAGACCGTAACTCTTCAAAACCGAATCGTGATGCCGGGCCTAGCCTCTTTTCTGATCGAAGAGGACGGTTTTGTAACGGAAAAAGCAGTTGAGCATTACCGCCGGAGAGCTGCCGGCGGACCGGCCATGGTGACTGTAGAGGCATGTGCAGTTGCCCCGGAAGGAATTGTATCAGCGCACCAGGCTCGAATCTATCATGATCAATTCGTTGAGGGCCTCTCCAGAATCGCTCGTGGTATAAGGGAAGAAGGGTCCATTCCCGCGGTCCAAATTCATCATGGCGGCCGCCAGACTTCGCCCCGAGTCATTGGCCGGAAACCTTTTGCGCCTTCCCATCTCCCCTGCCCCACCATAAGAGGTGATGTAGAACCCCTGACTCTTGAAGGAATCAGTCATATTGTCAGGCAATTCGGCGACGCCGCAGTACGAGCTGTGGAGGCGGGCTTTGAGCTGATCGAGATTCATGGGGCCCATGGTTACTTGATAAACCAGTTCCTGTCCGCCTTTTCAAATGTCCGGGAAGATGAATATGGGGGCGATACGGAAAAACGCTCCCGTTTCGCCCGGGAGGTTGTGAAGGAAGTTCGGCGTAGAGTTGGTCCTGAATATCCGTTGGCATTCAAGATCAGTGCTCAGGAATTTGTGCCCGGTGGACTTGATGTTCCTGAGAGCATTGATATTCTCGACAAATTAGTTAAGTGCGGCATTGATGCAGTGCAGGTATCAGCTGGTAACGATGCTACTCCGGAATGGATATGCCAGCCGATGTTCATGGAAAAGGCTTGCCTTGCGGACTCCGCGGGCACGATTCGCCAGGCGCTGAAAGTACCTGTAATGGCCGTTGGACGCATCAACAACCCTGATACCGCCAACGAGATCATAGCCCGGGGAAAAGCGGACTTGGTCTGTATCGGCCGTGGACTGCTGGCCGACCCTGAAATGCCTATCAAGGCCCGCGAAGGACGTATTGATGACATCCGTACATGTATTGCCTGCAATACCTGTATGGAATCCATTTTTCGAAAAGGGCGAGTGGAATGCCTGGTGAACCCCACCCTGGGACGCGAGCAGGAAATGACCTTGACTGCCACTGACGCGCCAAAGAAAGTTATGGTGGTGGGCGGAGGTCCGGGGGGGCTGGACGTGGCCTGGGTTGCAGCCCGCAGGGGCCATGAGGTCCATTTGTATGAGCGTCAGGAAGCTCTTGGAGGACAACTGCTTCTGGGGGCTGTTACAAGCTACAAACGCGAACTGCTTTCCCTCATCGAATATCAAAAAAGACAGGCGGAAAAATATGGTGTCCGCTTGCA
>CAYPSZ010000099.1:0-7927 GCA_964413125.1 uncultured Desulfobacterales bacterium
GGGACTCGGCCTCCAGATCACGTACCTCTCCAGCACCTCTTCAGGAATGTCGATCCAGCGCTCAGTGCTGACCTCCTGCTCAATCAGGTTCATGGGGAAAATCGGCGACAGGTCCTCAGGCCCCACCGGCTGTCCCGTGCCAGGGTGCAGCGGCGGTTCCATAGGAGTCGGCATGTCTGCCTGGATGTTGTACCACTGGCGAGGCATCTCGCTCTCGGACAAGAAAATTTTTTTGACGTCCATAACCCCCTCCTTTTTGAGTGAACGGGTAATCCCCTAAGACCTGCGGCACCTCTCAAACCACATACCAAGAAGCCTACTCCCGGAAAGCTTTAGGTGTCAAGGGGCTGGTTTTGATATTTATCTTTTCCTGAACTTATGGAATAATCAGACCACTAACGTGTGAAGGTCCTTCTGAGCTTAATCTTTTCCGTCCCGCCCTCTCCTGATGCGAGGGGACGCAGGGGTGCAACCATGGCCGAAACGGCGAGGAACTTTTCCGGCGACGACAGGGTGACCTATTATAAGGCTCTCAACGACATTTCAAACCAGATACATGCCGCCAGGGACATCAATGAGATTCTCATCAATCTGAGAGAACAGATCCTGAGGCTCTTCGACGCCGACAGGATAACCATTTATGTAGTTGACGGTAAACGCAAGGAGGTCTATTCCCGATTCAAGGCCGGAGAGCTGCCCAGGGAGATCCGCGTTCCGATCGACAACAGCAGCATCGCCGGATACACGGCCAACAACGCACAGATTTCCAATATAGTAAATGCTTATGATGAGCGTGAACTGGCACTCATAAACAAGGACCTCACATTCGATAAGAGGTGGGATGAGCGAAGCGGATATGTTACACGGCAGATCCTTTCCGTTCCCATTTTTTACAAAAAATACGTGATAGGACTCCTGCAGCTTGTAAACAAGCGAAGCGGGGACCGCTTCACCCTGGACGACCAGAACTCGGCCATAGAAATGGCCAAGGTCCTGGGAATCGCCTTTTTCAACCACCGTAAACTCAGCCGGCAGGCCAACAAACGGACCAAATTCGACTACCTGATCAAGAACAGCATCATCACCGAAAAGGAGCTTTCAGACGCCGTTACCATGAGCCGGGAGCAAAAGGTCCCCATTGAGTCAGTGTTGATGCAGGAGATGAGTGTAAAGAAAGAGCACATCGGCCGATCCCTTGCCGAGTATTATGACTGTGAATACGTCCCTTTTGACGATAGCTTGCCAATACCGGGAGACCTTCTGGCCCATCTCAAGAGCATCTATCTGAAACGAAACTTGTGGGTCCCTCTCGAACGTAGGGACGGCAGGGTAAAGATTCTACTGGACAACCCGCAGAGGCTCGACAAGGTGGACAGCGTCAAGTCTCTCATACCCGCGGAAAAATATGAATTCGCCGTAGGCCTTCGAGAAGACATCATCCAGTTCCTGGACTATTTCTATGGAGTTTCGGATGCCAGGCACGAAGATGAGGGCTCCATAGACGAGATCATAGGAAGACTGGAACCGCGGGACGATGAGATCGAGTTCGAAGACAGTGTGGATATGATCACAGAGGACGACAGTGCAATCGTCAAGCTCGTAAACAGAATCATCACCGACGCCTATAAGAAGAACAGTTCGGACATCCATATTGAGCCTTATCCGGGCAAACTGGGGGCGGAAATCCGCTTTCGCATAGACGGGGCATGCCAGGTCTACCAGACCATTCCGGCCCACTACAAAAAGGCTGTTGCCTCCCGGATCAAGATCATGTCGGATCTCGACATATCAGAGCGACGAAAGCCTCAAGATGGAAAGATCAAGTTCAAGAAATTTGCTCCCCTGGACATAGAATTGCGTGTGGCCACCATTCCCACTGTGGGCGGGGAGGAAGACGTGGTCATGAGAATCCTGTCCGCCGGCGAGCCGATCACCCTTAGTAAAATAGGCATGAGGGAGAGGGACTTCAATGCACTTCTGGAATGCATCAGCAAACCTTACGGCATCTTCCTGGTGGTCGGTCCGACCGGGAGCGGGAAAACGACTACTCTACACTCGGCCCTTGCCCACATAAACAAGAAGGAAACAAAGATCTGGACTGCGGAGGATCCTGTTGAGATCACCCAGCGCGGACTGCGACAGGTCCAGGTGCTCCCCAAGATCGGGCTTGATTTCTCCGCTGCCATGAGGGCCTTTCTTAGGGCCGATCCGGACGTGATCATGGTTGGTGAAATGCGCGACTACGAGACCGTTTCAACCGGCATCGAGGCCTCCCTCACCGGGCACCTTGTCTTCAGCACCCTTCATACCAACAGCGCGCCTGAGACCATCACACGGCTCCTGGACATGGGCATGGATCCTTTCAACTTCGCCGACGCATTACTGGGGGTCCTGGCCCAGCGCCTGGTGAGAACCCTGTGCAAGGACTGCAAGCAACCCTACCACCCCCACCCCGATGAATACGAGCATCTGATGCGCTCTTACGCCGGAGATTTCGAGGCTCTGGGGTTTCCCTACTCGGACGAACTCACCCTGTACCGTGCCAAGGGTTGCGATAATTGTGGAAACAGCGGCTATAGAGGGCGAACGGGCATTATGGAAATACTTCTGGGAACCGACGCCCAGAAATCCCTTATTCAGAGCCGGGCCAAAATAGACGATATCCGGGCCCAGGCAGCAAAGGACGGAATGACCACTCTGATGCAGGACGGGATCAGAAAGGTCTTTTTAGGCCTCACCGACTTCGCCCAGGTCCGCAAGGTCTGCATCAAGTAATGAGGAGCCGATATGGGACAACTTGAAGGAAAGACTGCCGTCATCACAGGGGCGTCCTCAGGGATCGGCCGAGCCTGCGCGGAAGTGTTCGCCGGGGAAAGCGCATCATTGATCCTCTGCGCCCGGCGCAAAGAACGCCTGCGTAGCCTTGCCTCGTCGCTGGAAAGAAGGCACGGAATCAGGAGCCTTTGCCTGGGCCTTGACATCCGCGACAGTGAAGTCGTAGAAAAGGCCTTCGAGAATCTTCCCCAGTCCTGGAAAACAATCGACATTCTGGTCAATAACGCCGGCCTAAGCCGCGGGCTGGAACCCGTTTACAGAGGACGCATCAAGGACTGGGAAGAAATGATCGACACCAATGTCAAGGGCCTTCTCTACGTGAGCAGGGCCGCTCTCCCGGGGATGGTGAAGCGTCGAAAAGGCCATATCGTGAATATCGGCTCTGTGGCGGGACACGAGGTCTACCCAGGGGGAAACGTCTATTGTGCATCCAAACATGCGGTGGACGCCATCACCAAGGGCATGCTCATGGATCTGGTGGATACCCCTATACGGGTGAGCACCGTGGATCCCGGCCTGGTTGAGACGGAGTTCAGTGTGGTCCGGTTTAACGGTGACCGGGAAAAGGCCAAGGCGCCCTACAAAGGAATGAAACCACTCCGCGGGAAAGATGTGGCCGAGGCCGTGCTTTTCTGCGTCACCCGGCCTTCCCACGTTAATGTGAGTCAACTCAGGATCATGCCCACTTCACAGGCCTCGACCTCCATGGTTCATCGCAAACACCGGACGCCGGTTTAGACCTTCAGCCCCGCCGTGAATCCTTCGCGTATCGCCTCCAGGGCGTTTCTGGGTTCCTTGGCGTCCCCGATGGTGTAAAGTTCCGTCACCAAACCCTCCAGTTCACCGGCAAGGCGGTTAACCGGTTCGGATCCCATGGCCAGGACGATGGAGTCGCCCGGCACGACTCCGGCCTCACCTTTCTTCTCTATCTCCACCCCATGGGCGGTGAAACCCAGGGCCCTTGCCTCGGTGATCACCTGAACCCCCAGCCGACGGATCTCCGCGAACACGGTCCACCTTGTGGAAGGGCCGATATCCTGGCCGGCCTTGCTTTCCATCTCCAGAACAGTGACTTCCTTGTTTCCCCTATCGATGAGCTCCTCAAGGGTTTCCCAGTTTTCAGCGCGATTGGCCGCAAGAAAGTGGAGGACCTCCGGGCTCAATGTCCCCTGTCGTGCGACAAAAAGCGCGGTTTCCAGGCCCAGGGCGTTTCCGCCGACTATGACCACCCGCTTTCCCAGTTTAAGGTCCTTTTCAAGGAGATCCCACGCAGACAAAACATTATCCCCGTCAACGCCCGGTATCCCGGGCAGCACCGGGCTTGCCCCCGTGGCCAGGATGACCGCATCCGGTGCGAAAGCCTTTACATCATCCGGTCCCATCTCCAGACCCAGCCGGACATCAACGCCCGAGGCAGCCAGGTTGGCGGCAAGATCCTCGGCCGCAGAGGCCATTTCCTCACGTCCGGGGATGCTTCGGTTCATCAGAAGCTGCCCGCCCAGCCGCGGTCCCTTCTCCACCAAAGTGACCGCATGGCCTCTTTCCGCAGCAGTGACCGCAGCCTTCATGCCTGCGGGACCGCCGCCTATGACCAGGACCCTCTTGGCTTTTTCCGCCGGGGCTACAAAGACCTCGCCCTCACGCCCGGCCAGGGGGTTAACCAGGCAGCCTGCGGGACGCATGGAAAAGATGGCGTCAAAACACCCCTGATTGCAGGCAATGCACCGGTATACCCTGTCGGCACGGCCTTCCATGGCCTTCTTGGGAAGGAACGGATCGGCTATGAGCCCCCGGGCCATGGTAACCAGATCCGCCTCTCCATGGCGCAGGATCTCCTCGGCGACATGGGGATCGTTCACCCGGTTGCTGGCCAGAACAGGCACCGACACGGCCGACTTGACACCTTGGGCCAGGTAGGTGTAGGCCTTTCTGGGAACGAAAGTGGAGATCTGGGGAATGCGAGTCTCATGCCATCCGCCCGTCACGTTGAACAGGTCCACCCCGGCCTCCTCCATTTCAGCCGCAAAGAGCCTTGCTTCACGGTTGGTATTGCTTCCTTCCATGAAGTCATTGCCCGCGATTCGCATGAGGACCGGATAATCAGGGCCCACCGCCCGCCTTACCTTCATGACGACTTCCCTGCCGAAACGCATGCGGTTTACAAGGGACCCGCCGTACTCATCTTCGCGCAGGTTAGTGAGCGGAGAAAGGAACTGGCTTATGAGGTATCCTGCACTCCCGAGGATCTCCACGGCATCGAATCCCGCCTCTTTTGCGCGCACGGCCGCCTCGGCAAAACGGTCCTGGACCCCCGGGATCTCGTCCGGTTCCAGGGCCCTGGGAGTCTCCCCGGTAAAACGGGACCTGACAGCGGACGCGGAAAAGGGCTTTTTCCCGCCTATCATGGCCGAGTGGGTGTAGCGGCCGGCCTGATAGAGCTGGGCCGCGATCTTGGCCCCCTCGGTCTTCACGGTGAAGGTCAGCCGGGAAAGGCCTGGTATGAACCTGTCGTCGTACAGGGCGATCATGCTCGCCATGCCTGCATAACGGTCCACCGGGCAACCGCCCACGACTATAAGTCCCACACCTCCCTTGGCACGGAGGCCGTAGAAATCCACCAGGCGATCGGTAACCTCCCCTTCGGGCGTGTAGCCCAGGTGCATGGCTGACATGACTATACGGTTTCTCAATTCCATACTGTTGACGAATATGGGTGAAAACAGATTCGGGCAGAGTGTCTCCATTGAATCAGACTCCTTGTGTTTCGTGTTCGACTCGGCAGCCGAGGGTCAGGACGGTTTTCAAATCAAAGGGCGCATGAATCAGCCGCCGAAATCGGGGTGTACCAGCTCCAACTCATCACCCGGCTCAACCTTGGTATGGACGTATTCCTGAGGGTAGACGAAGCGCCCGTTCCGCTCCACAATTAGATGTGCGTCTCCGTCTCCGTGCAGTTCCACGAGTCGAGCCACTGTTGTCCCGCTGTCCGCGACCTCCTCCAGACCGTTCACTATGATCTTGAAGCTCTTGTCTTCCACTCTCTCCTCCTTGCCTGGCCGCAGACCAGGCAATCGGGGTTGCGATCCACACGCACTTCCCGAAAACTCATTTGAAGCCCGCGAAAAAGCAGCAGCCTCCCGGCCATGGGCGTACCTGTTCCGAGGATGATCTTTAAAACTTCCAGTGCCTGCAGGGAGGCCACCACACCGGGTATGGGACCCGGAACACCGATTTCTCGATCCTCTTTGAGGTCTCCACCCGGAAACAAACATTCGAGGCAAGGCGAACGCCCGGGGAGCACGGTCATCAGCATCCCGCCGAACCCCTCCACACCCCCGAATACAAACGGGATTCCTGCATCCACGGCAAAGCGGTTCAATGTCTTTCGCGCAGGCAGGTTGTCGGTTGCGTCCACGATCAGGTCGCTCTCACCCACGGCCTCTCGCACGTTTTCCGGATTCACTCGCAGCCGAAGGGTCTCCACTGCGATTTCAGGGTTGAGAGCCGACAGCTTTTCGCGGCCTGATTCGATCTTTGACCTTCCGAGATCGGATGTCCAGTGGATCAACTGGCGGTTGAGGTTTCCAGCCTCCACAAGGTCAGGTTCCACGATCCTCAAGCGCCCCACTCCTGAAGCTGCAAGATAGTAGGCTGAAATCGAACCGAGCCCCCCGAGGCCCACGACGCAAATCCGGGCCGCCTTGAGCCGCTCCTGGCCGGAGAGGCCGATTTCCGGCACCATGATCTGCCTCCTGTAGCGCTCCTTCTCCGCATCGGACAAAGAAGGATCGCCGGGGTAAGTCATCATGTCGGCCATGGCCCGCGGCCCTATCATCTTTGGGGTTAAGGTTCCCGCTTCAAGCAAGCGGGAACTTTCAGAATCTTACCTCAGGAGCGGTCCTTGCCTCCTCCGGTATCTCAAAAAAATCCGCCTTCTCAAAACCCAGCATTCCCGCCACCATGTTCGTGGGAAATTGCCTCACCATTGTATTGAACTCGCGCACGGTCTCGTTATACCGCCGACGTTCCACGGCGATCCTGTTCTCGGTCCCTGCCAGCTCGTCCTGAAGCCGGATGAAGTTCTGGTTGGCCTTGAGTTCGGGATACCTCTCCACCACCACCAGCAGCCTTGAAAGGGCCGAGGTGAGCTGATTGTTGGCATTGATCTTTTCTTCGACGCCCGATGCACCCGCCACCTTTGACCGGGCCTCGGTCACCTCGATAAAGACCTCCCGTTCGTGGGCGGCATACCCCTTAACCGTCTCCACATAGTTGGGAATGAGGTCGAAACGTCTCTGGAGTTGGTTCTCCACCTGGGCCCATGCGGCATTCACCTGCTCGTCCATGGTGACCAGGCTGTTGTAAGTGCCTTTCAGGTAAAGGAAAGGCACCGCCACCATGAGCGCCAGCAGCACAACCACGACCAAAAGGATTTTCTTGGTCCCCGTCATATCAACCTCCCCAGGAGTCCACAAGTAATGCCAGCCTTCGAACCGTTTTAAGATAGGACTTGAACAAGTCCACCAGTTCATGGGCGCCGGGTTTGCTCCGACCCTCCCGGACCGCCAGGAGCTCCTGGAACACGGGCACGTCCAAGTTAAAAGCCTCGCATCCGACTCGAAGCACATCCCGCTTCGCATTGGGAATTTCACGGCCTTCAAGGAACAGCAAAGCCTCGAACACGGCCACAAAGGCCGGGAGAGATTCTCTTATGAGCGCCTTGAGCTCCCGGCCGTTTCCCCGGGTTTCCAGGAAACCCTCTCGAAGCAGTAGAAGCTTTCCTTTTATCTCCCTTTCGCACTGCAGGCGGACATGTTCGGACTCGAACGAGATGGCGCCCAGGATGTCTTGCCCGTAAACATGCATGTGACGCCGCTTCATGTCCAGGTATTCGATGGGAAAGACGTCGATGGAGCTCCGGATATAAGCCTCCGTAACAAAAACAGGCACTGCCACCCGGCGTTTGAGCCACTTATCCACAATCTCGAAAGCGCGGTCCAGATGCTCGATCCCCTCCTCGGTCAGGACAATCAAAAAGTTGATGTCCGAACGACCCGGCTGATAATCCTCCCCTGCCGCACTGCCGTACAAT
>CAYPSZ010000100.1:0-1942 GCA_964413125.1 uncultured Desulfobacterales bacterium
TTCTCCTCTGACCGCCTCCGAGATAAGAAAGTTCTTGGCCTGTGGATGAAACAGGCAGGTGGGATGGAACTGGACGAACTCCATGTTCGCCGCCTTGACCCCGGCCCTATAGCCCATTGCTATCCCGTCACCGGATGCAATATCCGGATTGCTGGTGTACCGGTAGACCTTTCCGGCTCCGCCGGTGGCCAAGACCGTGACCCGGGATAGAAAGGTGATGACCTGCCCGTTCATGACATCCAGCACATAAGCCCCCCAGCAGGTCTCCGAGGTCTCCGAGGCAACGAATCCTTTCTTGACCAAGCTTGTCTTGGTGATGAGATCGATTGCCATGTGGTCTTCCAGGAGATCGATGTTCCGGGTCTCCTCGATGCGATCCAGAAGGGCTCTTTCCACCTCGTGTCCTGTGCGGTCCTTGGTGTGCACTATTCTCCTGCGGGAGTGTCCGCCTTCCTTTCCCAGATCCAGATCTCCACCGCCCTCCCGGCGGGTAAATCGTACCCCTAAAGACATTAGTTCACGGATACGCGTCGGCCCCTCCTGCACCACCATGCGCACCACGTCTTCGTGGCACAGGCCGTCTCCCGAATCCAGAGTATCTTGTATGTGGAAATCAAAGCTGTCCTCCAGGTCAAAGACTGAAGCGATGCCGCCCTGGGCATAATTGGTGGAGGCCTCGGCCTTTTCCTTTTTTGTGACGATGAAAACGCGGCCTGTCTTTGAAGCCTCGAGAGCGAAAACAAGGCCGGCTATGCCGCTCCCTATGACAAGATAATCGGTCTGAATCTCCATCCTTCACCCTTTCCGGAACTCATTGACATAGGGGGTGTTTCGCCCTATTTTACGAAAGCCCCCAAAGCCTGACTCCACTGGAGCCGCGGCCGAAAAACATGCGGGCCCTCATACCCGCAGGAAATTACTGTGTGGTGGTTTATTATGACAAGGAAAAAAACCATGGCCGTCATTTTTGATTGTGACGGTGTGATGTTCGATTCAAGACACGCGAACAGGAACTTCTACAATCACATCCTTGAGCGCTTCGGCCTCCCGGCCATGTGCGAAGATGAAGTGGCATACGTTCACATGCACACGGCTGATGACTCCATTCGGCACATTTTTCGCGCGACTCCCCACACAGAAGAGGCATTGGCGTATCGCTGGGAGATGGACTACTCCCCTTTTATCCTGGACATGGTGATGGAGCCGGGACTCAAGGAAGTCCTTGGCTGCCTGGGAATATCAACCGGACTGGCTGTCGCCACCAACCGCAGCAACACCATCGACTGGGTCATTGAGAGGCATGGTCTCAAAGGGATTTTCGAGGTGGTAGTCTCTTCCCTGGACGTGCCCCGGCCCAAGCCCTATCCTGATTCTCTATTGAAGATCCTTCAGTACTTCCAAATCGGGGCTGAGAACGCCCTTTATGTTGGAGATTCGGCCGTAGATGCACAGACGGCGACCGCTGCAGGAGTTCCGTTTATAGCTTATAAGGACGGAAGCCTTCCTGCGGACTATTACGTTGCTGATCTTTGGGAAGTGGCCAGGGTTGCTCTGGAGGCCTAGTCCAGGCCCTTCACCAGCCGGGCCACAGCCTTGGGTACGGCCCTTACCAGGTATTGTTCCAACTCATGGGAATGCCTGGGGCGGGACATGGTGTAAACCTGGCTGACCCTCGCCTCGGCTGATTCGGAATACACAACATCCCCGCCAACCGTTTCCTGAATGAAAAGGTCCAGCCTGACCAATGGGGCGAATTTCCGTGAGTCCCTCCTGAAAGGGAGGTTGTACTCGGAGCGGGTTGAGGACGGCGGCGGTGTGCGAGGTCCACCTTCAAACCACTCGTAGGCCGCAAGGGTTGAAAGACATATGATGGGCGCCTTTTTGCCGGGCCTGGTAAAGTAGAAGGCAAGCACCTCTTCCGGATGCGGGAATGTATCCCATT
>CAYPSZ010000101.1:0-4275 GCA_964413125.1 uncultured Desulfobacterales bacterium
AGAAGCTCCTCGACGCTCTGCATGGGCCCGTTTCTGCATGTGTAGGGGGCTTCAAGGGAAAGATAATATGAACTCTCGGCACCGAACCGAGTCACTTCATCGTCCGGATCAAGCCAGTCGATCAGGGCATCCATGATATCTTCGATTTCTTCAATGCCCAGCATGAACTCCTCGTAACTAAGAAATCGCCCCAAGAGATCCCTGTAACGCTGGTTGACAACCCCTGTTTCATCCACCAGTTTATTGATGTTGATCTTGCGGGAAGCATCGGTAACTTGCAAGGCCCCTCTTCCGTCCAAACACAAGGAACTTAGAACCGACGTCAGCAACATCTGATCGGCCCAGTCTTCCCGCAAGCTGTCACCCCCCCCTTCAGATCCTTTTTCACGCAAGACAGCCAATGCCAAAGCCACCCCCGACCGTGCGGTTGCCTTGAGCATGACCCCGTCGTGCACATTGACGGCGGCCACCAGCTCTTCCCGCATCGAGACGTTAAACTCCAAAGTGATCGCCACCAGCAGGCCGATGACCATAATCGCCAGAAGAAGAGCAAAACCTCTCTTGTCACCCGGTCGTTTCCCCATTCTGCTGCCTCGACGACGGTATGGCCACTTCAGTGGTAAAAACCAGCGGCATTTCAGAATCGGCCGGGTCCTCGAAGCTGAGCTTCACAGTCACCCTGTCCGGTATTATACCCGAAGTATCTCCTTCGGTGGAATTCCAAGTGTCCAGTTCTTCATCACCCCTGTGATAAGTGAAATTTATTCCAATAAGTCTTTCACACAAGACATAACCTCCAGTGCCCTCATCAGGCACTGATGTGCCGAATGGAGTGTCGATACGAAAAAGCGCGAGAGTTTCGCCTGCCTCCAGCTCCCTTGCGTCGTATATGATCTCCGATTCCACAGGCTTCTTTCCGGAGCCGTCCAGAACCACCCGGGCCCTGGATAGAAACCGGAGGAAATCTGCATCATATCCCCCCACGGCGCTCTTTCTTCCTTCGAATGCACCGAATACCCGTCCAAAAACCGCATCAGTTTCAGCCGGAGGTGAATGCAGAAAGCAGGATTCCAGATCCTCGCTGATCCGATCAATAGCCATCCTGGCCATGTCATATACTTCCGAATCGGCGCCGGCCTTGTCCATCACACTCAGGCTTGTGGAGTAGGTACCGAACAGGATGGTAAGCAACACCGCAAACATGGAAGCGGCGATGAGAATTTCGAGCAGAGTAAATCCCTCTTGGGTCTTAAGTCTTCCCACCGGCTTCAACCTCATCCTTCGATGTCCTCTCATTCCTGCAAATACAAATACTGCCAAAGGGTATAGCGCCACCCCGGGATTCCCTCTCTGGTGATAACAACTTCGATACGGCGGAGATGATCGGAAACATTGGGAGGATCATCGAAGAAAGGACTTTCCACACTCCCATGCCAGACGTAACCTGGAAAATCGTCCCCGAAATCCCCGGATCCGTCCATCAGATCCCGCACATCCATGGTTTCATACCGGGCCATGATTGATTGTGCCAGCAGCGGGGCCGTGGTGGAAAACCTGGCTTCCGCGGCCATAGACACGCCTTGGGACTGGGACCCCAACACCGCGGTGAGGGCAACGGCCACTATAGCCAAAGCCACCATGACCTCCAGAAGAGAAAACCCGTTAGCGCAAGAACAGGATGGGAACGGGCCCTTATTTCTACTCCGAGAGTCTCTATCTGAAATCAATATAGGAGTCATAAAACCGCTCCTTCGGCAAGAATGGTTCGAACATGAGAGTGAACTCCCTGCCGGAATCGTCCCTCAGGTGGATCGCCGAAGGGTGAACATACCCCTTTCGAGTCACGGTTATTGCAACGTCCCCTGCGCTTAGGGTGCCATCCCTCTCCAGCCATATGTCCGATATCTGTACACCCCGGGGCAGTTCCGAGGCATTGTCCCGGGAATAACCGCGCTCTTCAGCGGTCATATCCCCGGACTCGACCCAAAACCTGCCCGCATCCAGGTCAAAGTTCAAAGTGAGGTCTTTATGCTGCCGCCGAGCTTCACTTCTCAGTTCGCGCATCAGCCCGGCAAGTTGCCGGGTGGAACTCTGAAGATCGTCTGAAAGGATATTATGCCTTAGTTTTGGAAGAGTAAATGAACCCAACAGCCCCACCAACACAAGGACCACGATCAGCTCGATCAACGTGTAGCCCCGCACTCCTCGCCAGATCACGGATCACCCTCCGAATCCGGAAGCTAATCGAACTCCCAGTTGTTGATATCCGCGTCGGCGCCTTCTCCGCCCGGCTGACCGTCGGCTCCGTAGGAGATCAGGTCGAAGTCACCGTGCAACCCCGGAGAAAGGTAAACATAATCGTTACCCCAAGGGTCCTTCGGCAGCCTTCCCCTCTCAAGATAACCTCCCTCCCGCCACCTGGCCGGAAGTTGCCCGACGGTGGGCGGTTCCACAAGTGCCTGGAGACCCTGCTCAGTGGACGGGTAAACGCCGTTGTCAAGCTTGTAAAGCTTAAGTGCTGTTTCAATGCTTTCTATCTGCACCCTCGCTTTCATCCTGCGTGCTTCTTCCGGCCTTCCCATGATTCTGGGAACTATAAGCCCGGCAAGGATACCCAGAATTACGATGACGACCATTAACTCTATGAGGGTAAAACCTTTATTGTTGAATTCGCTTATTCTTCTCATTTTTGGTTATTAACTCCAAATTGATTGGCTTTTTTTAATATTAAATCATCGCTTTATTCATCTAATCATCTGGTTCATCTCAAAAATGGGCAGCAGAATAGAAATAACGATAAACCCGACCGCCAGACCCATAACAAGAATCATTACCGGCTCCAGCATTGAAGTGATGGCCATGAGACGGTTTTCCGCCTCGCGTTCATAGACATCCGCGACCTTATCAAGCATGTTCTCCAGCTCCCCGCTCTGTTCACCCACAGCTATCATCTGAACCGCCATGGGCGGGAACCATCTGCTGCGGGAAAGAGGAACAGCGATACTCGTCCCCCTTCCGATGCTCTCCATCGCATCATCCACAGCCTCGGCTATTGCAGTGTTATTAACGATATTACGGACGATCTTCATTGCCGTCAACACCGGAACACCACTCTTTAGAAGGCTCCCCAAAGTCCTTCCGAAACGGCCCATTGCCATCCGATTGTTGATCCCTCCCATTATTGGAGCCCTCAACCTAAATTCATCCCATATACGCCTGCCACGTTGCGTCTTAATAATACGATTAAACATGAAAATAAAAACAATCAAAATACTAACTAAAAGCCACCAAAAAGATTTAAGAAAATCACTTGTGACCATAAGTAGTATGGTAGGAAGAGGGAGAGATTGCTCCATTTCAATGAAAATTCGCGTTATGTTAGGAACTATAAACGTGACCAGAAAAAAAAGGATAATGGACCCAACTAACATCATGAGAATAGGATATGCAAGGGCCGCCTTGAAGCGGCTCATGAGGGCCTGTTGGCTTTCGCTAAAATCCGCAAGGCGGGCCAGAACCAGATCCAGCGAACCGGAGGCTTCTCCGGCACGAACCATATTGACATATACCTGTGAAAACAATCGGGGATGCATGGATAAGGCGTGGGCCAGGCTGTTTCCTTCGTTGACCGACTCTTTTACCTGAGCCATCACACGGGTAAAGGCAGGGTTCCCGCTCTGAACTATCAGCGCGTCCAACGCAGCCACAAGACTGACTCCGGCGCCCAACAATATGGCCAGTTGCCTGCTGGCGACGGTAACTTCCGCTGAACTCACCCGCGAAAAGAGGCTGGAGAGGGATATGGACTTGGTTGAAGAGTCCTTTTGAACCGATATGCTTTCCCGTACTTCCACGGGGTAGACACCGCTTCCCCGCAGCTTTTGCCTGGCAGCCTGGGGGCTGTCGGCATCCACAATCCCTTTTGTGTTTTTCCCGGCCCTGTTAAGGGCGGTGTATTCATATACCGGCATCAACCCACCCGCATCCCGCGCCCGCACCATCCGGTAGCACACCCGGGTGCGACACATTCTCAGGTCATGTTAACAACAGGTTTCACGTGTGTCAATGAACCCGGGAAGACCCCCGGATCCGTCTGAAGTACTTTTAGGTTGCGGAAAACGGCCCCCTTGAGTTCAAATGCCTTTTGTGGAGATCAATCACTTTCGATTGGGCAAAGTGATAGTGTTTTCAGAGTCCATCAACGGAAATCTCTTTCCGGCGGAAATGCCGGGTCGAGCAGGGCACGGGGAAGGCATTGGAAGCGGAAATCACCAC
>CAYPSZ010000102.1:0-4504 GCA_964413125.1 uncultured Desulfobacterales bacterium
TCTGTGCCCCACAGCCGGTATCGATATTCATCTGATTTTTTATGCTTTTTCTTCTGCTTAACGGCCAGGGTCGGAAACGGTCCCTCGCTGTAATAGACCTCCTCAACCTGCTCTGGGGTCAACCCATGCTCCGCAATATGGCTGATATTGTCTCCGTCCCAATCAGGTACAAGATTCTCATCAGGTCTAATCATAAACAGAATTTAGCGTAATCATTTGATTACGTCAAGTCCCCCGCTCGGGATTTGCCCCGATCTCCTTCGGGCGGCAAATATGGACTATCAGGATATGGTTAAGGCTACCATATTTCTGAAGGACTTAGACGGGTACTCGGCAATGAACCAGGTTTACGCCAAATATTTTGATGAGACACCTCCAGCCAGGGAGGTGGTGGAAGTGGATCGGATCCCTGCAGATGCCAATATCGAAATTTCAGCTATTGCCATGAAGTAGAGCTGAAATACCTTCCCCACAAAGCGCATGGCATCACTCCTTCTAATCCCTCATAATAGATAGAAAAAGACGATCAAATTGACCTCACTGAAGAGAAACTGTATCATCTCAATAAATAGGGGTAGCAGCGTCCCCTGGAGTTGTTTTTTTTGTTAATGCCTTCCGATTTTTCTTGCGTTCCGATCTTTGATGGTCTATCCTGCCGTCCATGGAGATCGTCACAACATATCGGGGCCGTGACATTACCGATGGCGACGTTGACATCATCAGGAAAATCATAGCGGCCTATCCCTCAGGAAGCAGACGCTTTATTTCCCAAGAGGTTTGCAGGGCATGGGAGTGGCGACAAACAAATGGCGCACTCAAAGACATGGTCTGCCGCAGCCTCCTGTTGCTGCTGCAATCACAAGGCCTGATCAAGCTGCCGCCTCCCAAGTGTAAGCTCCCCAACCCTCTTGCCAATCGAAAAAAACCTGCCAATATAGAGGTTGACAAGACCCCCATACAAGGGTCTGTTCGGGACTTGCATCCTATCGATCTCAAGCAAGTCCGTCGAACCCGGTGGGAAAAACTCTTCAACAGCCTGATCAGTGACCATCATTACCTGGGCTATACTCAGCCCGTTGGAGAGCATCTCAAATATATGGCGTTTTCCAATGATCGCCCTATCGCCTGTCTCGCCTGGAGTTCAGCGCCATGGTACATAGGGGTCAGGGATCGATTTATCGGATGGTCGCCGGAAACCCGTCAGAGAAATCTCTCTCTGATCATTAACAATACAAGATTCTTGGTGTTGCCATGGGTCGCGGTCCCTCATCTGGCCTCTCATATCCTGGCCCTGAACCGTCGGCAGGCAGCAGCAGACTGGGCCGTTGTTTACAATCATCCCGTCTATTTGCTGGAGACCTTCATCGATACCGAAAGATTCCAGGGAACCTGCTACAAAGCGGACAACTGGATATATGTCGGCAACACCACGGGTCGGGGTAAACTCAGCAAGTCCAAAACGCCGACCCTTTCGAAAAAGGCCGTTTATGTCTATCCGCTTACCAAGGACTTTCGCCACAGACTCCATACAGCAAAGGGCAGACCATGTTAACCGGTTTGGATCTCAATAATATCAGGAGCCTTGAAGAGGCCCTTGACGGCATCTGCAAATTGCTCAACCTTGTCGAGACCCTCAGTCAGGAAATCCAGGATCTTAAACGCCAGAACCAGGAACTGCGAGACGACATCAACCGCCTAAAAGGCGAACAGGGAAAACCTAAGATTCGGCCTCGAAAAGGTCCCTCGAAAAATTGTTCCTCTGAAAATGAGAGGAAAGAACCCAAAGAGAGAAACAAGACCACCAAGAAAGACCGCATACAAACCCACGAGCGCCGAATTTGCCATGTGGACAAGACCGTTCTCCCCAAAGATGCTCAGTTCAAGGGGTACGGTCGTGTCGTTGTCCAGGATATCCAATTTGAGGCCCGCAATATCCTGTTCCTGAAAGAAAAATATTACTCTCCTTCCCTCGAAAAAAGCTATCTGGCCCCCCTGCCGCCAGGCTTTGAGGGGGAGTTTGGGCCTGCAATCAAAAGCCTGGCAATTAAGCTCTCCTTTGACACCAACGTCACCCAGCCCAGGATTCTGGATCTCTTTGGTGATGCCGGCATCAGTATCTCAGCAGGACAACTCTCCAACTTCCTCATCAAGGGCCATGACGCCTTTCACCAGGAAAAGGACGGCTTATACGAGGCCGGCCTGAAGAGCACCCCCTGGCACCATATCGACGACACCTCAACCCGGGTCAACGGGCAAAACCAGTATTGCCAGATCCTGTGCAATCCCCTCTATACGGCTTACTTCACCACCCCCAATAAAACCCGCTTGACCGTCATCGATGTGCTGAGAAACTTCAGCGACCGTACCTTTTTGCTCAATGAAGAAGCCTTTGGATATGTGAAAGCCTTTAAACTCCCCGCCTCGGTTGTGCAGACGTTGCACGCCTTTCCCAAAAACCATCAGATCCCTGAACAAGATTTCCTCAGGCTTATAGAAAAGCATCTCCCCAACCTGGGACCTCAGCAGCATACTCACATCCTTGATGCAGCAGCCGTAGCCGCCTACCACGCCCAGTTGGAGTTCCCCATCATCCGAATGCTCCTTTGCGACGATGCGCCTCAGTTTAAGCTGATCACTGAGGATCTCTCCCTGTGCTGGGTTCATGATGGCCGCCTCTATAAGAAGCTCGATCCTTGCATCCCGTATCATCGAGAGCTGCTCGACGCTTTCCTTCGTCAATACTGGGACTTCTACAGACAGCTCCTTGTATACCAACAGCACCCCTCAATGGATGAACATCTCCGGTTGGGAAATGAGTTTGACAACCTCTTCTCCACCGTGACCGGGTATGATGCCCTCGATCAGCGCATTGCCAAAACCAGGGATAAGAAACCGTTCATGCTGATGGTGCTGGATCATCCAGAGATCCCACTCCACAATAATCCGGCAGAATTAGCCGCACGGACCCGAGTTCGCAAACGGGCTGTCAGCTTCGGCACCCGCACCGAAGAAGGCACAAAAGCCTGGGACACCTTTATGTCCCTCTCAGCTACAGCCAAAAAGCTCGGCATCAATTTCTACTCATATCTCCTTGACCGAATCACTCGTTCTTTCAATATCGCTAACCTGGCGGATCTCATCTCCCAGAGAGCAAAAGAGCTGCAACTATCTGCTTCTTGGGATTCATCCCCGTAAAAAAAGGATCTCCCACATCCTATTCCACAGATTATGCACTTCCTCGGCCCTTATCGAGCTTCTATTGATTGCGGCCTCTTGCATACCGATGTCCCAGGCCTGTTGACCTTTCCCCTATTTATTGAGATGATACAGGATTTCTTTATTGCCAAAGAACAAAATTGATTGAGGCCAGATTGGTCACCTTTTCTTAATCTTTATCAGCGACTGGAAGGAGTTATAATTGGGAGGCTTGGTCTTCCTGAGTCCAGAAGTACCTTCTGGATATCTCACACATTCAGAACAACCCAAAACGTGACATAACTGCTATATACCTGATATTATGAACATTTAATGACATTAGCAGGTCCAGATCTTATTCCCGATCCAGTACCTCTCGAATCGTATTGGCGATCTGGCTCATCACAATCGGTTTCATCACAAAAGCCCGAATGCCGATCTCTCTTGCCCTTCTTTCACCGATTTTTTCGCTGAAACCCGTACACAAGATGACCGGTATATCTGATCTGATGGCCATCAATTCCATGGCCAGTTCCTTCCCGGTCATATTGGGCATGGTCATGTCGGTGATGACCAGATCAAATCCGCCCGGGTTGTTCCGAAAAGCTTCAAGGGCCTCGATGCTGCTGGTTCGGGTTGTGATTGTGTAGCCAAGCCTTTCCAGAATCATCTGAGTTGCCATAACGATCGGTTCTTCATCATCAACCAACAGGACCCGCTCATTTCCTGTGGGGAGCTGGCCTGAGCCCCGAGGTGTTTCGGGAATACCCGTATTCTCTTCGACAATGGGTAGATACACACGGAAGGCCGTGCCCTTTCCCATCTCGCTGTGGACGGCTACGGTGCCGCTGTAGCTTTTTACAATACCGTGAACAATGGCCAGTCCCATACCGGTCCCTTTGCCGGTCTCCTTGGTGGTGAAGTAAGGTTCAAACACTTTGTTCAATAGCTGAGAGTCTATTCCGTGGCCTGTGTCTTTCACGGATAGTTTGAGGTAGGCTCCAGGCTGAAGATCGTGAATACCGACGACAGAATCGTCACTAACGTGCTCATTCTCCAGAATCACGTCAATAACCCCGCCCTTCTCCTCCATGGCATGGGCCGCGTTGGTACACAGGTTTATAATGATCTGGCTCAATTCGGTCGGGTCACCCAGTATGATGTCCTGGGAACACCTGATGTTGGATTGAATGTCAATAGTGGTGGGAATCGTGGATCGCAGGAATTTGATCGCTTCCTTGAGAATCGGAGAGACCCTGATTTGCGCTCGCGTTCCCTCCCGCTTTCGGGCAAATGTCAAAATCTGCTT
>CAYPSZ010000103.1:0-1509 GCA_964413125.1 uncultured Desulfobacterales bacterium
AAAAGGTCTGGGAGGGAAACCATGAATATATCCACGGTTCAAGAGATGCGGAAACTGGACGCAACAGCCATAGATAAGTACGGCATCCCCGAGGAAATCCTTATGGAGAATGCCGGGGATGCGGCCTATTTTGTGCTCCTAAGCCGATTCGGCCTGCCGGGCCGAACCTTTCTTGTGTTCTGTGGAGGGGGCAATAACGGGGGCGACGGGTTTGTTGTGGCCCGCAAGATCCTTTCGAGCGGAGGAAGACCAAAGGTTTTCATGCTCGGCGACCGGGGGGGCTATCGCGGGGCCGCCCGTATGAATTTAGAGATACTCGAACGTATCGGGGCTGAAATAGTCTCCCTTGAATCGCCCGCTGATGCGGAACCGGACCTTGCCGCATGCGACGGGGTGATCGATGCCATCTTCGGCACCGGCCTGGCAAGGGATGTTAAGGGTCGATATGCAGAGGTTATTGAAATGATCAATCGGAGCGGACGACCCGTTCTGAGTCTGGACATCCCGAGTGGTGTTCACGGCGACAACGGGCGGATTATGGGAACAGCGATCCAGGCCGACGCCACTGTGACTTTCGGTTTGCCGAAGCTGGGAAATATGATTCATCCGGGATACGACCTCTGCGGCGATCTCTTTGTAACACACATCTCATTTCCTCCGGAAATGATCCGAGCAGCAGACATCAAGGTTGCAATCAACCACACGGACCGGCTGCCGCCCAGAGACCCCGGAGGCCACAAGGGGACCTTTGGAGACGTTCTTTTCATCGCCGGTGCTGCGGCATATTACGGGGCGCCTTTATTCAGCGCCCTTTCCTTTCTGCGCGCGGGTGGAGGATACGCGCGGCTGGCCGCTCCCGCCTCCCTGATTCCCCATATCGCCTCCGGCGGCAGCGAGATAGTGTTCATACCCCAAAAAGAGTCCCCCCGGGGCAGCATTTCCCTGGACAACCTGGACGCCCTTCTGGACATTGGTTCGAGGGCTCATATGGTGGTCGTGGGCCCGGGCCTGTCTCTTGTTGAAGAGACTCAGGAGCTTGTCCGAAGGCTGGCCGCGCAACTGGACCGGCCCGTCCTCGTTGACGGGGACGGGCTCGCCGCTCTTTCAGCCACCCCGGACACCCTTCGCAGGCGAAGTGCCCCCACCATACTCACGCCGCATCCCGGAGAGTTCTCAAGGATCACCGGAAAGCCCGTGCCCGAACTTTTGGATGGTCCCGTAGAAATCCTTCAGAGTACCGCGACCGATTTTGGGTCCGTTATCGTTCTTAAGGGGGCCCACAGCCTTGTCGGCCTTCCTGACAAGAGGGTCTTCATGAACCTGAGCGGAAACAGCGGAATGGCGACTGCAGGCTCAGGAGATGTGTTGACAGGGGTCATAGCAGCCATGTACGGGATGGGCATGGAGATCCCACAGGCGGTTTTAAAGGGGGTGTTCCTGCACGGGCTGGCAGGAGATCTGGCTGTAGAGGACCTGGGTCCTGACGGGATCACGGCCAGGGATATTATG